>DASTWM010000211.1:0-4267 GCA_035765855.1 Roseiflexaceae bacterium
CGGCTCGGCCTGACGGCCACGCTGGTGCGCGAGGATGGCCGCGAGGGCGATGTGTTCGCGTTGATTGGCCCGAAGAAGTATGACCTGCCATGGCGCGAGTTGGAGCAGCGCGGCTGGATTGCGGAGGCGCGCTGTGTCGAGGTGCGCCTGAATTTGCCGGATGACATGCGCATGGGCTACGCCATAGCGGAGGGGCACGAGCAGTACCGGATCGCCGCCGAAAACCCGCAGAAGTTGTCGATCGTTCGCACGATTCTTGCGCGCCACGCTGGCACGCCGACGCTGGTGATTGGCCAGTATCTCAGCCAGCTTCAGCAGATCGCTGACGACCTTGGCGCGCCGCTGATCACCGGCAAGACGCCGCAGCGCGAGCGCAACCGGCTGTTCGATGCCTTTCGCGCGGGCGACGAGTTGCTGCTGATTATTTCCAAGGTCGGCAACTTCGCGCTCGATCTGCCGGATGCAGAACTACTGATTCAAGTCTCTGGCACGTTCGGCTCGCGCCAGGAGGAGGCGCAGCGGCTCGGGCGCGTGCTACGGCCTAAGCCGGATGGGCGGCATGTCCATTTTTACACGCTGGTCACGCGCGACACGCGCGAGCTGGATTTTTCACACAACCGCCAGTTGTTTCTGGCGGAGCAGGGCTATAGCTACCAGATTGTTGACGCGACAGCGTTCATGGACGACTAACGATATATATGCGCCATCATCGCTTGCTTTCACTCATAGGCATACTGGCTGTATTGCTCACCGGCTGTACGACCAGCGAGCCAATCGCACAAGGAGCCGCCCAGGCTGTCACCGCAACATGGCCTGCTGCCGCTCCGCAGCCAACGCATGCCCCGACCGACGAGCCGCCGACTGTCACGCCGGAGCCGGCGCCCACCAGCGCGCCAGAGCCGACAGCTGTACCCGCGCCGCGCGTCGGAATCCAGGCCGGTCACTGGAAGCTGGAAAATCTGCCCGACGAGATGCAGCAGTTCCGCACATGGTCTGGCTCCTACGTGCGCGGCTACGACGAATGGGAAATTAATCTGCCGATCGCGCAGGCGGTGCAACAACAGCTTGAAGCGGCGGGCGTGCAGGTTGACCTTTTGCCGACGGTGATTCCGATCGGCTACACGGCTGACGCATTTGTATCAATCCATGCCGACGGCGTGAGCGGCGCGCAGGCAGGCGTGCGGCACGGCTGGAAGATCGCCACGCCCTACCGCGCGTCGCCCGCCTCGGAAGCGCTTGCGGCGGCGGTGCAAGACAGCTACGAGCGCGTCACGGAACTGCCGCCCGACCCGCGCGGCGCGTCGGTGGACATGCGCGCCTATTATGCCTTCGCGTCGTACCGCTACTGGCACAGCATCGCGCCGACGACGCCCGCCGTTATCATCGAAACTGGCTTCATGACCTATCCCACCGATTGGAATCTGTTGTATAAGCGCCCGGAGGTGGTGGCGCAAGGTATTGCCGAGGGCGTGCTGGCCTACCTTCATGCGCGCGACCCGAACGACACTGCCGCCCGGCAGCCGGTTAATCTGCCCATGCTGAAGCCCAAAGCCGCGAACACGCCGCTGTATCAGTACGGCAATCTCAACAGCCCGGTGGCGCGCCGCCTCGCAGCCGGACAACTGCTGGTGCCGCTGGCGACGCGCGAAGGCTGGTACCTTGTGCTGACGCGCGGCCCATGGGATATTGGCTGGGTGCGCACTGTTGACGTGGACATCACCGATGTGCCGCAGGTGCCGCTGACGTCCAGGCCAGACGAATGAGCGCTTATGCTTCTACAACACAGAACAAAATCTCATCGTCATTGTTCTGTGTTGCTTTGTTCTTTGTTCTCACTCAATCCACAAAGCGCATAAAGACCTGGTTGCCCAGCATGCGCCCGCGCTCGGTCAGCCGCACGCCAATCGCATCGCGCTCCAACAGCCCCAACTCGATCAGTTCATCGCATGTCGCGCCGTACACGTCCGCTAATTCCACGCCGCAGCGGTCGCGAAAATGCGCGTAGCTCACGCCAGCATTCAGCCGCAGGCCCATGAACATGGTTTCGGCCTGCAAGTCGCGCTCGTCGAGATCAATGATTTCGGCGGTCGGCAGTGCGCCGCTTTGCACCGTGCGAATATACTCGTCGATACCCAGCACATCATGGTAACGGCGCGGATAAACGTGGCCATGCGCGCCCGCCCCACACGCCAGATAATCGGCGTTGAGCCAGTAGGCCAGGTTGTGGTGGCAGGCTTCAGAAGGAACAAAGGGTAAAGAACAAAGAACAAAAGATGGCGACGGTTTCATGGCTGTTTGTTCTTTGTTCTCTTGTCTTTGTTCTTTGTTCTTGTCTTTGGCCCAGTTGCTAATTTCGTACTGCTGGTAGCCCGCTTCGGCCAGCCGCGCCATGGCGATTTCGTACATCTCACCGGTGGCGTCGTCGTCTGGTACGGTCATGCGCCCGCCAAGCACCTGCGCATGCAGCGGCGTGCCTTCCTCCAGAATCAGCGAGTAGAGCGAGAAATGGTCCGCGCCCCAGGTGCTGATTTCCTGCAACGCAGCGTCCCACTGCTCGACCGTCTGGCCTGGCAGCCCGAAAATGAAATCAAGGTTGATGCGCTCGAAGCCCGCCGCGCGCGCATCCTCAAACGAGGCGCGTGCCTCCGCAGCGGTGTGAATGCGGCCCAGCACCCGCAACGTTGGATCATGAAGGCTTTGCACGCCCATGCTGATGCGGTTCACGCCCATGTCACGCAGCGCCCGCAAGTAGTCGCGGCCCAGCACCGTGCCAGGGTTGGCCTCCAGGGTAACTTCCGCCCCGTCGAGCGGCACCACCCGGTCGGCGGCGCGCAGAATCCGCTCCAACTGATCCAACGGCAGCATGGTGGGCGTGCCACCGCCAAAAAACACGGTCGGCAGCAGGTCGGCGCGCGTCAGGCCGCGTGATGGGGAGACAGGGAGACGAGGAGAAAGGGAGAAGTCTATTGTCTCCCTATCTCCTTGTCTCCTTGCCTCCTTGTCTGTCGAGCCACGCGCCTCAATCTCGCGGCACAGCGCGTCGGTGTACGCCGCCATGCGATCGTCCATGTTCGCGTAGGTGTTGAAACTACAATAGGAGCAGCGCCGGTGGCAAAACGGAATGTGAAGGTAAAGGTGTTGTATTACAGCCATTTTTTATGTCGAAAAAAGAGCACGAGCCCGAGGCTGATAGCCACCATCAGGCCAAGCGCATAGAAGTAGCCAAAGCGCCAGTGAAGCTCGGGCATGAACTCGAAATTCATGCCATAAATCCCAGCAACCAGCGCGGCGGACATGAGAATAATTGATGCAATTGTCAAAACTTTTACAATTTGATTTAAGTTGTTGGACTGAACCGACAGAAAACTATCGAGCGCGCTCGACAGCAGATCGCGGTACACGTCAAGGCTGTCGGCGACGCGCACCACATGATCGTACACGTCTTGCAGGTACACCGTGTCTTCGGGCTGAAACACCGGCACGTCGCGCCGCAGCAGCGTGTTAATCACGTCGCGCTCGGGCGCAATAATGCGGCGCACCTGCAACAAATCGCGCTTGAGCGTGAAGATACTCTGAATGGCGCTTTGGTCAAACTCCTTAAAAATAGCGTCCTCAAGCTCGTCGATGTGCTCGGCCACTCGATCCACGACCGGAAAATAATCGTCGACAATCGAGTCGAGCAGGGCGTACAGCAGCGCGCCGATCGTGTTGCCGAGCGGGCTTTCGGGCGCGCGCCAGCGTGACATTGTTTCCTGGACCTGCCTGAACTCGCCGTTATGCACGCTGACGATGTAATTCTTGCCCAAAAACAGATTGAGTTGCTGTGTATCGAGCGTGTGATCTTCGCGATAGCAAACCGCGTAGAACACCAGAAAGTAATATTTACTGTATGTCTCGATCTTTGGACGCTGATAGCCGCGCAGCGCATCCTCGATTGAGAGCAGATGGAAATGAAATTCATCGCGCAGCACGGCGACATCGTGATCGTCGGGATCGACGATGTCGTACCAGACAATATTGTCTGGCGCTTGCAGCATCTTGTCGATCGCTGCGGGCGTAAAATCAGTATGAACTGTGCCGTTGGAAAGGCACATCAGCATGTCTGGCATATTAACCTGAGATTATCAAAAGACGATCCGCCGCCGCCGCAGCGCAACACTCTCCAGGATGCCGATTGCCGCCAGCGCCGTCAGCGTGAAGCTGCCGCCGTAGGAAATAAGCGGCAGCGGAATGCCCGTAATTGGCATGATGCTCATGTTCATGCCAG
>DASTWM010000212.1:0-4449 GCA_035765855.1 Roseiflexaceae bacterium
CAGCGTGGCCCAGCCGACCGGCAGCCCGTTGATGACCAGCAGCACACCCTGGGCATGCGGGTCGGCGGCGATACGCTGAAGCTGACGGCGAAGCTCATGGAGGCTCGGCGGCGATTGCGCGCCAAGGAGACGGCGCTGCCACCAGCGCGGCGGGTCGGCAAACTCCGGCAGGCTGCCGCTCAGTTCGATCCGCACGTAATCCACGCGGCGGCGCAGCAGCATGCGCCAGCCGTTACCGATGGCGCGAAAAAGATTGATGAACCAGACGATGATGATGCCGAGCATAGTGTTAGATGAATAATAACCGCAGATACACGCCGATGAACGCGGATTCTTGATTGCTAGATGACATTTTTCAGTTTGCTCTATGGCCTCTGTGGCTAACTGTTGCGGCGGAAATCAACGAAGCGGTAGCCGACGCCGCGCTCGGTCAGGATGTATTTCGGATTCGAGGGGTCTTCCTCGATCTTTTGACGCAGGTACGTTATGTACAGTCGAACGTAATGCGTCTCGTCACGATATTCCGGCCCCCACACGCGCGTCAGCAGCATCTCATACGTCATGACGTAGCCAGCGTTCTGCACCAGATGATACAGCAGCCGGTACTCGGTCGGGCGCAGGTTGACGCGCTCGCCGTTGATCAGCACCTCGCGTCGCGCAAAGTCGATCGTCAGCCGGTCGTCTACCGTGATTACGGTTTGCGGCGTGGGCGGCGGCGTGTAGTGGCGGCGCAGCACTGCGCGAATGCGGCTGATCAGTTCGCGGTGGCTGAACGGCTTGCTGATGTAGTCATCCGCGCCCAATTCCAGCCCTTTGATGCGATCCTCTTCCTCAGAGCGAGCGGTCAGGAACAGCACCGGCACCTGCGAGAAGGTGCGGATGCGGCGCAGCGCCTCGAAGCCATCCATGCCCGGCATCATGATATCCATGACGACCACATCAGGCATGTCTTCGCGCACTTTGTCCACCGCGTCGCGCCCGTCAGTCGCGGTGATTACCCGCACACCTTCCAGTTCCAGATTCATGCGCATGAAGTTAAGCATGCGCTGCTCGTCGTCCACAATCAGAATAAGTTTATCGCGTAGCTCGGTCATGGTTAGTCCTTTGTTTCTGGATATTCTGTGGCTATGATCTGCGCAACGAGGCCCTGTAAATCAGGAACATCGTGTGTTGCGGTATACCAAACAATTGACCAATCAACCACAAAGTAGGCATGGACCGCAATATTGCGAAATGCCACAATATCAGACCATTCTATCTCAGCGTGACGGTTCAGGAAATCTTTAGGTAATCGAGCAGCAGCTTCACCTATTATTGTCAGCTTTTGCAACACGGCACTGCGAACGAGATCATTGTTCACAAAATCATTTTTCTCGACATCATGTATAAAAGAATGAATAGACTCTGCTGCTTCGACGATGTCTTTCAAATACAATTCTTCACGCCGCATACAGCACCTGTGCGCTCGCGAGGACTGATTGGCGAATGTGCGGCTTCAAACCATTTTTAGGAACAACATCCACCGGTCGCTTCACAATGGCCGATAATTCGCGCTGAAGCCGCGCCAATGCAAGAAAGCCGATCTGTGCTTCTGGCTCAAATTCTACTAAAACGTCTACATCACTATCGTCGCGAAAGTCATCACGCACGGCAGAACCAAAGATTGCGAGTTCTTTGATTTGGTATTTTCGGCAGATTGCAGCAATGATATCTGTTGGAATATCAATGTGTCCTGGGCGCATGTCACTCACCTTTATCCGGTAACTGTGGCCGCTCGACCACTGGCTCAGGCGGCTCCTCCACCATGGCTTCACCGTCAGGCGCAATATCAGCCAGGCGCGGCGTAGCGAGCGGCAGCGTGAACGAGAAGCGGGCACCACGACCCGGCTGACTGTCGACCCAGATGCGCCCGCCATGCGCCTCCACAATCGAACGCGCCAGGAACAGCCCCAGCCCCGCGCCCTGTGTCTGGCGGCGCAGGCGGTTGTCCACACGATAGAAACGACGGAACAGCCTGGCCTGCTCGTCGGGCGCGATGCCGATGCCCTGATCGGCGATGGAAATCACCGCCAGCCGTCCATTCGTGCGCCCAGCTATGCGGATGGCGCCGCCATCCGGGCTGTACTTGACCGCATTTGATACCAGATTTTCCAGCACGGCCCGGATGCGTTCGGGATCGCCATGCACCATGGGGAAGTCGGGCGGGAAACGCAGCTCGAACGTGAAGTGATCGCCAGCCTGCACCGCAAAGCGCTCCACGATCTGCTCAACCAGCGGCGGCAGCGCCCAGTCGCTCATTTCCAGCCGCAGCCCGCCAGCCTGAATGCGCGAGGCATCCAGCAGATCCTGAATCTGGTCGGCTAACCGGTCGGTTTCCTCGACGATGACGTTCAGGCCATCGCGTATCGTTTCCTCGTCCCACCTGGCGTCGGGGCGGGCCAGCGTCTCGGCATATCCCTTGATGATGCTGACCGGTGTCTTGAGTTCATGCGAAATCACGGAGAAAAAAGTGCTCTGCATCTCTTCTTCGATCCGCTGCTCGGTGATGTCGCGCACGTTCGCAATCGCGCCGTTGAACTCGCCCTGCGGCCCGCGCAACACGGCGTAGCGGCTTTGCACATAACGCCGCCGCCCGTCGCGCGCCTCGATCCAGCCTTCCACCAACGGATTGTCGGGCAGCGGGCGGCGCTGGAGCGGGCAATCCACCAGGCAGATGTTGACGCCCTGCGCGTTTTTGATCGCCAGCACCTCGGCGCATGGCCGCCCGAACGCTTCCTCACGCGGCCAGCCGGTCAGTTGCTCCATGGCGCGGTTGAAGGTCGTGATGCGCCAGCGATTATCGAGGATCATGACGCCGTCGGCGCTCTGCTCGATCACCGCGTCGGCCTGCTGTTTTTCGCGTACAGCGGTTTCGTACAGCCGGGCGTTGCTGACCGCAATCGCGGCCTGGTCGGCGAAGGCGGTTAGCAACTCTTCTTCCTCGCGCGTGAAAGCGACGTTCAGCGCGGCGCGAAACACATAGATCACGCCGATATTTGTCTGTCGAAAAACGAGTGGCAGCGCGATCACCTGCCGCAGCGGCAGGTTGGTGTCGGCGGCAATCTGGCGCAGCCGACGCCGCACGGCATCCTCATCTTCGAGCGGCGTGTCCAGCAGCGGCTCGAACATCGGCCATGCCTCGCGCGGCAAATGTGAGGCGGCCTGCACGCGAAGGAGTTGGTCATCATCTTGTTGCAGCGCGATCAGTCCCGATGTACCCGCCAGCAAATCAACTGCAACCTCGATCACCAGGTGCAGCACATTTGATATGTCAAGCTGCGCGGTCAGGGCGCGGCTGATTTTGAGCAGGTATTCGCGCTGGCGCAGGCGCTGATTGGTTGGCTCTAACATGTTTCTGACACTCCGTAAATGTCATTCTAACACACCAGAGATACACTTAACAGCGAAATGAATGATGCTTGATGCCTGATACATAGTGATGATACTTACTGCGTGATCCACAATAATGAGATGAAATCAAAAGTGAAGTTGTCAGGAATCATGCATCGAGCATTACGGATATTTGTATGAGGAGGAGTACCATGGCAAACGTAACTCGTTGGGACCCGATGCAGGACATGCTGAGCCTGCGTGAGGCGATGAACCAGTTGCTTGAGGAGAGCTTTGTGTCACCGAACCAGACCCGCAATGGCCGGGGCTTCAACCTGGCGATGGATTTGAGCGAAACCGAGGATGGCTATATCGTCGAGGCCGCAGTGCCAGGCGTAAAGCCAGAGGACATCGAGATCACGGTTGAGAACAACGTGCTGACGATCAAGGGCGAGACTCGCCAGGAGAAGAACGACAAGCAGCAGCACTTCCACCGCGTCGAGCGCAGCTTCGGTTCGTTCCAGCGCACGATTGGCCTGCCGACCACAGTGAAAGCCGACGCGATCAACGCTTCGATGGAGAACGGCGTGCTGCGGCTGGAAATCCCGAAGGCCGAGGAGGTCAAGCCGCGCAAGATTGCGGTCAATGTTAGCAAGCAGCTCGAGTCGAGCAACAACGGGAACAATAACTAATTCTTCCCAACCCCACGTCCGCCCCGTCACAGCGTTGTGACGGGGCTTTTGATTCAGCGTCGCTCGGACACCACCGTAAGACCAAGTGAGCACAATATTCATGTACCAAGTCTGGCGATGACTGGTGTGCATATTTACTTGGGCATAATAGCTTTGGCAGGCTGCGTAAGAAAGAACGCTAATGCTCCCAGGAATGGAATGAGCACAATTATCAAAGCCCATGCAAGTCGCATTACCCACAACATTTGTCTATGACGGAGTTGGAGCAAAGCTTTGATGCCGAGAATAATCCAGGCAATGAGCAGCACAAGAAAGCCAAGCAGTTCCAAGATAAGTAGTACCCAGTTGATGCCTAACATCTGCTCCTACTTTCTTTGTACCTTACGTT
>DASTWM010000213.1:0-4778 GCA_035765855.1 Roseiflexaceae bacterium
TGCCGATCACGACGATCGCGATAAGCACCAGAATGAGCGCGTACTCGACCAGACCCTGGCCCTCTTCCTTAGCAAAGAAACTGCGAATCATGAGTGAACTCCTTTGTAGATGTAGTATTAGAACGACGGGTGAACGGACTACTGAAACGACAAGGTGTGCTGCTTACGGGTTCAGGCCGCTGTTGATGTTGCTGAACACGCCGCTGACCTGCTTGCCGAGGACGGACAGAATGCCGATCACGACGATCGCGATAAGCACCAGAATGAGCGCGTACTCGACCAGACCCTGGCCCTCTTCCTTAGCAAAGAAACTGCGAATCATTGTTGTCACCCCCTTTGTTTAATGTTGTACTATGTTGTTCGGTACGCTTATATAATGACATAGTGCATGCATGAACTCAATGGGGTGATGGTACTGATACTGATTGGTACTAGATCAGAAGTATTCATGCTCCTGAAGTTTACTTTCTGGGTGAAGTAGCCCAGGACGAATTGCTTGTAAGCGGCTAGCGGTGTAATGGTACGAATGAAATATCATCAATGATGTGAGCAGAATAGTGGATACATTTCCCTTTGATCTGGATAATACCTATGAATCTGGTGGTTTGCCGCGCCGTTCGCGACGCTTGCGCGATGATCCAGCGGACACAGTTGTTCATCTGGTTGAGAGTATTGGCCCGCGTGCCGCAACAGGGCTGCATGAGGCCCAGGCTGCGGCGTACCTTAACGGTCGGCTGCGGCGGGCCGGGCTCGATGTTTCTGCCGAAGTGTTTCAGGCCCGGTTGCAGCCGGGATGGGATGAAGTGGCGATAACATGTATGGGCCTGATAGGAGTCGTGCTAGGTGGCTGGCTGGCGTTGCCAGCGCTGCTGCTCTTCGCACTGGCGCTGGCATGGGCTGTGTGGCTTGTTGCTCCCATGGCTCATCCGTTGCTTGCAAACGAGGGACAAAGCCAGAACGTGATAGGCATTCGCGCGATTGGCTCCACAACGGCGCGCTGGCGGCTGGTCATGCTTGCACCGCTGGACTCGCCGCCTGCTGTTGGGCCGCTGGTGCGTCTGCTGACTGCCCGTCCACGCGCACCGGTGGCTATGCTGCTGACAATGGCCGCGCTGGTCGTGTGTGGCGTCGTTCACTGGTACACTGGTCATGTCGGGTGGTGGTACGTACAGTGGGTTCCGCTCGTTTTTGCGCTGCTGCTCGTAAGCGGCCAGATCATGCTGTTGCGCGCGCAAGCCTCGCCGGGAGCGGCAAACCATGCTGGCGCGCTCGCCGTGCTCTTGTCGGCAGTCGAAGAACTTGCTGCCATGGAGCGGGTCGAAATGTGGGCCGTCGGCGTCGGCGCGGCAACGCGCTCGTCCGATGGTGTCGCAGATTTGCTGCGTCGCTATCCATTTGAACAAGGATCAACACTGTTCGTGAGCCTGGAGGGCCTGGGCAATGGACCGTTGTGCTACCTGACGCGCGAAGGCGTACTCCGCGAACATGGGGCCGATCCGCTGCTGCTCAAATTAGCCGCGGCGGCAGATGCAGCCGATCCCCTCATCGATGTCGAACCGCGTCCATTTCGCAGCCGCACCGTGCTTGGGCATGCACTCCATCAAGCTAGACGGCGCGTGCTTACCATAACATGTCTTGATGACAACGGCCACATGGTCAATGCAGGCAGCGTTAACGACGCGCCCGCCGCAATCGACGCGTCGACACTGGAGCGGGCCGTGCGGCTGGTCATCGGCATGATGCAGCAACTCGACATACTGGAGGATAAGCCGTAGCGTTATAATTGCTTGAGCGCTTCCTCAGAATAGATTGGTACGCCTTCCATTGTTTCGGCGATAATGGCGTCAACCACGTCTTTCAAATCGTTGGTCTGCTGATAAATTGCGAGCTGCCGGTCGGCGCTGCTGCCCTGTTCGCACATGGTCAGCAAATATTCAACGTCTTTGCGGCTGCCAAGCTCATCGACTACATCATCGACCAGCTCCACCATCTCGTGGACCAGCGCCTTGGTTTCCACTTCCTTGCGTTTGCCAAAATCAATCAGCTTGCCATTCAAACCCCAGCGCTGCGCCCGCCATTTGTTCTCCATGATCAACGCCCGGCGATACACGCGGAACGTGGTGTTGCCCTCGAACATCCGGTGGAACTTCACAATAAAGGCTTGCATGGTCGCGGCCAGCGCCATGCACTCATCCACTTTCGTGGCGATGTCGCACACGCGGAACTCCAGCGTGCCAAAGCTGGGGTGCGGGCGCACGTCCCACCAGATTTTCTTGCCGTTATCAATACAGCCTGTACTGATCAAAAGATTAACATAATTGTCGAACTCAGAGCGCGAATGGAACGTCGGCGGAATGCCTGTGCGCGGGAAGTTCGAGAAGATCGACGCGCGATATGATCGGAAGCCGGTGTTGCGCCCCATCCAGAACGGCGACGAACTCGACAGCGCCAGCAGGTGCGGCAGAATATAGCGCACCGTGTTCATCAACTCGATGGTCACTTCATCGTTCGGCATGCCGACATGGACGTGCATGCCAAAAATGAGCAGTTGCAATGCAAGCTGCTGCATCTCCTCGACCACGCCCTTGTAGCGCTCGAACGGCGTGATTTCCTGATTCATCCACGACGAGATCGGGTGCGTGCCAGCGGCGGCGATCTTCAGGCCATGCACAGCGGCGAGGCTTGCAATCGTCGAGCGCAGCCGCACCACCTCGGCGCGCGCTTCCTGCACATTGCGGCATGGCTTGGTGCCGACTTCCACAATGCTCTGGTGCATTTCGGGCTTGATCTGCTCATGGAGTACCGTGTAGCCGCGATCAAGAATCTGGGTGATGTAGGAGCGCAGCTCGCGCGTTTCGGAATCAATAACCTGATATTCCTCTTCGATGCCGATGGTAAACGGAAAGTCGGGCGATGCAGGATCGTATGAGACGCTCATTGTCATAACCTTTCTCGTGCAGTTATGAATTGTGAGTTATGAATTGTGAGTTGAGAAAGAGCGATAACTTATAACTCATAGCTCATAACTCATACTTTACTGATGACAAACGTCGGCACGGTCGAGCCGCCACCGGCGGTGACATTCAGCAGCGTTACGGTGGAAAGGCGCGTCAGGCAGCCCGCGCAGTGCGTGCCGAACAAAAATGGGTCGCTATCGACCAGCCGCCGCCCGATCTGCACCTGGCCGTTGACCAGCGCCGGGTAATCTTCGTAGGCAATCTCGACCCGCTCCTGCACCACGAACGGCGACTGCTGCGCTTCCTTGAGCGCGCGATCCCACTCGTCGGTGCTGCTTTCCCAGCCCACGACAATGCCTTTGCCGCCGTACTCGTCGTTCGGCTTCAAAATCAGCCGTTCTTTGTTGGCGTGGGCAAAATCGAGCAAATTGATCTGCTCGCCCTGATATGTCGTTGCGTCATCGGCCACGATTCGTGTCCACGGCACATGGCGGACGATTGCATCCCGCTGCTCGGCGGAAAACATCGGCTGCACAGATTCGTCAGTCAGCAGAGCAAAAATGGATTTTTTGTGCAGCAGTTTGGCGCGAAACGAGTTCACCATGCAAATCTTCCCATCGGCATAGGCGCGCATCAGCGGGTGCGTGAGCGCGTCGTCGCCGTAGCGCATGAGCAACTCCGAGGTCAGCACGCGCTTGTACACAAACGTGATCGGCACTTCCGCGCTGTTCGTCGGCGTGAGGCTTTCGGCGTTGCGGGCGTAGAGCCTGCCATCACGGTACACCAGGTCGTCGGGCGTGCAGATCACCGCGTTCAGACCGTGCTGGTGAAAATAATTCTGAAACAGCAGGAATTCGGAGCGCGTCGGCAGCCCGGACCAATCCAGAATAGCGATCTGCGGGTCGCCGTTGCCGCCGTAGGCCCGCCATGCGCGCAGCAGCGTATCGAGCAGCAGGTGGCGGGCTGGCATGGATTCGATCTGGTAGCGCTTGGTGAATTGCCGCATCACGGGCAGTTGCAAAAACACCTCGGATAGCTCATCCTGATAGGCAATCGCCGCCGGACTTTCGGCGTTGTATTCAACGAATTGGAGCGATGAGCCATCCAGCGTTAAAAACGTGTCCATGCGGGAATGGGCGCTCGGGTCTTCGTAGCCCGGGTCTGTGGCAATCAGCGCTTCCTCGCCGGGCGTAAGCATGAGGCCGGCCCGCAGCGCCGGATCGTCGAGCATGGCAATGCCGAGCGTCCGCGCCGCGCTGGCGACCAGTTCGCAACTGCGCCGCAGCGTGGCGTACTGCTCGCGCGTCATCATGCGCGGGCGCAGCACGGTGACAAGCGGGCGCTCGCCGAAGAACAGATTGCGGTCGCGCAACTGCTCGGTCAGCATGGCCTGCGTCGCCTCAGCCGTGCCTCGATCCAGCAGCTCGTGATAATATGTGATTGCCTGTTCGAGCATGATTACCACCTTCAGGAAGGTATGAAGTATGAGTTTTGAGTTATGAGTTGCCCATGATCAAATATGCACATAATGGTGTTGGTTGATGGTATATCTGCAAAAAGATGTGTTCGTTTGTCGTAACCCAACACTCAACACTCAACACTCTTAACTTGCAGTGCAGAGCAACTTGTTCCACGTGACTTCGCGCGGCTCTTTGCGTCCTGCTTTGGCCTTGGCGATGCACATGTCGGCCATTTTGTTCACCACCCAGCCGAAAAACTTTTCCTTCAGCGACCAGTAATCCATGTCCGGCGCGGGATTTGTGAAGTCAATCGCGTACGGCACGCCGTCCTTGATCGCAAACTCGCAGGTGTTCATGTCGT
>DASTWM010000214.1:0-5401 GCA_035765855.1 Roseiflexaceae bacterium
GAACGGCGCTAACTGCGGTGCGCCGGTGCGCTCGTACCAGTACGCCAGCAGCATGGCCACCGAGGTCGGGCTGCACCATACCTCGCCGCCATTGGGGTAGATCATCTGCGAGCGTAATGGGACATGCATTTCAGGACAGGCATGCGGCATTACAAACGGCGCTGGATCGGGCGGCGCGCTCATGCACAGCCGCAGCGCGCGCATGGATGGCGCGCCGTGGAGCAGCACGCGCGGCTGCACGGCGTCCACTGCGGCGTGGATCACCAGTGTGTCGGTTGCGACATGGCCCATCTCATCGGGCTGCGCGTCAAAGCTCTGGCGGCGGCTGTGCTCCTCGGCAGCATCCCACAACGCCATGCGGTAGAATGGCGACCAGCGCCCGTCCTGTCGCACGCGCAGATCGATTTCGATCCAGCTGCCGTCCGACGTAGTTGCAGCCCACGATGGAACGATTTCGGCGCAGTCGGCTGGCGCAGCGATCGGCGGGCCGAGCAATGTGCGCGTTGCTGAGTCATCGGCATGGGCGTGCCAACCGTGCGCGCCGTCGAAGTGCTGGCATGACCAAAGTGTGTGCGGCATCGGCATCTCGGTTTATGCGCCTGCGCGCGAGCGGTCGGTAAGCGTCGCAATGGCGCGGCGGTACAAATCGACGTAGCGGCGCGCGGAAGCGTCCCACGAATGATCCGCGCCCATGGCACGCAGAATAAGCTGCTTCCAGGTATTGCGGTAGCGGTAGTTCTCCATCGCGCGCACAATAGCCGCGTACAGGGCCATCGAGTCGTACGGGCGGAACGAAAAGCCGTTGCCTTCGCCGGTCATCGGATCGAAGTTGCGCACGGTATCCGCCAGGCCGCCGGTCTCGCGCACGATCGGGATGGTGCCGTAGCGCAACGCAATCATCTGCCCCAGCCCGCATGGCTCGAAGCGCGACGGCATCAGAAACATGTCGGAGCCAGCGTAAATCTTCTGCGCGATGGACGCATTGAAGGTCAGGAAGGCTTGCACCTGCTGCGGAAAGCGCGCATGAATTTCATTGAAACGATCATGGTAACGTTGGTCGCCGGTGCCAAGCACAACGATCTGCACGTCATGGTTGCGCAGCAGCGGCTCGATGATTTCGTCGATCAAGTCGAAGCCCTTCTGGGCTGCCAAGCGCGAAATAATGCCAATCACCGGCGTCGAGCGGTTTTGCGGCAGGCCAGCCGTCTGCTGAAGATTCGCTTTACACATGACCTTGCCCGACAGATCGGCGGCGCTGTAGTGCGCGGCGATGTAGGGATCGGTTTCAGGATTGTTCATGTTGGTGTCGATCCCGTTGAGCACGCCATACAGCCGGTCGCGCCGGTCGCGTAGAATCGGGTCAAGACCTTCACCAAATTCCGGCTGCAAAATCTCGCTCGCGTATGTCTCGCTGACGGTGTTGATAATATCAGCGTAGTAGATGCCGCGCCCCATCAGGCCGACCGCATCGTTCAAGTGCGGCGTGTCCGGGTGAACCAGAAATCCGTACTCGGCCACTCCGGCAATTTCCAGCACGCGATAGCCGAAGATGCCCTGGTATGCCAGATTATGGATGGTGTACACGGACGCGGTGGAACCATAAAAGGGATCATCTTTGTAAATCGTTTTGAGCCAGTTTGGCACAATTGCCGTGTGCCAGTCATGGCAATGAACCACGTCGGGCTGCCAGCCAAGCTGCCGCATGCCTTTCAGCGCCGCGCGGCAGAAAAAGATAAACCGGTCGGCGTCATCTTCGTACATATAGATGCCGTCACGGTCGTAGTAGTTCTTGTTATCGATCATGTAAACCGGCACCTCGCCAGATGGAGAATCAATCGTCGTTTGCAGCAGGCGTGCTTCCTCGGCATGGCTGTCCATTGGGGTGGAATATGGCCCCAGCACCTCGCGCAGATGAAAGCGGTCAAGATCAATCCGCCCGTAATGCGGCATGGCGACCCGCACATCATGGCCGAGCGCCTTGAGCGCCTTTGGCAGCGCGCCGACGACATCGGCCAGGCCGCCCGTCTTGGCGAATGGAACCATTTCGGCAGACATGATTAAAATTTTCAATGGAGCATCAAGCATACGGTTCTCCCGTTCAACCACAGAGGACACAGAGAACACAGCGGTTGATTGATGGAATCAAGATACCATAATCACCTGTGTTCGTACTGTGCTGAACTTTACAGTGAAATCAAATACGTTCCTGCAACCTGTCATTTCGAGCGCGGCGAGCAATCGCTCCAGAGAGATTCCTCACTGCGTTCGGAATGACACATGGCACAAGGCCGATGTGATCTTTCTATCAGAACATAGATTCACCAGGGATAGCTTCCTCTGAGACTCTGTGGTCTCTGTGGCAAAATCATAGCTACACGCCGATGATCTTGTCAATAATCGCGACAGTGCGCCGCGCAACATCGGCGGGCGAGCCGGTGGCGTCCACATGGTGCAGCACGCCCTGATCGTGATAAAACGCGAGCAGGGGCTGCGTTTCTTCGTGGTACACCACCAGCCGCTGCTGAACCACTTCCGGGCGGTCGTCGTCGCGCTGCACCGGCTTGCCGCCACGCTCGCGGCAGCGAATCATGCTCGCCAGATCGTCCACATGCACAGGAAATGGTTCGCCCGCGCCTTCGCAGATGCGCCGCCCGCTGAGCCGACGCACCACCTCCGCGTCGCTCACATCCATGGCGATCACCGCCGTCAGTTGCCGGTCGAAGTCGGCCAGCATGCCGATCAGGCCGATCGCCTGCCGCATGGTGCGCGGGTAGCCATCCAGCAGAAAGCCGCGCTCCGGATCGAGCGAATCGAGGCTGGCGCGCAGCAGTTGATCCATCATGGACTCCGGCGCGAGATTGCCGCGTTCAAGGTACGGCGCGACGGAACGGCCCAGCCTGCTGCGGGCCGCGATCTCGGTGCGGAGCCGCTGTCCGGTTGAAATCTGCGCCATGCCGTAACGATCAATCAGCGCTTCGGCAATGGTGCTTTTGCCCGCGCCGGGCGGGCCAAGCAGAACAATATTCACAAGTTGTGCGGTGTGTGTGTCGGTCATGGCCTATAATAGTATCTGATTTCCTGGGTCTATTATAGCGCAGGACCCACAATCATTGATTCGCTCCCGATGAGCGGCCAAACAAGCGGCGCGCGGCGGCCCGGAAGCAGGTCATGCTGGCCCGGCATGTGCTGGCCTGGCATGGTGAAGATGGTAACGTATTTGATAAACACAGGAGCGTGTTCATGCAACGTGTGATCTACCTGCGGCGCAGGGCAGGACACGATCAACAAGAGATACAACAGCAGCTTGAGCGCATGTTCCAGCGCCAGTGGGGCAAGGCGACCTCTATGATCGTCGTGACCCGCGCGCGGGACGTGTGGCATCCGCCCGCCGATATGTACGAAACCACCGCGGCATTTGTGGTGAAGGTCGAGCTGCCCGGCATGCGCGACGCCGACATCGAGGTGACGCTCGATGAGCGCAGCCTTCACATTCGCGGCGTGCGCTTGGAGCAGCGCGACGACAAGCTGCAATACTATCATCAAATGGGCATCAACTATGGCGCATTTGAGGTCGAGGTTTTTCTGGCGCGGCCCGTCGATTATGAGCATGTGACCGCGCGGTACGACGATGGCTTTCTCTTTGTCGAGCTGCCCAAACCGTTCGAAGGCGAGCGCGTGCAGGTGCCAGTGCAGGAGCGCTGACTGGCCACAAGGTTGTGTTGTGACACCGTTGAGCAGGAGTACGTTTCGTGAGTGAACAAGAAGAAACTGTACATACGATAGAACCGGCTGAATCCGCGCCGCAGCCAGCGGAAACTCCGCCCGCCGAAGAGATGCCAATTCCTGATGAACTGGCCGTGCTGCCGCTATTCAACATGGTTGTGTACCCCATGACGGTGACGCCGCTGGCTGTCGGGCAGGAAGCATCGATTCGGCTGATTGATGATGCCATGGTCGGGCAGCGGCTGATTGCGCTGGTGGCGCTCAGGAATGAGGAGCGGCGGCCAGATACGATTACTGCCGATGATTTTTACCCGGTCGGCACGGCGGCGATCGTGCATCGCCTGCTGCGGCTGCCCGACAACACGCTGCGGGTGGCGATCCAGGGCATCGAGCGCATTCAGATCGAAGCGATCGTGCAGACCGAGCCATACTTGCGGGCGCGGGTGCGGGTGCTGCCCGACGAGGTTGCCGATGGCATTGAGGTCGAGGCGCTGATGCGTAATCTGGTCGGGCTGGCGACCCAGATGCTGCAATTATTGCCGAATGCCAGCGAAGAGTTGCAGGTCCAAATTACCAATGAGGACGACCCGCGCCGTCTTGCGTATCTGCTGGCCGTGACCATGCTGTTCCGCAGCAGCGTGGCCGAGCGCCAGGAGGTGCTTGAGCTTTCCGATGTGCGCGCCAAGCTCAAGCGGCTGACTGAGATTCTGACCCGTGAGCTTGAAGTGCTGCGGATCGGGCAGGAGATTCAATCGCAGGTGCAGAGCGGTATCGACCGCAACCAGCGTGAGTACGTGCTGCGCGAGCAGATGCGCGCGATCCAGCGTGAACTTGGCGAAACTGACGAAAACGCCGCCGAGGTCGAGCGGCTGCGCACTATGGTGGATGAAGCTGGCATGAGCCAGGAGGCGCTGGAGCAGGCCAAACGCGAATTGGATCGCCTCTCGAAAATGCCGCCCGCCGCCGCCGAATACGGCATCATTCGCTCGTACATCGAGACGCTGGCATCGTTGCCATGGCAGCGCCACACCGACGATCAGCTTGACATCAGCCATGCGCAGACCGTGCTGGACGAAGATCATTACGATCTGGAAGACATCAAGCGCCGCATTCTGGAATATCTGGCTGTGCGCTTGATCCGGCGCGAACGGATTGGCGCACGGGCCGCCAACCCGCGCGGCGCGATTCTGTGCTTCGTCGGGCCGCCCGGCGTCGGCAAAACCAGCCTGGGCCGCTCGATTGCGCGGGCGATGGGCCGCGAGTTCGTGCGGCTATCGCTGGGCGGCGTGCGCGACGAGGCCGAGATTCGCGGTCACCGTCGCACGTATATCGGTGCCATGCCCGGCACGATCATTCAGACGATTCGCCGCGTGGGCGTGAACAACCCGGCCATGATGCTCGACGAGATTGACAAACTCGGCGCAGACTTCCGCGGCGATCCATCCTCGGCGCTGCTGGAAGTGCTCGACCCGGAGCAGAATAACTCGTTCCGCGATCATTATCTCGACGTGGCCTGGGACTTGTCGCCGGTCATGTTCATCGCCACGGCCAACACGCTGCAAACCATCCCGGCACCGCTGCTCGACCGTATGGAGGTGATTCAGTTGCCGGGCTACACCATGCGCGAAAAGCTGGAAATCGCACGGCGCTACCTGCTGCCCGAGCAAATGGCCGAACA
>DASTWM010000215.1:0-9411 GCA_035765855.1 Roseiflexaceae bacterium
AGCTCATCTGCATAGAAGACCCATGTTATCCTGTGCTGCTTCGGCAGATCCCACAGCCGCCGCCTTTGCTGTATGTGCGTGGCACGCTCAACCCAACGGATGAGTGGGCGCTTGCCGTGGTTGGCACGCGCAGCCCGACCAGCTACGGCAAAGAGGCGACGCGACGACTCGTGGGCGATCTTGCGAGCGCGGGGATTACGATTGTGAGTGGGCTGGCGCTCGGCGTGGATGCGGTTGCGCACACGGCAACTCTGGAAGCGGGCGGGCGCACCATCGCGGTGCTTGGCTGCGGCGTCGATTATCTCTATCCAGAGCGCAACCGCCCGTTGGCCGAGGAGATCATGAGCAACGGGGCGCTGATCAGTGAATACCCGTTAGGAACGCTTCCCACGCCCGCCAATTTCCCGCCACGCAACCGCCTGATCAGCGGCATGTCATGTGGCACGCTTGTGGTGGAAGCAGGCGAGCGGAGCGGCGCATTGATCACGGTATCGTTTGCGCTGGAGCAGGGGCGCGATGTGTTTGCCGTGCCGGGCAATATTTTTTCGCGCACGAGCGCTGGCACCAACAGGCTCATCCGCGACGGTGCCGGGCTTGTCAGCGATGCAAAAGATATTCTCGAAGCGCTGAATTGGACAACCGCAACAGTTCAACAAGAAATGCAACTCACGCTTCCCGACGATCCGGTTGAGGCGGCGGTGCTGGACCTGTTGAGCTATGAACCGCAGCATGTGGACGTGCTTGGCCGCGCCAGCGGGCTTACGGCACCGGCGGTTTCGGCGACGTTGGCCATGCTCGAACTCAAAGGACTTGCGCGTCAGGCTGGCGCAATGCAATACGTGCGGGCGCGCGAGGCAAGGGCGGAATACAGCATCCAATAAAAGCAAACGCGCAGACACTACTTTTGTCGTGCGCGTTTGCTTCACGATCATCACCTACACGTTGCTAAATTTGCGCTGTATAAGCCAGATCAATACCAGCCCTGTGGCAGCGCCGCACGCATCAATGAGCACGTCGGTCACCATGGGATGGCGGCCCGGCACGAACGATTGATGAAACTCATCGGTGCAGGCGTACAGCACCGCCAACAGCCACGCCCAGCCGAATGCGCCACGACGCGGCTCAAACGCTCGCCAACTGAGCGCCGCTAACACCGCATAAACCGTGAAGTGTGCGCCCTTTTTCATAAGCGTGTCCCAGAACGCGCCCGGCAGGCTTGGCAGCGTCGGTTGAGCCGAAAAGGCGAAAATCACGACCATCCAGACGAGCACAGGCAGCCAGCGTGCGAGCAGCCCACCGCCCGACACAGATGTGACGCGCAGTTTATCGATACGCCTCATGGTTTTTCCTCGCGCTGCCATGCCGTAATGTTCCAGGTCAGCGGCGCAAAAGCGTCTGGTTGCAGGCCATGCACGGCAGGCGTAGCGGCCACAAGGCTGAGTCGCTGAAAGAGCGGCAGCGCGGGCAATTCCTGCGTCCAGAGTTTCTGTTGCGTGATGTACGCGTCACGCCGCCCTTGTACATCAAGCGTGCTTACACCCTCGCGGATCGCGCGGTCAGCATCGCGGAAACACCAGCCAGCAACATTCTCGCCCGACCAGCCGTTGCTCTCCGACGGCACCGATGCGCAACTCCACAACGACAGCCCACCAGCGTAGGGCGATGCGGCCCACCCAAAGAGCGCCAGTTGGTATTGGCGCTGGAACAGCGGCCCCGAACGGCTGAACATCTGATCGGTGGAAAGCGTCTGAATAGTGATCTGCACGCCGATGCCCGCCATGTCTTTTTTGAACTGCTCGGCGATGGACTGGCGGAGCGGCGGGGTGTCAGTCGTCAGCAATTGCAGCGTCAGCGTCACGCCTTTGGACGATACACGGATGCCGTTCTGCTCAGGAAAGCCGGCCTGATCCAGCAACGCCCGCGCCTGATCAGGATCGTACGCGTACCGCGTGATCTGATCGGCGGGCGCGGCCTCGGGCTGGCCGGGCAGCACCCAGCTATCGAGCACCGGCACATGCCCTTTGAACAGCGTATCAACCATGGCTTTGCGGTTGGTCCCTAACGCAATCGCATGACGAATGCGAATATCCTGCAGGAGAGTTTCGTCAAGATTAAAGTCGATGTGCTCCCAGATCGGATTTGGCATGTAGCTCACCTGCAAGGTATGGTTGTCCTCGCCGGGCGCGAGCAGATCAAGCTGATCGGTCGTTACGCGATCAGTGAAAACGACATCAAGGTTGCCATTCATCAGGCTAGCCTTCGCCAGCGCCATGTTTGCGGGAAATGTGAACGACACCTGCGACGCGCTCGGCGTCCGGCCAGTGTAATAGGGATTCCGCACCATTTTAATCGCGCCTGCGGTGCGCGATGTAATTGCATACGGCCCGTAGCCAATCGGCTGAAGTGCGAAGTCGCTTTGTGCCACCTGCGTCGGATCGGCATTCTTCAATACATGCTCCGGCAGCGGCGTCCAGTAATTCAGAAAGTACGTCGGTCCGGTCACATCAGGGCGCAGAATAGCGCGGGTGGTGTGGTCGTCGACCTTCTCATAGCTGACCGTTTGCGCCAGCCGATCACGCGCATCGTCGTTCGGCGGCGCGGCCTTCGCCAGATTGTAGGCGAAAACCGAGTCGGCGGCGGTCACGGGCTGCCCGTCCGACCAGTGCAGATCGGGATTCCAGCGATACGTGACAACCAACTGATCGACCTGGGTGATCACGCTGGTTTCGGTGGTCGTGATGTTGCCAGCGGCGTCGAGATGCACGTCGGCCTTTTGCAGCGTCGCGCCGCCGTTCTCCAGCGTTGGCACCTGCTCCAGCACACCAGTCGTGGTGTAGCCATAGTTCAGCGCCAGAATCGGCGACGGATACAGCAATTCTGTAACCGGTGCCGCCACGCGCTGCGCGGAAGGCGACGGCTGGTAGGGATACAGGCTGCCCGGAGATTCAAGCAGGCCGATATTCCATGAATCATTGCGCTCGGCAAGCTGCTGCGCCACGACAGGGCTGGTAGCTTGCGGCAATGGCGACGGCTGTGTGGTTGGTTGCACCTCCGGCACGCCGCCTTCCACGGCGCACGCGCTCAACCATGTTCCCAGAAGCAAGACAAAACAACTATAGCGCACAAAACGTTCAAACAATGATACCCTCGCATGTTATGTTCACGACCTGGTATTCGTCTGATTTACGCTGTTTGCTCGACGAACGACGAACGACCAGTGATGACAGCACAATCTGCAATCTGCAATTGCACCAGCGTGTGAGTCTACCAAGATTCCCGGCATTTGTCCACTCATGGCAGCATATGTATGAGCTATTGTCGTGCGCTCGCATGGCGCGGTATGCTATAATAAGCCGAATCGCTCACAGTGGAGCAGTGTGTGATCAAACAACCATCCATCCCAACTAATATGCTGCTGGACGATCTTCGCCAGCTTTGCGCGCTTCCCACTGTGTTCGGCCAGCGCGACGAGCTTTCGTCGGCTGCCCAGCGCATCGCGCTCATGATGCGCCAGCACGGCCTGCATACCGATGTTTTTACGACTCCCGGTGCTCCGGTCGTGGTGGGGCAACGAACGGGCCGATCGCCGTGGACACTGCTGCTGTATCACCATTACGATGTCGCGCCACCCGGCCCATGGCGGGCCTGGCATCATGACCCTTTTCAGCTTGCCGAACGCGATGGGGCGCTCTACGGGCGCGGCGTTGCGGCAGGCAAGGGGCCGTTCGTCGCGCACCTGGCCGCTATTCAGGCGATGCTGGCGACCGCCGATAATCTTCCGTGCAGTGTCCTGATCGTCGCAGAAGGCGAAGGGCTGCTTGGAAGCCCGCATCTCAGCACGGTTGTGCGCGACATGCAGGACCAGTGGCGGGTCGATGGCTGCCTGGCAAGCGGTGGCGAACGGAATGCCGCGCAACGCCCGATCTGCTACGGTGGGGCGAAAGGTATGCTGCAAGTGCGGCTGACCACCATTGGCGCAAATCAGCCGCTTGCGGCTGGCCTGGGCGTGAGCGTGCCAAATCCGCTGTGGCGCTTGATCTGGGCGCTGCACCATATCAAGAGCGATCAGGAAGAAATTCTTATCGAAGGCTTCTACGATACGGTGGAAGGGCCGCGCCGCAGCGATAATAAACTGCTGCGCGAAGCGCATCTGGACGAGTCGGGGCGGCTCAGCGCATGGGGACTTGGAAACTTTTTGTTTGAGTCAACCGGCGTCGGGCTGGTCCGAACAGAATCGACGCTTCCAACATGCAACGTGAGTTCGCTGGTCGTTGAGCCACAAAGTGAAGTCGCGCTGATTCCCGTTGCCGCGACCGCACAACTCGATTTTCAACTTGTGCCGCAGCAATCGCCCCAGGCGATTCTTGATTTACTGCGCGAGCATCTGGCAGCCAAAGAATTTGCCGATGTGGACGTGGAACGCCTGCCGGGCGGATACGGTCCCGCCGCAACCCTGCTCGACGATCCATTTGTACAGCAACTGAGCAAAGCTGGCAACGAAGTGTTTGGCACGCCGTTCGACCGTCTGCCGCTCGGCCCATTCGCCCAGCCGCTGCACATCTTCACCGAAGCATTCAATGTTCCCGTGGCATCGCTCGGCTGCCTGCGCCCCTACAGTGCCATCAACGGCCCCAACGAACACATTCTGCTCGACGATCTTGTGCGCCATGCCCAGGTGCTGATGGAATTCATGACGCTGCTCGGCAACCAGCAGGCCAAAGGTGGCGATCATGAGTCGGCGGTTGGGGCAACATAAAGGTCGCGGGGAAGCTACATCTGGACAGGACAGATGCAGGTAATGGTCAGAACGAATTCAAGACCTCCCTCACCCTGGCTCGCTCCCAACGAAAGCGGAAAACTACGACAGCAGGGTGAGAGAGGTCAGTATGCCTAATCGCTCGGGCGCACCGCAATGCGTCCGTTCTGCTCGCGCACTTCGAACGTGCGCAACGGCGTAACGGCAGGCCCATCGAGCGGGACGCCGTCGCGCAGGCAGAAGCGCGATCCATGCCAGGGGCAGATCACATTGCAGCCTTCGAAGGTACCCTCCGAAAGTGGCCCGCCGGCGTGCGTACACCAATTTTCCACCGCGAAAATCTCTTCGCCCTGCCGCATCAGCAGCACCGGCACGTCCCCGGCCTCGACAACGACCGGCTTGTCCGCCGGGAGATCATCTATTGCCAGCACGTCCACAAACTCGTCGGGCGGGCGCGAGAAAAATTGATAATTCACATTGAGCCCGAGACCATAGACCATCTCTCCACCGATCGACGCGGCCAGCCCGCCAATGCTGTAGCCCGCCAGCGCCAGCGCCTGCCCCCAGCCCCGCTGGCCGCTCCGGCGCAGCGCCCATGACGCGATGTACAGCCCCAGGGCAGTTGTGTTGAGCAGCGCGTGCGCCGTGCCAACCCGCCGCTCGTTGCCATAAGTATCAACCCAGTCGGCCAGCCCTGTGGCAGCGGTCGGCAGCACGCCCAGAATACCAAAGGCAACGGCCGCATCAGCGGCCATAGCGTAGCCTTCGCGTCGAACAGGATCGTCGGACGTGATCTCAAGCGCATCGAACAACTCCGCCGTGGTCCATGCGCCAAGCGGGATGATAATAAAGGCCGGATGGATGCGATGGCGAATCGGCGTACCGTTCAACCAGCTTTTGGCCTTCTTGCCCAGCGCGCCCGCGCCAAACACCGCTTCCACGCCCTTCTGGAGTGGCTCAGCAACACTGTCCAGCCATGCGAACGCTTTGGTCTCAATCGGCGTGATGATGGTCCATGCTTGTTTTTTCATGACGCTCTCATCTCTCCTGAAGTTCATGCATCTACACCATTGCGGCAAGTTATATGCCACCGCACCGGGCAATGCTGCTGCTTCGAGATTGTTCAAAAGCGCGAGAACGTGCGACCCAGGCGTTTGACATGTTCTGGTGAGTGTGCTAACATACACAGCGATGAATTCATCGCCGGGCCGAGGTAGCTCAGATGGTTAGAGCGTGGGATTCATAACCCCAAGGTCGAGGGTTCGATTCCCTCCTTCGGCACCAACCATGGGTGGCATGCTCGTGCAGCATGCCACTTTTTTGATCTGCTGCCGTGCTGCTTGTATACTATACACAGCAAGCTTGCCAACAACACGCAGGAGCACGCATGGCCCCGATTGTTGAAACGTACAACCTGACCAAGCGGTATGGCTCCAACCTCGCGCTTGATCAGCTCACACTTGAAGTTCCTGACAGCGCCATTTTCGGTTTTATCGGCCCAAACGGCGCGGGCAAGACCACGACCATGCGGATTTTGACAACGCTGTTGCAGCCCACCAGCGGCGAGGCGCGCGTCGGTGGCGTGTCAGTTACCCAGGATCCCCGCAGCGTGCGGCGCATGGTGGGCTTCATGCCGGATTTTTTTGGCGTGTACGAAAACATGAAGTCGTGGGAATATCTTGATTTCTTCGGGCGGGCCTACGGGGTACCTGCCGCCCGGCGCGCAGCGAGCATTAACGAATTGCTCGAACTGGTAGATCTCAGCCATAAACGCAACGACAACGTCATGGCGCTGTCACGCGGCATGAAACAGCGTTTGAGCCTGGCCCGCACCATGATGCACGATCCGCGGCTGCTCATTCTCGACGAGCCAGCCAGCGGGCTCGATCCGCGCGCGCGGATCGAACTGCGCGAACTACTCAAAGAGTTAGCCGCGCTTGGCAAAACGATCATGATCAGTTCGCATATTCTGACCGAACTGGCCGAGATGTGTACGCACATCGCTATCATCGAACAGGGAAAGCTCCTGGCGAGTGGCGAGGTTGATACGATTCTGCGCTCGTTGCAGCCGCACGTCACCCTGGAAGTGCGCGTGCTCCATGCTGTCGACCGGGCCGAGCAATTGCTGCGCGGCCGGCCTGATGTGCTCGCGGTGCGGCGCGCAGGCGCAGGCGCTACTGTCGAAACAATTCATGACGCCGCGCAACAGGACGGCGAACCCGTTTCGGCGGTTGTCGATGTTGCTCCGCCGGTGGCCCGCCGCGAGGCTTCCACGCTGCTGGTGGACTTCGCTGGCGATGAACAGGGCATGGGCGAACTGCTGGCGCGATTGGTCGGCGCAGGCGTCGTAATCACGCGCTTTGCTGAACAACGCAATGATCTGGAAGATATTTTCATGCAGGTGACTAAGGGGTTGGTGCAGTGACGATGACATGGTGACAAGATGACAAGATGACAGAATGATTTACGATTTGCCGTCGCTGTCTATCGTCCATCGTCGGGCGTCGGTCTCTAAACAGAATTCGGTACAAGAATGAGTGAGTTCAATCCCGTGCTGGTGAAAGAGCTACGCAGCCGCATGCGCGGCGCGCGTTCGTTTGTGGTGCTTTCGATTTATCTTATTATCCTGAGCGGCGTCACGCTGCTGCTGTATGCTGCAATTGCCAGCAGCGCCAGTAACGACATCAACGCCGGGCGGGAAATTGGGCGCGCGCTGTTCTTTACCATTGGCGCGGTGGCGTTGACCGAGGTGTGCGTGATTACGCCCGCGCTCACGGCGGGCAGCATTGCGGGCGAGCGCGAGCGGCAAACCTACGATCTGCTGGTCGGGTCGCTGCTGTCGCCATGGCAGATCGTGTGGGGCAAACTGGCTGCCGCGCTCTCGTACGCGCTGCTGCTGATCGTGGCCGTCGTCCCGCTGATGAGCCTGGCGTTCCTGTTCGGCGGCGTCACGCTGGCCGAGGTCGTGATCGCGCTGATTGGGCTGATTACGACTGCCGTGCTGTATGCATGTCTTGGGCTGTTCTGGTCAACTGTGATGCGCAGCACGCTGGCCGCAAACAGCCTGGCAATCGGCTCAGTGATTCTCATGCTGCTTGGCATTCCGTTTCTGGCAATCGTGTTTACCATTTTGATCGGCACGAACCTGAATTCATTGTTTGCGTCGATACCGCTGCTGTACATCGGCGGGGCGTTTCTGGTTGTGCATCCGTTCATCGCGCTGTTCCTGACCGAGCAGCTGTTGAGTGAAGAGCGCGGGTTGTTTTACACCTTTATCGACCTGCCAAACGGCGGGCAGACGCTCGTACCCAGTCCATGGATCGCTTTTGTCGTGCTGGCGCTGCTGATTAGCGCAGTTCTGGTGTTTTTCAGCATGCGCGCCGTGCGCCCGACCAACGTTGCGGAAGTGCCGCTGAACCGCCGCGCGCGCATGCTGCGGGAGCAGGAGCAGGGATAAATTAAGCTTAACTCGTCAGTACTTAATCTTCGGGGTCGCACATGTAATCGTATACTGCTGATATTGATTTCGTCCAATCAGAGAATTCTTCTTTAATTAGCTGTGCGGCATTGGCTGTAATACGACGGCGCAGATCATGATCCTGAAGAGCACGAGCGAGCGTATCTGCAATGCAGCTCGCGCTGGGTAGTGAGAGCAGACAGTTTTCGTTATCTTTGAGCAGCCAGGCAGTTGCGCTATTCACGTTTGAGACGACCAGACATCCACTCGCCATAAACTCGAATGGCAGATACGAAGGATGGCGCGTAAACATCATCGCCAGGCCAGCATCACAGGTTCGGTACAGCCGCGCCGTTTCCTGATAAGGCAGTAAGCCAAGGTTCTCTATGATGCCGCCAAGACCATAATCTGTTGGATCCCAATCATTACCAGCGGCAATGATCTGAACCCGTTGCCCTAACTCCTCTTTAAGTTTCATTAAAGCGATGGAGCCTAATTCAAAGCCATTCCGCCAGTGAGCCGGACGGCCATAAAAAAACACTTTATATGGTTTACGAGTTATTCCCCACTCACGATTTGGCGCAGGGTAAAATAAAGCCGTATCAACAGCCGGATTAAAGAAGGTTGCCTTGCCATCATAATCCGCTTCATAGTGCTTCTTGAGCGTGACAGTATTGGTAATACCGTAGAAACCGAAGCGATAGGTAGCCTCGACCTGAGCGCTGGTTGAACCAGCAGGGTAAAACATGGGCTCAAAGTCTTGAAGAAAGTAGAACTTGCGCTTCGTCTGGTTAAATTTGAGCACATAATACGCTGTGCTCCACAACGTTGCGACCGCTGCATCACAGGCCGGTATCATGGGGAGATCGGCGTCTGAGTGAACCACAACGACGTCTGCGCTCGCCAGCGACGGAAACGCTTCACTGATACGTCGTAGATAGCTCGCGCTGTCCGGCGAACTCGGATCGCCAATAATCACAAAGGTGCTATGCACACCATAATTACTCGCCCACTGTGCCGCAAAGCGCAAAATAGTGAGTACACCACCGTAATAGGCATGCTCAAAGTGCGGAAGATACCAGTTGACTGATTTGATGTCGAGCTTTCCAGGATGTGCCGCCATTACCTCTTGACTGTGGCACAAATTCTCGGGAGTGAAATCGAGCCAACGAACCAGCGTAAAGGCCTCCGACGCGTA
>DASTWM010000216.1:0-2468 GCA_035765855.1 Roseiflexaceae bacterium
GTGCATAGCTGGCAGAAGCTCAAAATCAGCCGGTTGGAACACGCCATGAAACTGCTTGAGGAGCGCATCGCATGTCTACAGTAGTTGAAGCTCAACGCCAGCCTGCCGCCGTATGGAATCATCTGCGCCATTTCGCGGCGCTGCCGGATTGGTTGCTCAGCGCCACTGACCCGAAGCAGGTCGCGGGCGCGATCGCCGCAGCCGTGCCTGAGTTCGCCTCTGGCGATCTGGCGATTGCGGATTGCGACATCGGCCATGTTCGGATCAAGCGCGATGTCTGGACCGGCGTGTACACGCTCACCATGACCGAAGGGCAGCGCGTCGTTGCTCTGCGCGGCACGATCTTCCCGCCGGTCCAGCCCGCACCGGAGATTGCGCCGTCCGAAACTCAACATCCGTTTGGAGCCGACGGTTGGCAGTGTTACCTGCCGGAACTGCGGCTGAAACTCGAACCGCAGCCGCCCGACGTGGCGCTGCCATCACTCCCGATCCTCACCGACCCGGAGCAGGCGCGCGCGCTGTTGGAGCGCAGCATCCGCGCCGCCGGACCGGATTATCACGATCTGCGGATCGAGTCATGCGCGCCAAAAATCATGCGCTACACGCCCGGCAGCCGCTGCACGATCTTGTACCACCTGGCGTACCCGCCCGGCCTGGCTGCCAGTCACAATTGGCCTGATATCGTCGTCGCCAAAACCTACAAGGGCGGCAAAGGCAAGCACGCCTACGCCGGCATGCGCGCGCTGTGGGAATCGCCGTTCAGGCGCGCGGGCGGCGTGACGCTGGCCGAGCCACTGGCCTTTCTACCAGATCTGAACGTGCTGGTGCAAGGGCCGATCCGCGAGGAGCAAACCTTGCAGGAGCTGATTGAATCGGCCATGCGCGCAGGCACGCCCGAGGCGCTGGACGAACTGTATGGCTTCATTCGCAAGGCTGCCGCCGGGCTGGCCGGGCTGCACCGTTCGGATGTGCGCTTCGGCGCGGTGCGGACATGGGACGACGAACTGGCCGAGGTGCGCAGCGTCGTGGACGATCTCGCCAGCGCCATTCCCGCGCTCGCCGACGCGGCCGCGCCGCTGCTGGCATGGCTGGCATCACGCGCCGCCACGCAGCCGCCCGACCCAATCATGACGGTTCATGGCACCTTCCGGCCCGGACAGGTGCTGATCTATCGGGGCGACATCGGCTTTATTGATTTCGACAGCTTCTGCCAGGCCGAACCGGCGCTCGATCTATCGCTGTTCCTGCGCCGCACGAAGGATATTGGATTGAGCATTTTGAACACCGACGCAGACGGTAAAACGGCCGACGAGCAGGCCCGCGCGGCGCTACTGGCGCAGGCCGAAGCGATCTGTGAGGTCTTTTTGAGCGAATATGAGCAGCATGTCCCGGTCTCGCGGCAGCGGATCGCGCTGTGGGAGGCGCTGGATCTCTTTACGCTGGTGCTGCATTCATGGACCAAAGTCAAGCCGGAGCGACTGGACAACGCCATGCTGGCGCTGGAGCGCCACCTGCGCGGAATGGGGGTGTGACGGAGCTATTTCCCAGGGCATAACGACCGAATATAAGCGAGGAGAAACATCATGGCTTCCGCTACGACACGCCACCCTCGGCCACCGTCACACTCTGGCCTGGGAACGTTTGCAGAGCTACCGGACTGGCTGGTCGCCATCGTCCAACCGATGCGCGTGCGCGCCGCGCTGGCCGCGGCGATCCCGGAGTTCGCATCCGGCCAGCTTGCGCTGCTCGAATGCGAGATCAGCCGCCTGCGCATGAAAAACGATCACTGGACGGGAATCTACCAGTTGACAGTAGCCGAGCCGGGCAGCCAGCCCCGGACGATCCAGACGCAGGCCAGCCTGATTCCCCCGGAGCAGCCTGCGCCAGTGCAGCCCGAGCAAGTGCATGCCTTTGGAACGGAGGGCTGGCGCTGCTACATGCCGGAACTGCGCCTGCTGCTCGAAAGATCGCACAAAGAAGCGGAATTGCCGTCGCTGCCGATCCTCACCGACCCTGAGCAATCCCGCTTCGTGCTTGAGCAGAGCATGCGCGCTGCTGGGCCACGCTATCGCGACATCCAGATTCAGGCATGCATTCCGCGCGTGGTTCGCAACAAGCCCGGCAACCGCTGCACGATTTTGTACGACTTGACCTACCCGGCAGATGTGGGACAGGCGCATGCCTGGCCCGATTTGGTCGCTGTAAAGACCTACAAAGGCGGCAAGGGCAAAAACGCCTACGGCGGCATGCGCGCGCTGTGGGAGTCGCCGTTCGGCAGCGGCGATCTGGTAACAATGGCCGAGCCACTGGCATACATCCCTGAACTGAAAGCATTGGTTGCGGGGCCGATTCGCGAGGAGCAGGCGCTCAAGGATTTGCTCCGCTCGGCGCTGCGGACCGGCACGCCACAGGCGCTGGCGGAGCTTGACGCTGTCATGCGCAAGACCGCCATTGGTCTTGCGGCGCTG
>DASTWM010000217.1:0-6222 GCA_035765855.1 Roseiflexaceae bacterium
AGCAGTATCAACGTCATGCAGGAGTTGGGCATAGATGTAAATTTTATTGGCGCTGCTCAGCACGCTTTCTGATGCGGCGAACCAGTCGGCGAGTATGGCGGGGCTATCGCCAAGGTGGCCCTCGAAGCGGGCAAGCTCCGGCAGTTGCTCGGAAACGCCCGAAATGGCATTTTTCCAGGCTTCAAGCGAAGGAAAAATATTGGAAACGTCAAACATGTATTGTTCGGCCACTTCGCTGCGCGACAGCACGATCTGCGTCATGGTGTTCTTCTTTCTGTTTAACCAGATATTATGAACAAAGAACAAAGAATCATAGAACAAGCAATTCAGTTACTGTAGGTTCTTGTTCTTTGTTCTTTGCTCTCTGTTCTTTGTTTTGCTAGAGTATTCCTTCATCCAACCAGCGCATGAGCTTGGCGCGGGCCGCTTCGGCGGCGCGGGCGCGGTGGCTAATCTGGTTTTTTCGTTCAGATGGCAGTTCGGCCAGCGTTTTATCCTCATCCAGAACATAAAACAGCGGATCGTAGCCGAAGCCATTTGTGCCACGCGGCGCAAACTCGATCACGCCCGGCAGCACGCCCTCAACGAACTCGGTTGGCGTGCCGGGCCGGGCCAGCGCAATGACGCATACAAAACGTGCCAGCCGGGCATGGTACGGCACATGCGCCATGTTCTTGAGCAGCAGCGCGTTGCGGTCGGCGTCAGTCGCGTCGGGGCCAGCGTAGCGGTGCGAGCGTACGCCCGGCTCGCCGCTGAGCGCCGCGACTTCCAGGCCGGAATCGTCGGCCAGCGTCGGCAAACCAGAGCGCGCGGCGTAGTACTCGGCCTTGAGCTGCGCGTTCTCGGCGAATGTCGCGCCGGTTTCCTCGACATCGTCGGTGATGCCGAGATCGGCGAGCGTGTGCAATTCCAGCGGCATGCTGGCGAAGATCGCCGCGTATTCGCGCAACTTACCGGGGTTGGTGGTAGCAATTAAGAGTGTAGACATTGTTTTTTATTTGAACGTAGGGGCGAAGCATTTTGGGACCATAGATCATCCTCATAGAGCAGAAGCGCATCCCAAAATGCTTCGCCCGTACAAGGCAGTTCCTTTAGTTCCCCAGATAATACCCAACCCATGCGACGAGAATAAAGCGCAGCACTTTGCCGCACAGACATGCGACGAAATAGCGACGGAACGGCATGCGCATGGTGCCTGCCGCGATGCCGGCCAGATCGAAGATTGGACTGGGAATGACGGCTAAGACGAAAATAGTGAGCACGCCCCAGCGCCGCACCCAATGCTCGACGCGCGGGTAGAAGCGCGAGCGCGCCGCCAGCGAACTGCCGCCCAGCCCGACCATGTAGCCGGTGATCTCGCCCAGGCTAGCCGCCACGCCGCCCAACCCGCCAACCAGCCATGGATTCAGCGTCTTGCCGGCCAGCGCCACCACGCCCAGCGCGGGCGACGGCAGCACAATTGTCGCGCTTGATAGCAGCGTCAGCACGAACACGCCAAGGTAGCCGTACGCGCCCAGCCGCTCCACGAAGTCGGCAGGAATGAAAAACAGGCCAACCGTCAGCGCGACCGTGCTGGCGATCAGCAGCGCCGATTGCCACACCTTCGGCTGGGGCGGGCGTTCGCTCTCAACGTAGGTCGGTGGCGCGAGTTCCGGCGCAGCATTGCACGCAGCTGGCTGTGAAAAATCATCAGTATTTTGCATCGTTGGCAGGGTACTTGTTTTCAGAAATGCTGTCAAATGGTTGACGCTCGCGCGCCGCTCCGGTAGAATGCAAACATTCCGCTACCATGCTGGCATGGAGCGCGGCGAACCTATGCAGTATAGTTATGATCAGTGGCGTATACATTCGCTAAAAGTGCTTTATACATCGAATAAGGATAGCATGAATGGCTCACTCAGTTGAAATAGATCACAGTCGCGCGCGCGGGGCGGCTATGTTCTACGAACTCTTGCGCGCGATGCGGCCCAAAGACTGGATCAAGAATGTTTTTGTGTTTGCGGCGCTCGTTTTTTCCACCAATCGTGAATGGAAGCAGCCCGAGCGTGTGCTGCTCGTCGTCGCGGCGTTCGTGCTGTTCAGCATGGTGGCGAGCTCGATCTACCTGATCAACGATTTAGTTGATATTGAGAAGGATCGCGCCCATCCCAAAAAGCGCTACCGTCCGCTCGCATCTGGCAAGCTCAGCCCCAAAGTAGCGATCGTGGCGGCGATTGTGCTGCTTGGCACGGCGCTGCCCATGGCGTTTGTGATCGACATGAAGCCCGATCATACATGGTGGCAAAACGCGAACTTCGGCACGACGCTGATTATCTATCTCGTGGTGCAGGGCATTCTGTATTCCTACTACCTCAAGCACATGGTCATCCTCGACATCTTCACGATTGCGGCGGGGTTTGTGCTGCGGGCGGTGGCCGGCGCGCAGATTCTCGACATCAACATCACGCCATGGCTGCTCATGTGTATGGGGCTGCTGGCGCTGTTCCTCGGAGCGGCCAAGCGCCGGGCGGAATTGGTGCTGCTGCAAGAGGGCGCGGGCGAGCACCGCCGCATTCTCGAAGAATATTCGTTACCCATGCTCGACCAGATGATGTCGATCATCACCGCCGCCACATTGATCGCCTACACGCTTTTTACCACGCTCGCGCCGACGCTGCCGCACAACGATTTCCCGACCATGATGATCACGGTGCCGTTTGTGGTATACGCGATTTTCCGCTACCTGTACCTGATCTACCGGCATGGCGGCGGCGGCAACCCGGCTGACCTGCTGCTTGGCGACCGGCCGTTCGCGATCTCGATTGTGCTGTGGGGCTTGACCGTGCTGGCAATTTTGGCGGTCGGGTAATGAAGCCGGGGAATCAGAGGAACTCGTAGGAACTGGATGACACGATGACACGATGAGGCGATGACACGATGAGGCGATGATTGCGTCCGTCCGTCGTCCTTCGTCCGTCGTCTATCGTCTTTCGCCCTTCGTCGTAAACCATGCTGACGTTTATCAAATTTGGCGGTTCGATTATTACCGATAAGCGCCGGGCCGAAACGCCCGATCTTGCGACGATCCGCCGCTTGGCCGAGGAGCTACGCGCCGCCCGCGACGCCGACCCGGCGCTCCAGGTCGTTCTGGGGCATGGCAGCGGCTCGTTCGGCCATTGGTACGCCGAGCGCTACGGCGTGCATCGCGGCATCGCGCCCGGCGGCGACTGGCTTGGCTTTGCGCTGACATCGGCGGCGGCGCTGCGGCTCAACCGCATTGTCGTTGACGAATTGCTCCATGCCGGTGTGCCGGCGCTGTCGCTTCAGCCTTCTGCCACTTTGCGGAGCGCGGGCGGCAAGCTGATAGCCTGGGACACCACGACGCTCCACATGGCGCTGGAACGCCGCCTGGTGCCGGTTATCCATGGCGACGTGGCATTTGATGAAATGCAAGGCTCCGCGATCATTTCCACCGAACAGCAGCTTGATTACCTCGCCCGCGACCCGGCGCTCAGGCCGCAACAAATTATTCTGGTGGGCGAGGCCGCCGTGTACACCGCCGACCCGCACAGCGACCCGCATGCCGAGCGCATCCCTGAAATCAATGCAGGCAACATTGATGCGGTGCTTCACGGCGCGGGCGCATCGCACGGCGTTGATGTTACCGGCGGCATGCGCAGCAAGATCGCGCAGATGTGGAGTTTGGTGCAGGCCGTGCCGGGCTTGCGCGTTCACCTGATCGGCTCCGCGCCCGACCTGCTGCTCCAGACGTTGCTGAAGCAGAAGACCGGGCAGGGCACGGTGATTGTTGGGTGAGAGGCTGATGGACAGCTAGTGTCAGCCGCGCCCGTAGGGTTGGCAATGACATGCCAGATCGTGAGGGCGTACCCATGCCTCTAGTTGACAAAACGTCCTGGCAGACGCCGTCGGACTGGAAGCGATTGTTGGGCAGCAGTTTGGCGCAAAGCTTTATCTCGCGTCATTTGCTGTCTGAGTTGCCTTCCTCGGCTGTATCAGCATCTATCGCGTTCCAGAAGGTATCGTGTGTCACGCCTTGCCCGGCACGAACCTGCTCGCGTGCCTGCGCAAGGATTGCCTGCAACTTGCGTGAATAGGCAAGTGCCAGTAGCTCCAGCTCGGTGTCATCTTCGACTGGCAAGAGCACCGCCGCTGGTTTCCCATTACGGGTAATGACGACTAACTCCTCCGTCGACGCATTGACATAGGCGCTCAAGTGAGCCTTGACATCAGCAATCGAAGCAATTTTCATAATGCGATCTCCTCTCCGCCGATCTTTAATCGGTTGCCTTCCTTCACGCCAATGGCAAGAATTGTGACCGTGCGTTCGGTTTCATCAACGTCATAGAAGACACGAAAACGATTGTTTGATCCAAAACGAATTTCCCACGTTGCGCCGAACTCAACCGGCCGTTGTAATGGTTTGCGGTTGCGCGTTTCGTTGAGCGGCTCATAGGTTAACTGTTGCTCAATCGTTTCACGAAGGAGTGAATGATATTTCCTGTCAATTAAGTGAACATGGTTAGCAACGAGGGGCGCGTAGATCAGAGTAAAAGCTGCTTCTGCTCCCATTGCTCACATCCTCATCCTACTGACGATGACTAGAATTATAGTCATAAAGAAGGGGCATGTCAAGCAGAAGAACGAGCAGGATTTGAGAGGGTAGTCCAACTTATGATTATAATGCATTCCATGTTTCTACTATTGATATGGACATGCAATAGTAGAAACTTCTGACAACACTCCTATTCGGTCATGTCACAACTCCCATATACACCCTGTACATGTTGAGACACCAAATCCATAACGGCCTTATTCTTGCACCAGCGTGTTTACTTGCACCAGCGTGTTTATATGTTGTAAAGCTTTGTTTCCATTGCCATGACCGAAACCACAACAACCAGTGCGACCTACGACCGCATCGCATCCAACTACGCGGCGCAGTGGTCGGACAAAGTAGCAATCCTGGCGCGCCAGCGGGCGCAGTTCATGGCGCTGCTGCCGCCGCATGCCCGCGTGCTCGATGTCGGCTGCGGTCCCGGTCACGATGCAGCACAATTTCGTTCGCATGGCCTGCGCGCCTGCGGCCTCGACCGCTCGCGCGGCATGCTGCGCGAAGCACAGGCACGCGCAGCCCTGCCGCTGCTGCTCGGTGACATGCGCTGCCTGCCCTTTGCCGACGGCACGTTTGATGGACTGTGGGTGTCGGCCTCATTCTTGCACATCCCGAAGCGTGATAATCTCGCCGTGTTGTGCGAGATGCGGCGGGTGCTGCGGCCCGATGGCGTACTGTATATTGGCGTGAAGCAGGGCCACGGCGAGCGCTATGTGAGCGACAAAGAAGGACAGCAGCGCTTTTTTGTGTTCTATCAGGATGACGAGCTTGACGCGCTGTTGGAGCATGCCGGATTTGTGGTGCGCGTGCGGCGGCGCGACGACGATACGCTTGGCCGCGAGCCGTGGCTGAATCGCTTTGTAGAGAAATCAAATACACAGCAGACAAGCATGTCATTTCGAGCGGGTGAGCCGCAGTCCTGAGCGAAGCGAAGGGAAGAAATCGCTCCAGAGAGATTCCTCACTGCGTTCGGAATAACAAACTATTTAAGGTCTATTTGATCTTTCTATAAACGATCAATGATCATCCTTAATTTATCTGGTATTGTTTTAGAAGAGCAACAAACTCAGCTTGCTCTATATTATCAGCGAATGCTCGCTTAGGAATTACTATTGCGCTTGTTGAACTTCGATAGAGGAAAATGTAAGCATCAGTTACAACGATGGAATCTAATGCAGGCCAATTAATCTGCTCGTTCGTGAGATTGGATTCGAGCAAAACACAATCCGGAGTAATCACCAATTGTTGTTCCGTCTTTACTTCCTGTTGTTCAGCAGCAAGGCGCTGGGCTTGTCCCTGCATGTGTTGCTCGAAACGCTTGGGAAAGCCATAGTAGATCGCCGCACCAAAGACGACCATAACGAAGGTGACAATCAATGCCACAGGTGTCGGACCTGTGAAGAGTACGAGCGCACTCAATGCAAGCAGCGGCGCACTGATTGCAGCGAAGATGCGAATTCTCTGGAGAGATTGTCGAACTGATGGCGAATGCTGACAGATGTGCAGGTTGAGCGCCACGAAATCTTCCGGCAACAAGGTGTAGCAGACCTTCATGGATTGTAAGCTCCGATGTTGTGCAAGAGTATGAATAACATCAATGTAATCTATAG
>DASTWM010000218.1:0-14995 GCA_035765855.1 Roseiflexaceae bacterium
TCAGCCGCCTGGAAGATGGCCGCCTGCCGCTCGATCTCGCCGCGTGTGACGTTGGCGCGCTGGTCGAACGTGCCATGGAGCAGCTTTCAAGCCTGGCCGCCGAGCGCAATGTACTGGTGCAGACGGATTTGCCTGCGTCGCTGCCGCGCATCCATGCTGACGCGGAACTGATCGTGCGGGTGGTGCAAAACCTGCTCGGCAATGCCCTGAAGTTCAGCGGGCGCGGCAGCACCGTGCTGGTGCGCGCCTGGCCGGTCGATAGTGAGGCGCGCGGCACGGACATGCCGGAGCCGAACGCAGCACATGCAGCTATGCCGGTTTCGCAGGTGTGCATCGCGGTGAGCGACCGTGGCATTGGTATTGATGCCAGACACCAGGAAAAAATCTTCGCCAAATTCTCGCAGGTCAGCGATCGGCGTGGCGGAAGTGGGCTGGGTTTAACCTTCTGCAAACTGGTGGTTGAAGCGCATGGCGGCGCGATCTGGGTGCAAAGCGCGATTGGCGAAGGGAGCACGTTTTTCTTCACCTTGCCCGTGGCCGCTGACGCTTAGATATGGATCTCCAATCCTTCATACGCCGCTTCGACGTGCGGGAAAATCTGCTGCGCGCGGGCTTCGATTGCGGCGATTTTTGCGTCGTCATAGGTCGGATCATGGTGAAATAACACCAATTTTTGCACCTCGCTCCTGGTCGCAATCTCGCAGGCAATATCCATTGTGCTGTGTCCCCAGCCCTGTCGTGGCCGCACTGCATCGACATAATCAGCATACTCGTACTGCGCATCATGGATCAGCAGATTGGCATGCCGCGCAAACGCAATGAACTTCTCGTCGCCTTCGGCACACGCTTCAATATCGGTGGCATAGACAACCGAGGTATGCTGCCAGTCAATGCGATAGCTATGCACCCCGCTTTTGGGATGCGCGTAGCTGTGGTACACGCTTACGCGCGCCACATCCGGCGAAAATGGAATAACGTCGCGTTCGGCATTGAGAATCGAAATATCAGTGGGCGTAGTGCCGAGCAAAACCACATCTGCATCCGCGATATTCCACATCTTTTTGAGCGCGGCTAATTCGTCAAGGCTAATGGGGAAGTTGGGCGGCAGCATGGATCGCGTGAGCATGTCCTGCAGGTCGTTGGCGAACACGCGCGGCCCAAGCATCTGAAGCGTGCTGCTTGAAAAGTATGCTGGCTCGAAAAAGGGGAACCCCTGCGTGTGGTCGTGGTGCATGTGGCTGAAGAAAATCGTTGCCACAATAGGCGCATCGTTGCTGGCATGCGCGCGCCGCACAAGGTCGCCACCGAGATTGATGATGCCAGTGCCTGCATCAAGAATGATCGTATGCACGCCCGCCTGAATTTCGACACACGGCGTGTTGCCACCAAAGCGCAATGTTCGCGCGCCCGGCACAGGATAACTTCCACGTACACCCCAAAAACGAACAACCAACTCCTGCGACATGCGTGCTCCTGCAATTGGTGAGGGTTGAAAATGTCGCACGCTAGGCGTGACATAATGCATGAATTAAACGCCAAAACAAACCGTTTTGTTGAATGTGCCGGATGTGCTGATACGGCAGGTTGTAGTATTCAGATCAGCACATCCGATGGTGGTTGTTCTTCAGAGCCAGCTTTGCAGCGTCTCGATCAGCAGCCGCACCGCGCCGCCGGTCGCGCCTTTGGGCGTGTACGCTTTGGTTTGGCGGTCCACCCAGGCCGTGCCAGCAATATCGAGATGCGCCCACGGGTAGCCATCCACGAAGGCGCTGAGGAACGCTGCCGCAGTGATCGCGCCGCCCGGGCGGCCTGCGCTGTTTTTCACATCGGCGATGTCGCTCTTGACCATGTCTTTGTACGGGTCCCACAGCGGCAGCCGCCAGACACGTTCGCCGCTGGCCTGCCCGGCGCGCTCCAGCCGTGCCGATAAATCGTCGTCGTTGCTCATCATGCCGGTGGCATGTGGCCCCAGCGCGACCATGATTGCGCCGGTCAGCGTTGCGAGATCGATGACGGCGGCGGGCTTGAAGCGCCCCGCGTAGTGCAGCGCGTCGGACAGCACCACCCGCCCTTCCGCGTCGGTGTTGACGACCTCGATTGTCTTGCCGCTCAGCGTTTTAACAATGTCGCCCGGCTTGAAGGCGCTCGCGCTCGGCATGTTCTCCGCCGAGCTAATCAATCCAACAACATGGAGCGGCAGTTTCAGCTCGCCGACGGCCTGCAGCGCGCCCAGCACCGCAGCGGCACCGCCCATGTCCATTTTCATGTCTTCCATGCCAGCCGCAGGTTTGATTGAAATACCGCCCGAATCGAAGGTGATGCCCTTGCCTACCAGGCAGATCGTCGGCCCGTTTGCATACTCTGCGCCGTACTCGATGATAATGAAGCGCGGCTCCTGCTGTGAGCCCTGCGCCACGGCCAGGATGCCGCCGAAGCCCTGTTCGCGCAACTCACTCGGGCCGAGCACCGTCACCTGCATGCCGAACTCGCGCCCGATCTGCCGGGCTGTTTCGCCCATCACCGTCGGCGTGAGTTCGTTGCCGGGCGCGTTGGCAAGATCGCGGGCCAGCATGACCCCATGCGCGACCGCTTCGCCAGTGGTTACACCTGTAGTAAACGCCTGATCGGCCTCAGACGTTACGATGGTGAGCTGCTCGATTTCACGCGTGTCCTCGTCCTTGAGGCCCGTTTTGTACTTCTGATAGCGATACAGCGCCAAAAGGCTACCTTCGGCCAGCGCCTGCCCGGCGGCGCGCGCCGTAATGCTGCCAAGCGGCGGAACTGCCAGTGTATAGCGCTCGGCTTTGGCTTCACGGGCGCGTTGGGCGGCCACCGCCGCGCATTCACGCAGCCGGTCAGCATGCGCGTCGTCCTGCTCGCCCAACCCGAGCAGTAGCACGCGCCGCGCCGGAATCGCGCCACGGGTATACAGTAGCAGCGTCTGTTTGGTGTTGCCAGTCCAATCACCGGCTTCCAGCAGATTCGCAAGTTGTTCTGGCAGCGCCGCGCCTTTCCATGTGCCAAATACCAGCAGTGGTGTTTCCTGGTTCAGGGCGTCGCCGTGTGTCACGACAATGTTCATCGCTTCTTTCCATCACATGTGCAAAAGCATACGATAGGGGCGCTTAACCTGCGCCCCTCCATGGGTGTGGTGCTATTATACTGCGGCGCGCAACTGTTCTATTGACAGGTGCTTTTTACTCGGGCAAGCCGTCAGCTTCCTCAAGCCGCCGCGTTGTCGGTTGGGATGGCTGGGGCTGCGGATTATGGTTGACGACATGGCCGTTTTGCAGCGTGTTCATGCCATCCATAAAGACTTTGATTGTGTCGATCGGCAGCGGGAACACAATTGTGCTGTTCTTTTCCACGGCAACCTCGGTGAGTGTCTGAAGATAGCGCAGTTGCAGCGCGGCTGGTTCAGTCGAAATGACGTTGGCCGCTTCAGCCAGCTTTTTGGATGCCTCAAACTCGCCGGAAGCGTGAATAATCTTGGCGCGTTTTTCACGCTCGGCCTCGGCCTGCCGCGCCATCGCGCGCTGCATGCTTTGCGGCAACTCCACATCCTTGACCTCAACGATGGTCACTTTGACGCCCCATGGCTCGGTCTGCTCGTCGATAATCTGTTGCAGCTTCTGGTTGATACTGTCGCGCTGGGCCAGCAGTTCATCAAGCTCGACCTGGCCGATCACGCTGCGGAGCGTCGTCTGCGCGATCTGCATGGTGGCGCGAATATAGTCCATGACCTTGACGATCGCCATATTCGGGTCAATCACCATGAAGTACAGCACGGCGTTGACCTTGATCGTCACATTGTCGAGCGTGATAACCTCCTGCGCGGGCACGTCCATGGTGATCACGCGCGTGTCCACGCGGATCATGCGCTCGAAGATCGGGATCAGAAAGAACAAACCCGGCCCGCGCGCGCCGACCAGCCGACCGAGCCGGAACACCACGCCGCGCTCGTATTCCGGCACAATTTTAATCGCCGAAAGCGCCAGCATGAGCGCCACAAACAACAGTACTGCTACACATAACAGCGTTAATCCAGCTTCCATCGGAGTTCCTTTCCTTAGGTGGTTTCTTCAGTATCTTCAATACGCTGCACAATCAGGCGCAGATTGTGCCTGTTCATGACACGGACCCAATCGCCCTTTTCAATCACGCCATCGGCACTGATCGCCTGCCACAGCGCGCCTTCGACAAACACCATGCCTTCTGGATCGAGCCGCTCGCGTACCTCGGCCAGCTTGCCAACCATGCCCTCCTGGCCGGTTGTGACGGGGACACTGCGGCTGCGAATGATGAGCAGCACGCCTACTATCACGAATGCTGCCAGGCCAATCGCTACCAGCACGACCGCCCAGCCCGCCACCGACGCGCCAGGTGCCTGCGTTGGGTCGATCAGGTTGAGCGCGCCAACTACTAACGCGGCCAGGCCCAGAATCGCAAGGCCGCCATGGGTTGGAATAAAAAACTCAAAGCCGAGCAGCAGCAGCCCAAGCAGCAGCAAGCCCATCGCCCACCATTGCAGCGGCAGCGTCACCAGCCCGCTGAAGGCCGCTATCAGCAGCACCACGCCCACGCCCGCAAAGATCGACGTGCCGGGCGCGGCCAGTTCCAGATAGATCGCCAGCGCGCCGACAATCAGCAGCGCAAAGGCTACGGTTGGGTTGGCGAGCGTCAGCCGCAGGCTTTGCCATAATGACGGCTCGAATGGCGTTGTCGCACGTCCCAGCGTGTCGAGCGTCACCGTCTTGCCAGTTGCCAGCTTCACGGTGCGGCCTTGCAGCAGCGTCAGCAGTTGATTCTGATCGGTCGCCACGATATCGACCGCGGGCGGCTTCAGCGCCGCGGCTTGCTCATTGGTGAGCACCGCGCCTTCGTTCACCGCGCGTTGCAGCCAATCGGTGTTGCGGCCATGGGTGGCGTTCCAATCGCGCAATTCGGTTGTCACGCTGTCGAGCACCAGGTCGCGGGTTTGCTGGCTCAGCGCGGCGTCCACGCGCGCCAACGGGTATGGGCTGCCTATGGTTGTGTTGGGCGCCATGGCGCTGATGTCGGCCGCGCTCAGCAACAGCGTGCCGGGCGCGCCCGCATTGGTGCCGTCCGGCGCGATATACACGACCACCGGCACATTCGCCCGGGCAAGATCGCTGGCGAACGTCCGCACATCGCTCAGCACGCCGCCGCTGCTGCTCAACGTAATGATCAGCGCGGTCGCATCGGCGCTCTCGGCCTGCCGCAGCGCATCGCGCAGGTAGCCCGTCGTCACCGATGTGATCGGTGCCTGGACCTGCACGGTGTAGATCGGGCCGCGCGCCTGCTGCGCGCCCGCTGGTGCCGCCAGCACAGCGCCAAGCAGCACAAGCCCGAACACTATCATGCCAATCTGCCACGCCGTTCGTTTGATAAGTAAATGCTCCACAATGAGATATGAACTAATCAGATTTGTTTCAAGATGGTATGGACAATGGCATGATAGCGCGAAAGAACAAGAAGCGCCAATCGTGTACGAGCCAGTGGTTCTGCAACATGTCTGACAGGTTGCAAAAAAGCGTGCGCCGCATGTTCTATGTGGAAGGCTCGGAGGGGTTCGGCTGTGCGCGTTCGATAAATTGCTTGACGCGCCGCTCGAAAGTGGATCGCGGCAGCAGCACTTTACGGTCGCACGTCATGCAGCGTATGCCAATCTCCGCGCCCACCCGCACAACCCGCCACGTATCGCCTCCGCACGGGTGCGGCTTGCGCATCTGCACAATGTCGCCGATCTGAATGTCAATTGGTGGCTTGGGCATAGTGTTTAACCAGCTTTGAGTGTTGAGTTATGAGGTTTGAATAAAGGAAACTCCCTCACTCAAACCTCAAAACTCCTGACTCTTAACTGTTTTGGCTTGTTTCCACAGGGCTTCTTTGGCGGCAACGCTCATGGTGCGCAGGTCATCGCCATTGGCCTGCACCTGGCGCTCGACATGGCCGAAGCGCTGCCGGAACTTTTCATGTGCTGCTCGGAGCGCGCTTTCAGCATCAATATGAAGCCAGTTCGCGAGCCTGGCGACCGCCAGCAACACATCGCCGTATTCTTCCTCGATGCGGCGGATGCGGGCTGCATCGTCGGCATGTGGCTCGTTTTCGGCGGCGGCGCGCAACTCGTCAAGCTCCTCGTGAATCTTGTTCCAGGTATAGCTGATTTCATCGGCGTCGAAGCCAGCTTTGGACGCGCGGGCGATGATCTTCTGCGCGGCGGCCAGCGCGGGCAGGCCCGGCGAAATGCCGTCCAACAGCCTGCGCGGCGCTTGCCCTTTCGCGGCGCGCTCGGCTTGTTTGATCGCGTCCCAATTGCGCAGCACCTCGCCAGTATCGGCCACAACCGTGTCGCCAAAGATGTGCGGGTGACGGCGGATGAGTTTGGCGGTGATACCTTCAAGCACATCGCCGAGCGACCATTCGCCGGCCTGCCGCGCCATTTCACTGTGCATGAGCACTTGCAGCAGCAAATCGCCCAATTCTTCGCTCAGCGCGGCGGAGTCGTCGGCGTCGAGCGCTTCCAACACCTCATGCGTTTCTTCCAGCAATTCGCGCCGCAGCGAGCGATGAGTCTGCTCGCGGTCCCATGGGCAGCCACGCGGTCCGAGCAACTGCGCCACGACCACCGCCAATCCGTCGCCGCGCAGATCGGCCAGCGGCTCCAGCGGCGGCAGGAACACGAACGTGGACGCGCTTACGGGCTGGTCCGTAAGTTCGGCCAGCGTAGTGTGCTGCACATGCGCTGCGTCGGCAGTCACCAGCGTGACCGGATGCGTGGCCGGGTAGCGCTGCAACAACGTCTGCTGCACCGCCGCGACCTGTTCGGCATGAACGTTTGCAATGAGCGCCGGCTGCGTCCCGACCAGCGGAAACGGCAGCACGGTCGGTGTGTACGGCCCCACGCCCTGCATGTCCGCCCATGCCCGCTCGGACGGATCGCCGACGGGCGCGGGTGTGACCGGCACGAGCGCCGTGGCAGGCAGAAGTTGCAGACCGCGCTCCAAAGGGTTGATGTTGAGCGCGGCACAAATAGTTGTAAGTTGGTTTTGCATAAAGAATGAAACCGCAGATGAATACAGATGCACGCCGATATTTTGTTAATCGGCGTGTATCGGCGTGCATCTGCGGTTATACGTTACGGCTGTGCGGTCGGCGCGGGCTGCGTTGTGCCGTCGGGCTGTGCTGGCGTAGCGGTCGCCTCTGCGTAGGCTGGCTCCACCAAACGCCCCTCGTCCTTGGCCTTCTGCTTCTCCTGATCGACCAGATCCTGTAAGGCCTGCTGCTGCTTCTGCGGCAATTGCTGCTGCACCTGCTGGTCAATAACTTGCGCCACCTGCTCCGGTGGAATAGCTGGACCTTCACGGATTGGCTCCAACAGCTTGATGATATGGTAGCCATAGCTGCTCTTCACTGGTGTTTTTGTGTATTCACCGGGCTTCAAATCCTCAAAAATTGCCTTTTCGTATTCCGGCACGAAGCTGCCCTGTGGCATCCAATCGTACTCGCCACCTTTTTCCTTCGAACCAGGATCATCAGATAATTCCTTGGCAAGAGTCGCAAAATCCTCGCCGTTTGCCAGTCGCTCTTCAGCCTTGTTCGCCTTTTCCAATGCAGCAGCATACTCTGCATCCGTTGGTGGTGGCCCGCCCTGCTGCGGATTCCCGGCCATAAACAGAATATGTGCCGAATGGTATTCTTTCACCTTTTTGGCAGCCTCAGCCTTGACCATCGGCTCAATTTCCTGCCGCACCGTGTCGGTCGTCACCAGTGTCGCGCCGAGTTTATCCTGCGCCAGCAGATACGACATGAACTGCCGAAACTCGCTTGATTCGACCCCCGGCAGGCCAAGCTGTTCCTGCACCACCGTGTCAAGCTTCTGTCCGCTCTGCTCGACCTGCCCGCGCACGCGCTCGATCTCGCTGTTGATTTCGGTGTCGCCGACGGAAATATTCCGCTGCTTCGCCAGACTCAGCACCAGATTTTGCTGCACAAACAACGTCACCATGCTGCGCTGAATTTGATCAGCCGTGGGCGCGGCACCATTTTGCGCGGACGTCGGCTGTTTGGCAAAGCCATCCTGCACGCGCTTGACGCGCGCATCAAGCTCCTGCTGGCTCAGGGTTACATCATTGACGCGGGCAACGGTATCGGCCTGCATGGCGGGAATGCCGCAGGCGACCATCGCCAGGGCTGCAACGACGAACAGTATCCAACGTAAAATCTTCAAAGTAACTCCTTAGATTGAAGTGTGAAAGTATCGCGGGGCGAATGGATAAAGATCGCCCCATGATGTTATTTACTAAGACTGAGGACGGCCATAAAGGCTTCTTGCGGAATTTCAACGCTGCCGACCATCTTCATCCGCTTCTTGCCTTCCTTCTGCTTTTCCAGCAGCTTGCGCTTGCGGGACACGTCGCCGCCGTAGCACTTCGCCAGCACGTCTTTGCGCATGGCGCGGATGGTTTCGCGGGCAATGATTTTTGCGCCAACAGCAGCCTGAATCGGCACTTCAAACATCTGGCGCGGAATCAGCTTGCGCAGTTCCTCCGCCAGCGCGCGGCCCTGATTGTAGGCCATGTCACGATGCACGATCAGCGACAGCGCATCCACCGGCTTGCCGCCCACTAGAATATCGAGTTTTACCAGGTCAGATTCCTGGTAGCCGGCGATGTTGTAGTCGAGCGAGGCATAGCCCTGCGTGCGGCTTTTGAGTTGATCGTAAAACTCTACGATCATTTCAGCCAGAGGGATGCGATATTTCAACAGGACGCGCTGCTGATCGAGATATTCCATGGTGTCGTACACGCCGCGCTTGGTGGTCACAAGGTCCATGATCGTGCCAATGTAGCGCGTCGGCACGATAATGCTGATCTGCGCCACCGGCTCCTCGATACTCTCGATATCGGCGGGCTCGGGCATCTCGGATGGATTATCGACCGTAATGACTTCGCCGTCAGCTTTCAGCACTTGATACTCGACGCTCGGCGCGGTGATCAGCAGATCGAGGTTGTACTCACGCTCCAGCCGCTCGCGCACAATTTCCATGTGCAACAGGCCGAGGAAGCCGCAGCGGAAGCCGAAGCCTAGCGCCGTTGACGTTTCCGGCTCGAACGACAGCGCGGCGTCATTCATCTTTAACCGCTCAAGCGCCTCGCGCAGGTCAGTATACTGGTCCGAGTCCGTGGGGTACAAACCAGCGAACACCATGGGCTTGGCTGGCCGATACCCCGGCACAGGCTCCCTGGCCGGGCGGCTGGCGAGCGTGATCGTGTCGCCAACCTGGCACTCGTCTACACTTTTGAGGCCGGTAGCGATGTAGCCGACATCGCCCGCGCCCAGCTCCTTGAGCGGCGACATCATCGGGCGGAACGCGCCAATCTCCAGCGTGTCGGCGGTGACCTGCGTACCCATGACCAGCACTTTTTCGCCGTCGCTTAGCACGCCGTCCATCACGCGCACATAGGCGATCACGCCTTTGTAGGCGTCGTAGTGCGAATCGAAGATCAGCGCCCGCAGCGGCTTGTCGCTTTCGCCGCGCGGCGGCGGCACGCGCTGCACAATCGCCTCAAGAATTTCCGGCACGCCGCGCCCGATCTTGGCCGAAGCATAGATAATTTCTTCCTTCGGCAGGCCGACCACATCCTCGATCTCCTGCGCCACAAACTCTGGCTGCGCGCTCGGCAGATCGATTTTGTTGATCACCGGAATGATCGTCAGGTCATGCTCCAGCGCGAGGTAGACATTCGCCAGCGTCTGCGCCTCGACGCCCTGCGCCGCGTCCACCACCAGAATCGCGCCTTCACACGCCGCCAGCGCCCGCGAAACCTCGTAGTTAAAATCTACGTGGCCAGGCGAATCGATCATGTTCAGCGTGTAGGTTTTGCCATCCTGGGCGGTATACTTCATGCGCACGGCCTTGAGCTTGATCGTGATGCCGCGCTCGCGCTCCAGGTCCATGCTGTCGAGCAGTTGTTCGCGGCTTTCGCGCGCGCTGATCGTGCCTGTCATCTCAAGCAGACGGTCAGAAAGCGTCGTCTTGCCGTGGTCGATGTGGGCAATAATGCAATAATTGCGAATTAAACTGGTATCTTGCATAAACTATGGCTTAAGTGCCGAAAGGCATGTGCTCCATTGTCGCAGAATCTATAATCGCAGTATAGCAGGATGGGACACGAAGCGCAAAGATATTGTTCTATTGTGTGAGATTTTACACCCGCTTAACATACTCTTATCACATGTGGGGTACAGTACCGTCAGCGGGTCGTTCACATCGCGCGGCGCACGCTTATTGCTTTGATAGATATTGACGCTGCTGGAGGCCCGTGATAGCATTGCTACGCACCGCAGCAATGGGGCTTGTGGAATCGTCTGCTGGCCGTTATGGAGACGGGCATGCAGGCTGCATCAAGAAAGGAGCGCTCAATGCGCGAACGCTACCTGAAACAGCTAAAAATTGTCCATGATGATTTGCTGCGCATGGGCAGCCGGGTTGAACACGCGCTGTCGGATGCCATGCAGGCGCTTGAGCAGTGGGACACCACCCTGGCGCGACAGGTCATTCATGGCGACGCAGAAATAGATGCGCTGCGCACGTCGATCGAGGAGGCGGTGCTGGAGTTGCTCGCCACCCAGCAGCCGGTGCTCGGCACCGACCTGCGCCGCCTCAGCGCCACCGTGACAATTGCGGGCGAGCTTGAGCGCGCCGGTGATTACGCCAAGGGCATCGCGAAGCGCGTCGAGCGCTGCCTCAAGGCACCCGCGCTGATCGAGACGCCGCCCGGCCTGCACCGCATGGGCGAATACGCTCAGCACATGCTGAATGCCAGTCTCGACGCATTTGTTCATGTCGATGTCACGCTGGCGCGCTCGCTGGCCAATGAAGATGCCAAGGTCGACGTACTTGAGGATCAGATTACCTATGACTTGATTGAGGCGGCCCGCGCCGACCCGCGCAAGCTCGACTGCATGATATACATGCTCGACGTGGTGCATACGCTGGAGCGGCTGTGCGACCGCACCACGAATATTGGCGAGCGCGTGATTTTCATCGCGACGAATGTGACTGAGGAGCTGAACGCCTAGGGCGGAGAGCGTAAAACGGAGAGCGGAGAGCGGGAATCATTCGCTGTTCAACTCTGTTCTTTGTTCTGCGCTCTCCGCTTCTTGTTCTCACAACAAGCTATGTCAGAACTGGTTCGCGCACATGTTTATATCAGCGGGCGCGTGCAGGGCGTGTTCTTCCGCGACTCTACGCGCCTGCAGGCGCAGGCTGCGGGCGTGACGGGTTGGGTGCGTAACCTCGATGATGGCAGGGTCGAAGCGGTGTTCGAAGGGTCGCGTGACGCAGTGCAGCGCGTGGTGCAGTGGTGCCACAGCGGCCCGCGCCACGCCCATGTCGAGAAGGTCGAAGTAGACTGGGAGCAACCCACTGGCCAGGAGCCGGGCTTCCGCGTTCGCTAAAAGAAGAAGGATGAAGTATGAAGGAAGAAAAATAAAATCCTCTCCTTTTTCTCTTCCTTCTTCTTTCTTACTTCTTCCTTTACGCCAGCGCTTGCTCCAGATCCTTCAGCAGATCATCCGCATCCTCGATCCCGACCGACAGCCGCACCAGACCGGCTGGCACTTCCAGCGCCGAACCGGCGACACTGGCATGCGTCATGGCGGCTGGCACCTCGATCAGACTTTCGACGCCGCCCAGGCTTTCCGCCAGCGTGAAGATGTTTGTGCGGCGCACCATCTCGCGCGCGGCAGCCTCACCGCCACGCAGCACGATCGAGATCATGCCGCCGAAGCCGCACATCTGGCGTTGCGCCAGTTCATGCTGCGGGTGCGATGGCAGACCGGGATAAATCACGCGCTCGACCGCCGGGTGCTCCTCCAGCATGCGCGCGACCTGCAAGGCATTCGCTTCGTGGGCGCGCATGCGCACCGCCAGCGTCTTGAGGCCGCGCGTGACCAGGAAGCAATCGAACGGGCCGGGCACGCCGCCGGCCGCGTTCTGCAAAAAGCGCAGCCGCTCGGCGACATCGTCGTTCGAGGTGATCACCGCGCCGCCGACAACATCGCTGTGGCCGCCGAGATACTTGGTGGTGCTGTACAGCACAATGTCCGCGCCAAGTTCCAGCGGGCGCTGGAAATACGGCGAGGCGAACGTGTTGTCCACCAGCGTCAGCACGCCGCGCTCGCGAGCCACCTTCGCAATGCCGGCAATATCAGCCAGTTTAAGCAGCGGGTTGGTCGGTGTCTCCAGCCAGATCAGCTTTGTTTCGGGGCGAATGGCCGCCGCGACCTCCTCGGCCTTGCTCGTATCGACATAATCAAACACGAGTCCATGGCGCTTAAAAACCTTGTCGAATAGCCGGTACGTGCCGCCATACACATCGTCGCCGCAGATCACATGGTCGCCCGCGCTGAGCATGAGCATCATGGTCGTTTCGGCGGCCAGTCCCGACGCAAAGGCCAGCCCGTGCGCGCCACCGTCGAGCGCGGCCAGCGCTGTTTCGAGCGCCTGCCGGGTTGGGTTGTGCGTGCGAGCGTATTCGTAGCCCTTGTGGACGCCAACTGCCTCCTGCGCGTAGGTCGAGGTCTGGAAGATCGGCACGATTACCGCGCCGGTGGTCGCTTCCGGCTCCTGCCCGGCGTGGATGGCGCGGGTCGCGAAGCCGTATGCTTCGGGTGTATCTGTCATGGTTGCTTCCTTACGCTATACATGTCAATGGCTGGATGATAGCACATCAACGCATATATCCAAAGTGGTCATGTGAAGTGCTTCATAGACATGTGTAAATAGCGGTGCTACACTAACGGCACCGACGTGATCTGCAATATGCATGGGCTAGCAAGCGTGCGAGAGGAGGGGATTATGCGGCGAGGCGTGACAGGTTTACTGTTGGTGATTATGTTGGTGGTGCTGGCGCTGCCAGTCAGCGTGTACGCTTCGAATGGCTGGGGCAGCCTGGCCGGACTTCCGGCGTATTTCTTTCTTGATGTGTGCAAAGACGGCGCGCGATTTCAGTTCATTCATACGGGATCGACTGGTTCGTACAAAATTGCGGCGCGCCTGACGGACACAACCGGCAGCCTGGATGGCGCATTTATTTCGCAGCGCCAGCCGGTTTCGCTCCTGAACGTTGATCCATTCCCTAATCCTGCGAACACAAGTGGCACAGAAGTCATTGACCGCAACGGTTTTACAACGGTGACATGGGATGCGCCGCAAGCGGTGGGAACCAACATCAAATTTCTCTTTTACTTTGGTAACAGTGACACATCGGCTGATATTGAGCCGCGCGATGTTGTGACGAATTGCATGCTGAGCGACTCGGTATTAGACAGGTTCAACCGCGATTCCGCGACGTTGGGCGCGTCATGGTCGGGAGCAACGAGCAGCGCGCACCTTGCAGATTGGCAGTTGCAGGTCAGCGGGACTGGCCCGCTCTACTGGCAGACGGATGTGTTATCGACAACGCAGGAAGCGTCAGTTGTGCTCAATAGCCTCAGCGCGGGCGGCGAGCATGGCCTGCTGCTCAAGGTGCAAGGCGCTACGCCTGATTATCATAGTGGCGCGATCAAGGCGGTGTACGACGCGACCAAACAAGAGGTGCGGATTGAAACATTCGAGCCGGGCGGTACACAATGGGTCGAGCGCTTGAAAAAGACGGGCGTGCAATTCCAGAACGGCGACCGGCTCAGCGCGGCTGTCCTTGAAGATCAGTTTGACAGCGATCCAGCAAGCATCGGCGTGCTGGTGGCGCGCACGCCGAAAGGCAGCACGGAACCGGTGTTGCTTGGCGTAGTGAACACAAAATACAACGATTTGACAGTTCCGCAACAAGATCTTCACTTCTTCAAGGGCAAAGGCGGAAGAATCGGCCTGTGGTTTGCGAATGTGAACAACGCAAAGGTTGATTACTTCGCGCGTGCGGTCAATCCGCCGAACATCCCGGATCCGCCGCGCCAAACCTTTTTGCCGTTGATGCAGCGGTGACTACATTGCCAGGTTGTCGTGTAGCGACGCCTCGCCGAGGCGTCGCTACCATGCATCCGCCCCAATCTGTTGCACCAGCAGGTCAACCCGCATCAATAAATCCTCCACGCGCATCCCCTCGCGTGCAACAATCTCAGGCATGAGTGGTAATGGATCAGGCGCGCAGAGCCATTCCCCGGTCAATTCCTGATAACGCTGCCGATACGTGAAATCCCGTGTATGTTCATAGAGTTCTCGGTAGATTCTCAGGGCGACTTCTCTCGCATCGGTATTCTGATGATCGATTCTCCATATGTCATAGAAAATAGCAGCTCGTTCTCCATCTTCCTGCCATGTGGTCAGCATTGATCTTAGTTGCCTGCATCCCAGTGATGTTTCAATGTGTCCTCGTTGTAATTCTAGCCGTATAGCTTGCAGGTGTGAGTCAAATATGATCTGTATGTTCTTTGCCTCTCTTGCAGTAGATAGAGCTTTATTATTCATAATTTGCGCATCTTTATATCTTTGGAGCAAGAAAAGCGCTTCTGCGCGGCGGCATAAATCCATGGCAAGATTTTTAAGATCACCGACTGCTTCTTCGACAGATAGAACATGCTGAAAAAGTGTATCTGCCATGTCATAGTTCATTTGTAATGTGTGCAGATGAGCAATATTGCCAAGGTTAAGGATTAAAGAAGCTAAGTTCTTAAGTTCAACTGCAATATACAAGCCTTGCGTGTAGCACAGCAGCGCATTGTCAAGTTCTCCTACACGCTCGTACAGAATCCCCATGTTCCCCACGATCACGCCCGCCGCGTGCAGGTAGCCAATGCTCATGGCCGCCTGCAACGCCTCCTGCAACATCTCCATCGCGCGGTAGTAATCGCCCTGCATCCAGTACACGCCGGCCATGTCGCCGCTGGCATGCACGAGGCCGCGCTGGTAATTGACGCGGCGGGCGATGTCAATCGAGCGCTGGAAGTGTTCGAGCGAAGGTCCATAGTC
>DASTWM010000219.1:0-6834 GCA_035765855.1 Roseiflexaceae bacterium
GGCAACGCATCGGACACCTATTTCATCGCAGGCAGCCCGGCATTGTCGGCGCGCACGATCAGCGTGGCTTCGTCGCGCGATAGCACCGCTGTGGTCGACGCATTCCGTGTGAATGCGCCCCAGGCGATTGCTGGTTTGAAACCTGCCTTGTTCTCGGCGCGGTACGATTGGGAGAACAGCGCGCCGGTGACGGGTACGCTGGTGTACATTGCAGATCAGAATACCGGTTGCGAAGCCTACACACCGGCTAATGCCGCGCAGATCAGCGGCAAGGTGCTGTTGATCGACTGGACGGATGACGAGTGCGGCTCGATTACGCGCACTGGCAACGCCGTGACGGCTGGTGCAATCGGCGTGATTATCGCCGACAACAGTGACGCATTTGATTTGACCATCTCCGGCAGCGATGTGGTGCCGTCGGTGAGCACGCCGAAAGAAGTTGGCGCGCAGCTCAAGGCCAATATTGCGTCAGGCGTGAGCGTCACCTTCAGCAACGATCTGCACAATGCATCCAGGATTGTCGATCAAACCTTAACGGACACACTGAGCGAATTTAGCTCGCGCGGACCTCGGCGCGACAACCTGGCGCTGAAGCCGGATATCACTGCCCCAGGCGACACCATTTTCTCAGTCGCAAACGGCACAGGCAACCAGGGCGTGACTGAAAGCGGTACGTCCATGGCAGCGCCGCATGTGGCTGGCTCCATGGCGCTGCTGAAGCAACTTCACCCAACCTGGACGGTCGAGGAGTTGAAGGCGCTGGCCATGAACACCGCCACCAATGACATCCGCTCTGAGCAGGCTGCTGGTTCGCCGCTGTATTCGCCGTCGCGGGTTGGCGCGGGCCGCATCGACCTGCCGAACGCTGCTGCAAGCACTGTTGTGGCGTACGACGCTGGTGGTCCCGGTGAAGTCAGCGTGTCATATGGCGAGGTTGAGGTGATTACCACCACCACGGAAGTGCGCCACATTACCGTGCTGAACAAGGGCAACACCGGCGAAACGTACAATGTCGCCTACCTGCCGCGTACCGAAGTGCCGGGTGTGTCCTTCTCCGTCTCGCCTTCAAGCGTGACCATTCCCGCACTTGGCGAAGCGACCGTGACCGTGACCATGACGGCGAACGCGGCCCAGATGAAGCACAATCATGACGAGACGGTGGCTGAGACACAGGCCGGGCTGCCACGCCACTGGCTGAGTGAGGCGCAGGGCCTTGTCACCTTTAGCAAATCCGGTCCGGCCCTTCTGCGCGTCCCGGTGTATGCCGCGCCGCGCCCCGTGTCGAACATGCATGCTGGCACAGAAAGTCTGGCGCTGAGCGGCACCGTGCTGACGGCGACCATTCCGTTGACGGGAACGGGCGTCAACACGGGCGATAAATATCCCGTGGATGAGGTGTCGCTCGCCACTGCCTTCGAGTTGCAGTACACCAGCCCGCAAGATCCGTCACTTGGTAGCGTGAATGCCAAGGCCGATTTGCGCTACATCGGCGTGTCGAGCGACTTCCGCTCGACGCAGACCATCACCAACCCGACCGGCGTGCTGTCGAATACCACAGCGTACTTCGGCATCGCGACATACGGCGATTGGGCAACGCCGAACGAGGTTGAGTTCGATATCTATATCGACACCAACCGTGACGGCACCCCCGATTATGTGGTGTTCAACACCAATGCTGCCTCAACGGACCCGACCGATGTCTTCGTGACCGAGCTTTGCCCGCTTACTGGCAACGGAGGTTGCTCGTTGTTGGATTACGTGAACGGCGTGCCTGCCGACGAACTTGACACGCGCGTGTTCAACACGAATGTCATGGCACTGCCGGTGCCGCTGTCTGAGCTTGGTCTTACCGGAACGGACGGAACGTTTGACTACTCCATTGTTACCTATAGCCGGTTTGATCTGCATGATCCAGATTACAACTCGGTCATGGCAGACATGTCGCCGACGCTGACGTACAATGCGGCCAAGCCGGGCATCGACCTGACTGGTGGCATGGCGGGTACGCCGGCGTACTTCGACCTGCCAGGCAAGAGCATTCCGGTGCGGTTCGATCCATTCGCCTACCTTGACAACCGCTCGGAGGGCGTGCTGCTCCTCCATCACTTCAACCCGTCGGATACGCGGGCCGAGGTGGTGACACTTGCAGGTGGCCCGTCGCGCGCGTATCTGCCGCTCATCGGCCAGCGCTAGCCTCCATCCCTAACGGACAACAGCCCACGCTTGCCTTCATGGCGAACGTGGGCTGTTGTGTCTATCAGGCATATTCTAAGGATGCTCGCGAGCATTCTTCTTGTACAATTAATATATGACGATCTGCACAGATGCATGCTGTGCCAATGTGGCTGCTCGCAAAGGAGATGGCGCGTGTTTAAACGAGGCATTCTTATTCTTTGTTTCATGCTGACCAGCGTGGTTCCCTGGTCCTCCGCGTCTGCCATTCCTCAGCGGGCAGTTCCGCATGCATGGGAAGGCGGCGCGCTGCCGCCCAGCCCCTCCGGGCTGTACATCGTGCAGTTGGCCGACCCGCCACTGGCGAGCTATACCGGCGGCATGGCCGGGCTGCCCGCAACCAATCCGCGCGCCGCTGGCATGCGCCAGCTCAACACCAATAGCGCCGCGAGCCGGGCGTACCGCGCGTATCTTGCGCGCCAGCGCGGCAGCGTATTGCAAACCGCCGCGCGCCTGTTTGGCAGCCAGCCTGATGTTGTCCATGTCTATGATGCAGCCTACAACGGCATGGCGCTGCGCCTTTCGCCTGCACAGGCCCGGCAGCTTGGCGGCGTGGCGGGCGTGCGGCATGTCATCCCCGACGCCGTGCAGCACCCGGAAACCGATGCCGGGCCGGGCTTCATCGGCGCGGCGCAAGAGGGCGCGGCGCATGCTCCCGCGCTGTTCAGGGCCACGCTCAACGGCGCGCAGGAACAGCCGCCCACTTCCGGCAGCGCAACCGGCAGCGGCGCGTTTACGTACGACGCGGCGAGCCGCACCCTGCAATTCCAGATTGGCGCGCAGGGGCTGAGCGGCCCGGCCACGAGCGCGCACATCGTTCGCGGCGCGGCTGGCACAAATGGAACTGAAGTTGTTCCGCTGGCCGTCACGGCTACGGGGGCTGCGCTCGGCCAAACGACGCTTGCAGCCGCTGACGAGCCGGAACTCTATAGCGGCGGCCTGTACGTGAACATTGGCACCGCCGCTTTCCCTGCTGGCGAAATACGCGGCCAGATCGTGCCGAATCAAGGCGAGGGAATGATCGTCGGCGTGATCGACACCGGCATCAATTTCGGCCATGCCTCGTTCGCCGCCACCGGCGCAGATGGCTACACTGTCGCGAACCCGCTCGGCGCGGGCGTGTATCGCGGCGCGTGCGACCCGAACAACGCGCCTTCCGCCGCCGACGGTAATCCATCCGGCTACAATCCAGCGATCACATGCAACGACAAGCTTATCGGCGCGTGGGCCTTCGCAGGCGTCAACGGCGCGGGCAGCCCGCTTGGCGAGCCAAGCCCGGCTGACGACGACGGCCATGGTTCGCACACGGCCAGCACGGCAGCGGGCAACATCGTGCCGTCCTCCATCGTGCTGTCGAGTACGGTCGTCAGCGACACGGGCATGATCGGCGGAGTTGCGCCGCACGCCAACATCATCGCCTATGACGTGTGCGATCAGGCGGGCTGCTTTAACTCGGCCATTCTCGCGGCGATTGATCAGGCAGTGAAAGACAAGGTCAATGTGCTGAACTTTTCGATTGGCGGCGCGTCACGCGACCCATGGTCGGCCTCGTCGCCCGATGCGATTGGCTTCCTCAACGCGCTTGACGCTGGCATCATGACCTCGGTTTCGGCGGGCAACAACGGCCCGGATGGCGGAACGATTCTGTCGCCGTCGAATGCGCCGTGGGTCATGAGCGCGGCGGCCAGTACGCACAACCGCGTGTATCGCAACACGCTGACGGACTTCAGCGGCGTGGACGTTCTGCCGACGACTATGACGGGCAAGGGTTTTAGCGTTGGCATGAACAGCGCGCTGCCGATTGTGTACGCCGGTTTTGGATACAACAACCCGTTGTGCGAGCCGTTTGCCAGTGGAGTGGATTTAAGCGGGCTGATTGTAGTGTGCGACCGTGGCACAAATGGCCGTGCAGACAAGGCGGAGAACGTCGCCAAAGCGGGTGGCGCGGGCTTTGTGCTCGCCAACGATCGCGCAAATGGCAACTCAATCAACGGCGACGCATATCCCATTCCCGGCGTCCACCTCACGTACGCTGACGGCGTGCGGCTGAAAACATGGCTTGCGAACGGCGGCGAGCATCGCGCGCGCATTACTGGCGCGGTCAGGGACACGGCGGCGGCGAATGGTGACATCATGGCGGCGTTTAGCTCGCGCGGGCCGGACACCACCGCGCCGAACGTCATGAAGCCTGACCTTTCGGCTCCCGGCGTTGATATTCTGGCGGCGGTTGCGAACTCCGATCTTGCCCGCGACGAGTTTGGTTTTGAAAGCGGCACGTCCATGGCAGCACCACACGTTACAGGAGCTATGGCGCTGCTTCGTGAGCTTCATCCCAACTGGACGCCGAGCGAAATCTATTCCGCGCTGATGACGACCGCCGTCACCGCCACGCTGCGGAACGATACCAGCGCGCCAGCCGGACCGTTTGACCGTGGCGCGGGCCGAATCGATGTGCGGCGCGCGGCCATGGCCGGGTTGGTGCTGGACGAGACGGCCCAGAACTATTTTCATGCCAATCCGGCGGCCGGCGGCGATCCGCGCGCGCTCAACCGCGCGAGCCTGATGAATGTTGAGTGCGTGGTCGTCTGTTCATGGACGCGCGTCGTCCGCAACACGCTGCCCGTCACCGCGACATGGAGCGCCGCCACCTCTGCCGTGTCGCCCAGCCTGAGTCTGTCGGTTGCGCCCGCGCAGGTTACGCTCGCGCCCGGTGCCACAACACAGCTTACCATCACTGCGACGCTTGCGCCGCTGCCGCTGGGCGCGTGGGCTTCCGGCGAAGTGACGTTCAGCGAGGCGCATGGCTACGCGCCAGCGGCGCACATGCCCGTGGTGGTGCGGTCTGCGACCAGCAATGTGCCGGGCGTGTTTCGCATCCCGTCGGACGAAGCGCAGGGCAGCGTGACCATCAGCGGGGTGAAAACGATCGAAATCACTAATCTTGCGGTCAATGTGTATGGCTTGACAAAGGCGACGCTGCACGGCGAAGTGGCGGCGCAGGATCCCACTCCTGGCGCGCCGTTCGACAGCATGGATGGCGCTGTGACCAGCGCCGTAGATGTGCCGGACGGTACGGCGCGCTTTGTCACCGAGGTGATCACCACGACCGCCAAAGACCTCGACCTGTATGTGGCGCTCGACGGCAGCAACGGCCAGCCACGAGACGGTGTCGTGCAGTCGAGCGAGATTGTGTGCGTCAGCGCGACTGAGACGGTGCTGGAGCGCTGCAATCTGCCACATCCGCGCGCGGGCCACTACCTTGTGCTGGTGCAAAATTGGAAGGCGTCGCAGCGCGGCATTGACGCGTGGACGCTTGCGAGTGGCCTGGTGCCTGCGCAAAGCGACGGCGGCATGACAGTAACTGCTCCGACCACGCAGCCCGCCGGTCAGTCATTTGACATAAAGGTGGCCTGGGGTGTGCCGCGTGCATCTGGCGACCGCTGGTACGGCGCGTTTGAACTCGGCAGCGACGCGGCGCACGCTCGTAATCTTGGCTTCACGGCGATTGATCTGGTCAGCACCAGGACGCCATATGTGATGTACATGCCGGTGATGGGCAAGTAGAAACCCATTGCACAGAAGGCGCATGGCGCTGCTATAATATGCAACAATTCTGTTAATAGACTAATACTTTTCACCGCATATTTCGCGTTGTCATGCTGAACGGAGTGAAGCATCTCATTGCTTGACAGTGAGATGTTTCGCTCCGCTCAACATGACAAAGATGTTCAGGGAATTTGTATAATTGTGAAGGAAAGGCCTATGCCCGGCAATACGTTCGGCCAGATTTTTTGCTTGACGACATGGGGCGAATCGCACGGCCCGGCGGTGGGCTGCGTGGTGGATGGCTGCCCGGCTGGCCTGCCGCTCAGTGAGGAAGACGTGCAGCGCGACCTCGACCGGCGGCGGGTGGGGCAGAGCCGCGTCACTTCGGCACGCCAGGAAGCTGACGCCGTGCAGATTCTCTCGGGTGTGTTCGAGGGCCGCACCACCGGCACGCCGATCAGCATGGTCGTGTTCAACACGAATGCCCGCTCGCAGGATTACGACGCCATCAAAAACCTGTACCGCCCCGGCCATGCCGATTTCACCTGGGACGCCAAATACGGCTTCCGTGATTATCGCGGCGGCGGGCGAAGCAGCGCGCGCGAGACGATCGGGCGCGTGGCGGCCGGCGCGGTCGCCAAGAAACTGCTGGCGCAGTCCGGCATGTCGATTATTGCATGGACACAGCAGATGGGCGATCTCGTCGCGCTCCAGATTGACGAAGACGAGATCGAGCGCAACCCCATGCGCTGCCCCGACCCGGAAGTCGCCGCGCAGATGGTCGCGCGGGTCGAGCAGGCCAAGCGCGATCTCGACTCGCTCGGCGGCGTGGTCGAGGTGCGGGCGCGCGGCGTGCCACCAGGCCTGGGCGAGCCGGTGTTCGACAAGCTCCAGGCCGACATTGGCAAGGCCATGTTCAGCATTCCGGCGATCAAGGCGGTCGAGTTCGGCGAGGGCAAGCAGGTCACGCACATGCGCGGCTCCGAGCACAACGATCCGTTCGTGCGCCGCGATGATGGCAGCATTGGTACGGCGACGAATCACCATGGCGGCATT
>DASTWM010000220.1:0-19092 GCA_035765855.1 Roseiflexaceae bacterium
ATCGTGAACGAGAACTTCTGGCCGTCCTTCGCGCGAATGCCATCCGCGCCCACGGTCCAGCCCGCCGCGTCGAGCATCTGCTTGGCCTTTTCCGGATCATAATTATACTTTGGCACGTCCGGGTTGAAGTACGGGCTGCTCGGCGCAACCACCGTGTCCGCGACCTTCACGGTGCCTTGCATGATGCCGTCGGCAATCGCGTTGCGATCAATCGCGAAGGCCAACGCCTGCCGAACCTGTTTATCGCTAAACAGCAGTTTGCCATGCTCAGTCTTGATGTTGGTGTCGAAATGGTTCCATGAGTTCTGATCGACCAGAATCGTTTTGTACCCGGCCAGATTCTCGACTTCCTTCGCCTGATCGGGCGTGATCTGGCCCCAGTCCTGTTCACCGGCCTTGAGCGCGTTCAGGCGCGTGTTGTTGTCAGGAATGAACGTGAACACGACCTCGTCAACCGACGGGTATTCTTTGCCACGCCAATAGTCCGGATTGCGCGACACGCGGATGTATTCACCGCTCTTCCACTCAGTGAACTTAAACGGGCCGGTGCCGATTGGATTGCGGTTGAATTCGCCGGTCTTGGGATCCTGCTTTTCCATTACATGCTTGGGCAGAACAGACTCGAACAGGCTGGCGTAGGCGGCAAACGGCTTGTCCCAGGTCATTTTCACCGTGTACTTATCCACCGCTTCGCACTTGCTGATCGGCATGTACTCGTCACGGTTATAGACTTCCGAGCCTTCGGCGGTGATAAACTTCCAGGTATACACAACGTCATCGCTGGTGAAATCGGTGCCGTCGTGCCACTTGACGCCCTCCTGAAGCTTCCATGTGATCTCGGTCTTGCCGTCCGACAGCGTCTTTACGCCGCCGTTCTCAACCGTGGGAATCTCTTTCGCAAGCACCGCAATATATTCATTCTTGTCGTTGCTGACGATCAAGCCTTCCATCATGGTCAGGTGAATGTCGATCAGGAATTGGCTGGTGAATGGGTTCAGCGTGTCAATTTCGCCACCGTAGCCGATCCGCAGCAACTTCTTCGCGCCGGATCCGCTGGCGGCTGGCGCGCTGGTCGCTGCCGCGCCGGTGTCTGCTGCTGGTGCGGCAGTTGGCGCGCTATTGCTATTGGTATCAGCGGCGGGTGCGCTATTTGTGTCACCGGACGGCGCGACCGGGGCGGATGTGCCGCCACAGGCCGCGAGAACGGAAGCACCGACGCTGGCGCTGAGAAGCTGCAAGAATCGACGGCGACTCATGTGGTCATCACGCATGTGCTCTGCCATTGGTTCGCTCCTTCTGAATGGAAAAACTAAGAATTTGTGTAAAAGCCAACGTGTGCTTGTAGCCGATACGCCGCTCCTTTCCAGGTTGCCAATCGAACAAAGAACAAAGAATAAAGAACAAAACACGCTATATTCCATGTTCTTTGTTCTTTGTTCTCCCTGTTACGCAAACATCGCAATCGTTTGCGGCGAATGCATGCGGCCATACAAATAATGCAGGAACTCCGCCCGGCGATCGGGCGCAACCGACTCCCACACCGGCGCGACCGACGCCTCGCCCCACCAGTACGACCAGATCAGCGCGCTGCGGTCGGACGCGGTGATGAAGCGCATGCGATTCGCCACCCAGCCTTCGCCGCCGACCAACCCGTTGGCGCGCAACCAATCGGCCACCTGCTCCGGCGCGCGTTTCTCCACATGGAGCTGCCATGCCGCCACCGTGCCGATGCCCGAGCGGTAGCGCGTCAGCAGCGCCGAAAGCCGATCATCATCGCTCTCAATCCAGTCAATCACCCGCAGGCCGTTGTCAGCGATGCCCTCGAATGGCGACGACGACGCGGTGTTCACCACCGACAGCAGATTGTCCGCCGGGGCCGTACCGTTGTGGTACAACGTCTCGCGCAGCTTGAACTGGACATAATGCCCCGGATAGCCTTCATGGACGGCCAGGTGCTTTAGCCCCGGGCGCGTGTAGATCGGATCGATGTTCAGGTCGATCATCCGATGCGCGTAGTCGCAGCGCCCGCTGTACGGCACGCCCGACACGCCCTGCACGCGCATGCCGTCCGACTTGGGCGCGGGAATCTCCATGCGCTCCACCGTGCGATCCCATGCCTCGTCCAGCAGTTCGGTGAGCGTGTCCGGCACCTCGTCCGCCGGAACGCGGTTACGATCCTGCCAGGCGGTGCATTGCGCGGACAGGTCGCCGCTGTAGCCCATGCCGTTCAGCAGCGCGCGCATGTCAGTCCGTAGCGCGTTCAGTTCCGCCTCGGAGGCGGGCGCAGCCGGCACATGCAGGAAGCCGCTCACCTGCGACGCGAATGGCAATTGCCCCATGCGCCAATCACAGAACGCGATTTCTGACTGGCACAATTGCTGGTAATAGCGCCGCCGGTCTGGCTCGGGCAAGTCTGCGGCACGCTGCTCCAACTCAGCAAAGCGCGCCTTTGCCTCAGTGTAGTCGGCAAAGCGCTCCGGCTGGTGAGTCTTGGACATGTTCAATACTACCAGCGCGTCGTCATGGTCCGGCTCGGCGCGAAACAGCGCATCAAGACCCAGCAGCGCGGTAGTTGCATCTTCACCATAGGCAAGTGTTGTATCACTGATTTCGAATGTCATCCACGTTCCTTTCCTTGCGACAGAGATTACCGAGGATATAAAGGTTTGAGTTCTATTATCTCCGTGTTCTCTGTGAACTCTGTGGCTTAAACACCATGCATCGCTTCCGCAATTAATGCGACTGGAACTGAGCCAAATGACAACAACTGGTCATGAAAGTGGCGCAAGTTGAAGTCGGGGCGCGCTTCCATCGCGTGCCGCAAGGCGTGAATCGCATCAGTTCCCATCAGATACATCGTCGCAGTGGCGGGGAACATGCTGTTTTTCACAGCCTCGTTGCGCGCCGCCGCCGCTGGCATGCCAACCTGCTCCTGATAAAAGCGCGCCGCGTCCTCCAGCGACCACTGACCGTGATGCAGCCGCACATCAGCCAGCGCGCGCGCGGCCATGCGCAGCCGCCCGTGGCGCTCGCCGAAGCGCTCCAGCGGCGTCATAAAGCCAACTTCGCCCATGAGATCGGTGGCGTAGCACGCCCAGCCTTCGGCCATGGTTCCGGCGCAGAACATGGCGACCCGCGACGCGCAATCCACCGCTGCCATCTGGCCGATCCGCGATTCGGCGCGGAAGGCGTAATAATTCTGCACATGGTGGCCGAGCGCGCCGTGATGCACGACATGGTTGAGCTTGATCACGCTGTCGTTAGTGGCGCGCAACAGCCGCTCCTGCTCGTCGGCGGGCATGCTCGGCTCGATTGGCGTGACCAGGTATTCGACCTCCGGCAGCCGGTCGAACGGAGCGGGCGAATGATAGAACAGAAAATACAGGTGCGGCGCGGCGGAGCGCACCCAGCGCGGGCGTGGCACGTAGCGAATCGGGTACTCCGGCCACGTCACCAGGTCATGTGCCTCGGCTGTGGCGCGGCATGCGTCCCACACCTTACCATATTGGTCGAGATACTGTTCAGTTGTGGGATGATGATCGGCCTGCATCGCCAGCACCGCGCGCCAGTCATCCGCGCCAAACTCACGGGCCTGCGCCGCAAGATCGGCCGCGCACTCGGCGATAGTGGCCTCGGCATGCGCGGCGATCTCGTCCGCCGACTGGCTCAGGAAATGCCCGTGGCGCAAGTACAACTCGAAAGCTTCGCTGCCGCATGCGATCTGCTCGCTGGCATGCTGGCGCAACTCATTTTCGAGATACTGCTGAAACGCGGTGACGGCTTTTGAAGCACGTTCCGCCGCATCGCTCACGCGCGCATCGTCCATGCCGTTTTCGTGCATAAGTTGCGGAATGCCTTCTTGAAGCAGCGCCAGCAGGCCATGGCATTCATCAATCGCCTTGTCGGTCCACGCGCGCGGAGCCTGTCGCACATTGGCCTGGCCCTGCTCAAGCAGCGCGGGGATCGCGTCCATGCGCGCGGCAGCATGCGCCAATCGCTCCTGGAGCGGCGCGAACGGGCGGCGCAACAACGACAGCACGCCAAAGGCCGCCTCGCCGGTGTAAACACATGGATTGCCGCGCGCGAAATGCAGCGAATCGTATTCCCACTGCTGGATGCGCAGAAAGCCTTCCGCCAGCCTGCGGTCGAGCGTTTCGGCGGCGCGCAGCGGCTCGTCGGGCAACACGCCAAGCTGTTGCAGCAGCGCGGCCATGTCGGACTGCACGGCTGCAATGCCTTGTTCGGAAAAATCCGGCAGCCGGTCGTCGTAGTCATGCACGCCGACAAACGTCGCATTGACGGGGCGGTGCCGGTAGTACGATGCGAAAAAAGCATCGAGCCAATTTTGAAACGCAGGTGCGTGTGTCACGTTCGGTTCCTTATAACGAGCATCGGGCGAACACACAGGTTCGCCGCTACTCCAGCGGCAGGTCAACCCAGCGCCGCTCATGGAAGGACTGCTCAACGGCATTGATGGCTTCCTGCACCCATGCGCCGTCGTCGAAGTTGCCCTGGTTGCGCTCGCCGCCGTCCAGAATCTCGTCAATGAAATCCTTCACAAGGTTGGCATAAAACAGGCTGCGCCATGACTCGCGCGGGTGGCCGCCAGCGGGATAAAAGCGCTGCGGAATCTCGACCTGCTTGAACTCGACATCATCCGGCGTGGCAATCTTGATCGTCTCGGCGACGCCAAATTCCTCAACCAGGCGGCAGATGATCGCGCCCTTTTCGCCGTAGATGCGCGCCTCGATGCCGGGATAATTGCCGATTGTGACAAAGCTGGTCTGGATCGAGCCGATCGCGCCGTTGGCGTATTCACCGATGTAGATGTCGCCGTCGTCAATGTTCATGCGCATCATTTTGCCGGTGGCGCGCACCATGCGCTCGGGAATGAAGTTCTTCATGGTGCCGACCACGCGGCTGTAATCCGCGCCGACCCACCAGTGGCCGATGTCAATCACCGGCGCGCCGTAGCCTTCCAGCGACGAGGTTTGAATCACCGACTGATCGGCGTCCGGGTCGACCTGGCGCAGCGGATTCTGCGGGTCGAGCCATTGCGAGTTCTGCTCGTAGCCGTTGAAGATGAACGGCTGCCCGACGAATCCTTCGTCAATCAGCGACTTGGCGAACTGCACGCCGGGGCTGTAGCGGAAGGTAAAGCCGAGCTTGGTCTTGAGTCCTTTGGATTTTGCCAGCGCGGCGGCCTGGCGCGTCTGCCGGAAATCGTAGGCGACCGGCTTTTCGCACAGCACATGCTTGCCGGCTTCCAGCGCCGCCAGCGACAATTCGAGGTGCGTTTGCGACGGCGTAACCACATCGATCACGTCGATGTCATTGCGCCCGACCAGCGTTTGCCAGTCGTTGGTGGCCTCGGCCACGCCGAACTGCTTCGCGAACTCCTGCGCCCGGTCGCCGACCACGTCGCCAATCGCGACAAGTTCGCAGCGCGGATCGCGCAGCCAGCCAGGGATATGGGCGTGTTGCGCCCATGCGCCCGCGCCAAGAACGGCTACTCGTAGTTTGCTTTCCCGCATGGCTTTTCCTGTGTTCTCAATTACTCGCGCGTTGCCTGTTGCGCGCGAGGGGCGACCGTGTTGATCGCCGCCGTGATAGCTGCTAAATGATCACTTTCCGGCACGCGAACGTAATGAGCAAGCACGGCCTGCTGCGCGCGCTCCGGATCGCCAGAGCGCAGCACATCAACCAGTTGCTGGTGAAACATCACGATGTAATCAATGGTGGCGCGCTCATTTTCGAGGGTGGTGATGAACAAAGCCCGAATCTGGCCGCTCAGGTTTGACCACAGCTCGATGATGCGCGGCGATTCGCAGATTTCAACAATCAACCGGTGAAAATCCAGGTCAAGTTGAATCAGTCGCAGCACATCAAGCGGCAACTGGCAGCGGCCCATGTCCTCAATCAGACTGTCAAGCCGGGCCAGCAGCGCATGGTCAATCCGCTCGAAGCCAATCCGCACCGCGTAGCCTTCAAGCAGCGCGCGCGCATAGCCGACATCCAGCGAGTCCTGCCGCGACAGGCGCGCGACAAAGGTGCCGCGCCGTGGCTGTGTTTCCACCAGCCCTTGCCGCTCCAGCATGAGCAATGCCTCGCGCACCGTTGTGCGGCTGACGCCGAGTTGCCTGGTCAGGCGTGTTTCCACCAGCCGCTCACCAGGCTTGATATGCCCGGCAAGAACGGCATCCTCCAATGACTGGCGTACATCATCGACAAGGCGAGCGCGACTGGGCGGGCGCAGAGCTACAAGTGAGTCAGACATGAAAACGTTTGGCTCCTTTGTTGGAAGAGGGAAGTTAAAGAAATGTCGTCAGTCGATTGTCGACATTTTATATGAAAGTGCTTGTTTGTCAAGGAGATTTATGTTCGTTGAAAATCGGGCATTTATGCCAGCAATTGGATCATTGCAGTTACAATCGCTCTATGTGCAAGCTCTTCGCAAGATCTTTAATAAATTATTACTAATACGCTTTATACCTATTGACAACGTGGTATAATCAGTATGAGCTCCCGCTCAGAGAATACCAGAATCCAACGAAGGAGTTAGTGATGAGTACGCACAAGGCCAACAAGGACGTGCCTCGGACGGATCATGGCGTATCACGACGGTCTTTCTTACGCGCGACGATGGCTTCAGCAGGTGCCGCGTTGCTGGCCGCATGTGGCGTGACGACTACTGCGCCAAGTGGTGGAGCGAGCACGGGGCCGACAGCAGCCGGTGGGGCGAGCGCTGCGCCAACCGCAGCGGGTGCTGCGAGCGGTGGTGCTGCTGCTCCTGCTGGCGAAACTGCAATCGCGGTCGGTGCATCGGGCGGCACAGCCAAAACCACACTTGAATTCTGGGCCTTCAGTTCAGACCGCATCAAGTTCGTCCAGGAGCTGTTGAAGTCGAAGACATGGACGTCGATGCACCCCGATGTCGCGGTCAACTTCCGGGTCTACCAGTACGAGGACATGCACACCAAACTTCTGGCGGCGCTTGCCTCTGGTGTGGGCGCGCCCGACATTGCCGATGTTGAGATTTCGCGCTTCTCACGTTTCCTCAAGGGCGATCGTGTTGGGTTTGTTGCGCTGAACGAGCGCATTGGCGACGAGATCAAGAACCTCTACACGGCTGCTGCAACCGCCCCATGGTCATGGAAGGACCAGATCTACGGCCTCGGCGACGAGCTTAACACCTGCGTCATGGGCTACCGCAAGGATGTCATGGATAGCATGGGCATCAAAACACCTTTCGACACATGGGATGACTACATCGCTGCAGGCCAGAAAGTTGTGGCAGGCGGCAAGAGCAAGATGTGCGCCGTCCATGATATTCACTTTGGCGATTGGTACATGCTGAGCCAGAGCGCGGGAACGACGATGTTCGATGCACAGGGCAACTACCAGGCCGATAACGACAAGAGTGTCGCGGTCATGCAGTTCCTCCACGACCTTGTGTACAAGAGCAAGATCGCCATGATCGCGCCCGCTGAGGCGAATGACAACTGGACACCACCGACGTATAAGGCTGCCCTGGCCGCCGAACAATGGGTTTCGACCTGGGGGCCGCCCTGGCATTTCGGCGGCTTGTTCGACACCCTGAAGGCCCAGTCAGGAAAGTGGGCCGCTCAGGCATTTCCAAAAGGGCTGGGCGATAGCAAGCCGACGGCAAACTTCGGCGGTACCGGCCAGTGCATCACCGAGCAGTCCAAGAATCAGGATATCGCCTGGGATTTGATTAAACTGTGCAACCTGACCACCGAGGGCGTGCTCACCGACTTCAAGATTCGCACGATCTATCCCTCCTACAAGCCGGCCTACGACGATCCGGCGCTCAAGCAGCCATCCGATTTCTTCGGCGGCCAGAAGATCGGTGAACTTTACGCATCCGTTGCGTCGGAACTGCCACCATTCCAGCAATCGCCGGTCTGGCCGGAAGCGACCGAGGCCATGAATCGTATCGTCATTACGCCGGTGATGCAGGACAAGGCCGATCCCAAGACGGCCCTGACGGAGTTAGGCACCGAGGTCAAGCGTTTGAAGGAACAGGCGAGCTAGACGGCGCATACGCGGTGTTCCTGCCATCTCATCATGGGCATGGCCTCATCCTCAACATATTCGTGTCGCTGGCAATCAGGGTCAGCGACACGCGCTTCTATCTGAGAGCAGAACCAGAGGATAGGAGGAGCATGCCCAATATCGTATCAGGTATGCTGTGCAGCCGCTCCACCATCACACGCGTACGTCTTCTTCGTGTACAATCACTTTTCATCAGGGATAGCGGCTGCCAATTCCACGCTGCTCCTCAATGTGCCTGTCCTGAAGGAGGAAATGATGAAAACCCAACCGCCACGCAATGCGGCATCGGCGGCAACGCCTGAACTGCGGCCACAGACGCGACAGACGATCTCCTGGTGGGATCGTCATGCGCACCAGGTGGCTCCCTATCTCTTTTTGCTCCCGTTCTTTCTGATCTACGGCATTTTCTTCCTCTATCCGGTCGTATCTTCGTTTATTCTGAGCTTCTACAAAGCGATCGGCCTTGGTTCACGCACGTTCATCGGCATTGATAACTATGTGTCGCTCGCCTCCGACCCGCGCTACCGGCAGGCATTAATCAATACAACGCTGTATACGCTGGCGAGCGTCTTTATCCTCAGCCCGCTCGCCCTGGTGCTGGCGCTCATGGTGCGCTCGTTTATTGTGCCCTCGCCCAACCTGAAAAGTTTCTACCGCGTCATCTACTTCCTGCCGAATCTTACGTCGTTCGTGGTCATCGCCCTGATGTTTGCCCTGATCTTCAACAAGGATTTTGGCTTGCTCAATCAGGCACTGGCGTCGCTGGGCATTCCAAAAGTTGGCTGGCTGCGGGAGACCACCTACGCGCTGCCGTCCATTATCCTTGTCGCTATCTGGACCTTTGTTGGCCTTAACTCGCTCTATTTTCTGGCAGGCTTGCAGGCCATTCCCGAGGAGATTAACGAAGCGGCGTCGATTGACGGTGCGACGCGCTGGCAAACGTTCTGGCGGGTCACGATCCCGCTGCTGCGCCCGACCATCCTGTTCGTGATCGTGCAGGCCGTTATCTTTTCCTACCAGCTGTTCGACCTTCCGTACCTGCTCACCGCTGGTGGCCCCTCGGATGCGACGCTGACGATCGCCATGTATCTGTACGTCATGGGCTTCACGCAGTTCAATCTCGGCTATGCGGCGGCGATTGGCTACTCGCTGGCGGTGATTGCCATTGTGGTATCCCTCATCCAATTTGGGTTGTTCCGCCTGTGGGGCGAAGAATGATTGCAGATCGCAGATCGCAGATTGCAGTCACACCCCATCTAAAATCTGCAATCCAGAATCTGCAATCTGGTAAGGAGAATACACATGGTTGGCAATCGAGCGTCGAGCGCGCGCCTGTGGCAGGTGCTGGGCAATGCAATACTCATCTTCGGCGTGTTACTGATGATCATGCCATTTCTGTACATGATCAGTGCTTCGTTTAAGCCCGGCAGCGAGATTTATACAATTCCATTCCAGTTCTTTCCCGAGAATATTTACCTGGGCAACTATCTGCTGCTGTTTCAGCAGACCAGTTTTATCCGCTGGTTCGAAAACAGCGTCATCGTCGCGCTTGGCCGCACGATCCTTGGCGTCATCCTGTCGCTGATGGCCGGGTACGCGTTTGCCAAGTTCGACTTTCGCGGTCGCAACGTGTTGTTTATTCTGGTGATAGCGACGCTGACACTCCCGATTTACGTCATCCTGATCCCGCTCTATTCCATGATGGTTCGCATGGGCTGGATTAACTCGTATTCTGCGCTGATTCTGCCGTTCGGGGCGCAGGCGATTGGCGTCTTTCTGGCACGTCAGTATCTCCTCGGTGTGCCAAACGAATTGCTGGAGGCGGCGCGCATCGACGGCGCGGGCGAGTGGAACATTTTCATGCGGATCATTTTGCCGATTGCTCAGCCGGTGACGGCGACCATGGCGATTCTCTTTTTCAGCGCGGCATGGAAGGATTTCATCTGGCCGTTGATCATTTTGAATGACGACAAGATGTTCACCGTGAGCCTGGGTCTGCCAAGCCTGATCGGCCCCTACACGCAGGAATACGGCGCGGTCATGGCCGGATCGTTCATGGGTACGCTGCCGATTCTGATCATCTTCCTGATCATGCAACGGCGCTTTATTGAGGGCGTTATGGCCGGTGCGATCAAGGGCTAACGTCGCTGGTTGCGCATCTTTGCCAATGGCTGAATACAAGGAGGTTTCATGCCAGTCATCACTATCTCGCGCCAGACCGGAAGCGGTGGAGCCGAAATCGGGCGGCAGATTGCGGACCAATTGGGTGCCAGCTACCTCAGCACGCAAATTATTCGTGAGGTCGCGCACCGCATGGGCATGTCGGAGGTAAGCGCCGCCAGGTACGATGAGCGGGCCGAGGATTTTATCGAGCGCCTGGCCCGCGTGCTGTGGCTCACGAATATTGCCTATGTGCCGGCCAGCGACCCGAATGGGCCGACGCCGTTCGAATCGATCACCCAGAACTTTGTCACGGTCACGAAGGAAATTGTGCTTGAGACGGCGCGCACCGGCAATGCAGTGATCTTCGGCCATGGGTCGCAGTTCATTCTGGCGCAGCAGCCCGACGTGCTTCACGTCCGCTTCGTCGCGCCTTTCCCAAAGCGGGTTGAGCGCGTGATGCAACGGGCCGGCATCAGCCAGCATGAGGCCGAGCGGCGCGTGCGAGAGGAAGATCAGCGCCGCGCGAACCACATCCGCCAGTTTTATCATGCCGACTGGCACGCCCCGGACCCATTCCACATACTTCTCAACACTGCTTTGTTGAGTGAAGGTGCGTGCATCAAGCTGGTCATGACTGCTCTCGAAGAACTCAAGCAAAATCAACGCAAGGAGGCAGCATAACTCCTTCGGCGAATACTCCATAACCGAACATGGTGGCGTTCGCCTGCATTGCAGTTTAAGAAAGGAGGACCGGGATGTCCACCGCGCTACCGCGCTACAAAGACCCAAACCAGTCGATCGACGACCGGGCCGAAGATCTGCTGCGCCAGATGACGCTCGACGAAAAGATCGCGCAACTCGGCTGCCTGTGGAGCACTGCGCTCGTGCGCAACGATACGTTCGATGCGGATTTTACCGCCGAGAAGATGCCGCATGGCATGGGCCAGATCACGCGCATTGGCGCTTCGACCGGACTTCGCCCGCATGAAAGTGCTGAGTTGATGAACGCGATTCAGCGCGTGGCCGTCGAGCGCACGCGCCTGGGCATTCCGATCTTCGTCCATGAGGAGTCGGTCGGCGGCTTTTTGCACCGCGACGCGACGGTTTTTCCACAGGGAATCGGACTTGCCGCCACATGGAATCCGGCCCTGATCGAACAGGTTGCTGGCGTCATCCGCGAGCAGATGCTGGCGGTTGGCGCGCGGCTCGCGCTTGCGCCGGTGCTTGATGTCGCTCGTGATCCGCGTTGGGGGCGCGTCGAGGAGACGTACGGCGAGGATCCCGTCCTTAATGGGACGATTGGTGCAGCCTACGTGCGCGGCATCCAGACCGGCGATCTGCGAAACGGGGTTGTGGCGACCGGCAAGCACTTTTTGGGCTACGCCATGTCCGAGGGCGGGCGCAACTGGAACCCGGTGCAACTGGGGCCGCGCGAACTGCGCGAGGTCTACGCCGAGCCGTTTGCTGCCGCCATCCGCGAATCGGGCCTGGCCGCGATCATGAACTCGTACACCTCAGTTGACGGGATTCCATGCGCGGGCAGCCATGCTATTTTGACGGGCCTGCTGCGCGGCGAACTGGGCTTTGAAGGCGCGGTTGTCGCCGATTACTGGTCGATCCCGCAGTTGCTCAACTTCCACCGTGTCGCTGCCGACCAGGGCGAGGCGGCGCGGCTGGCGCTGGCGGCGGGCCTTGACATGGAATTGCCTGCGACCGACTTCTACGGCGCGCCGCTGAAGACTGAGGTTGAGGCTGGTCGGCTGCCGATTGAGGTCGTTGACATCGCAGTGCGGCGCGTGCTGCGCATGAAGTTCCAGCTTGGCCTGTTCGAGAATCCTTACGTCGACGCTGATGCGGCCAGCGCACACTTCCAAACGCCTGAGCAGCGGGCGCTGGCCCGCCAGGCGGCTGCTGAATCAGCCGTCCTGCTCGCCAATGATGGTGTGTTGCCGCTTGGACCGCATCTCAAGCGCGTTGCGGTGATTGGGCCGGGTGCCGACGACCGGCGGCTGCTCCAGGGCGATTATCATTATCCGGCGCATCTCGAAATTATCTATCTCGCGCAGGATGCACCGGGAGAAAGTGGCATCAGCGGGAGCGAGTCGTCACTTGCGCCGCAGGCGGGCGGAGCGTACAAGCCGGGGCCATATTTCACGCCGCATGTGACGCCGCTTGCGGGCCTGCGTGCCGCGCTTGGCGAAGGCGTGGAGGTGACATACGCCAGGGGCTGCGAGGTGCTGGGCGACGACCAATCAGGCTTCGGCGAGGCCGTGCAGGCCGCCCGCGCTGCCGATGTTGCTGTCGTTGTGGTTGCGGGCAAGAGTGGCCTGCAACGGCCCGTCACCGTCGGCGAAGGTAACGATGCTGCCGATCTCGATCTGACGGGCGTGCAGCAAGCGCTTGTCGAGGAGCTGGCCGACACCGGAACGCCGCTGGTCGTTGTCGTGCTGAGCGGGCGGGTGCATACGCTAACGTCGGTCGCTGCGCGCGCGAACGCCCTGATTCAACTCTTTCCTCCCGGCGAAGAGGGTGGCAATGGGCTTGCGGACGTGCTGACTGGCGCGGTCAATCCGAGTGGCCGCCTGCCAATCACGCTGCCACGCATGGTTGGTCAGGTGCCGATCTATCATAGCTATCGCGCTGGCGGCGACCGGCCCATGTTCTTCGACGATTACACCGACTGCCCGCCCACGCCGCTGTTCGCCTTTGGCCATGGACTGAGCTACACCAGCTTTGAGTACGCCAATTTCAGCGTGCAGGCAACGACAACGACCGCTCCGATTGACGTGGCGGTGGAGGTACGCAATGCCGGGCAGCGCGCGGGCGACGAGGTCGTGCAGCTTTACTGCCGCGATAACATCGCTTCGGTGGCACGTCCCGACCAGATGCTGCTTGGTTTTGCGCGCGTGCCACTCGATCCGGGCCAGACAAAGCGCGTGACCTTCACGGTTCATCCGTCGCGGCTGGCGTTCTACGATCCGCACATGCGCTTCGTGACCGAGCCGGGCGCTTTCACTTTCAGCGTCGGCGCGTCATCGGCTGACATGCGCGCCGAGCAGGTTGTCGAACTGCGCGGCGGAGTTGCCGAGTACCGCCAGCGCGAGATTGTGGCGACCAACGTCATGATCGAATGACACGCGGATGCAGGAGGCTACCGCCGCGTGAAACACTTTCTCAGCCGGAGCATCCATGGATGTTCCGGCTGACATTCATTGTTCGCTCAGGAACGCTGTTGCGCTGGCGCGATCAATCCTGACTGCCTCGCCAATGCGCCGCTTGACTTCGACCTGCCCGGCTTTCAGCAGCCGCTCGCTCATGACCACGCGGGCTGGCATGCCGAGCAAATCGGCGTCATTAAATTTCACGCCCGCCGTTTCCTCACGGTCGTCGTACAGCACGTCGATGCCCGCATGGCGTAGCTCGTCGTACAGCGCGTTGGCGGCGGCGCGCACCTCCGGTTTGTTGCCGATGCTGAGCAGATGCACATGAAACGGCGCGATGGCGTGCGGCCAGACAATGCCTGCTTGGTCGTGGTGCTGCTCGATAATAACCTGAAGCAAACGCTCAAGGCCGATGCCATACGATCCCATGACGACCGGATGGGTCGTGCCGTTCTGATCGAGGTAGACCGCGCCAAGCGCCGCGCTGAAGCGCGTGCCGAGCTTGAAGATATGCCCGATCTCGATCCCGCGCTCGGTCGTGAGCGGCATGCCGCAACGAACGCACAGGTCGCCAGCCCGCGCCGTGGCAATGTCGGCTACGATGGTAGCCTGCCAGTCGCGCCCATACACCACATTGCGCGCGTGATAGCCTTCGCGGTTTGCGCCCGCCACCAGCAGCCCGGCGTTCACCACCGACTGGTCGGCAACGACGAATACCTTTTGATCAGCCACAGAGTTCACAGAGTTCACCGAGGTATATTGAATGTTTGCTTTCTCTGTGTTCTCTGTGCTCTCTGTGGCTAAAATCGCCAGGCCAACCGGCGAGGCGTAGCCCGGTACAGCGCCCGCCGCCATGATCTGTTCGGCTGTAGCTGGCGTGAGCGCAGAAACGCCCGCAGCCGCGCGTAATTTTGCCTCGTTCACCTCCAGGTCGCCCCGAACGACTGCAAATACCAGCCCGCGCTCCGGCGTGTCGAAGAACACCGCCTTGGCGGTCGCTGTCTCGGGAACATGGAGAAAAGCAGCCAGTTCAGCTATCGTCTTGCAGTTGGGCGTCGCAACTTCTTCCATTGGACGAATCACGGCGGACGAATGACGAACCTGATCCTGAACCTGATTTCCTTCGTCTTTCGCCATATGTCTTTTGTCTTGCATGGCAACAGCTACCTCGATATTCGCCGCGTAGCCGCAGTGCTGGCACAGCACCAGCGTGTCCTCGCCCGCCGCCGAGAGCGCGATGTACTCGCGCGGCTCGCGCCCGCCCATTTCGCCCGCGCTGGCCTCGACGGCGACGAAACGCACGCCGCAATGCGCGAAGATGCGCTCGAACGCTGTGGCAAGCTGCTCGTAGCTGCGGTCGAGGCCAGCCGCGGCGGCGTCGAGGCTATACGCATCGAGCATGGTGAATTCGCGCATGCGCAGCAGGCCGCCTTTGGTACGCAGTTCGTCGCGGTATTTGGTGTGAATCTGATACACAATCGCTGGCATCTGCCGGTACGACGTGATCTCGCGCCGCGCCAGATCGGCCACCGCTTCTTCATGTGTCGGCGCGAAAATCAGCGCGCGGTCGCTGCGGTCGCGGAGGCGCAGCATCAGCGGGCCGTAATCGGCGTAGCGGCCGCTCTGCTCCCACGCCGCCGACGATTGAATGACCGGCGTGCGGAACTCCTGCGCGTCAATCTGGCCCAACTCATCGTGCATGATCGCTTCGATCTTGCGCAACACGCGCATGCCGAGTGGCAGAAGCGCGTAACCACCAGCCAACAGTTGTCGCGCCAACCCGGCGCGCAGCACCAGTTGGTAGGCTTCATGCTCGGCGTCTGCCGGAGCCTCGCGCAGCGTGCGGCCCCACAGGGTTGAAAGTCGCATAAACTCCTCCTTTCAGGAAGCAGGGAACTTAGGAACTCGGGAACTGATTGGTTCTTAGTTCTTATCGGTTTGCTATGGTTCCTTCAGTTCCTTGACAAACAAAAACCGCCCATGAGCATAATGCTCAAGGACGGATTAATCCGCGGTACCACCTTGTTTGGGGCAAGAACCCCCACTCTGCCGCCGCCACCTGTTCCCGATGAGGGCGCGTCCCGATCACGGAGGACTCATCCGGCCAGCCTTATCTACATGCGTAAAACAATTACATTTTAGAGCGTAGCTTCGGCGGCAACTGCGGAGGTGGGTTCGGCGCTCGCCTGCTGGTCAAGCTTTCACCTGCCTTGACTCGCTGGACGCCCGGCGCGGCGCGTACTATTCCCCCGTCAACGTTGTTCGCTGTATGTTGTTATCATGTACTGTACCACCTGCCTGCTACGCCGTCAATCCGCCGAAAGACGGACGTGGCGGGCGTGGCTACACCGCATATGGTATCATAATTATAGCTGCACACGTCCCTTCATCCTTATCCAATTGGCCTCGCGCGTGGCGCGGCCATATCTTTCAGCGAGGAGAGATTCCATGAATTTCGCACCAACCGAAGACCACGAAATGCTGCGCCAGGCCGTGCGCGAGTTTGCCGAAAAAGAAGCCAGGCCCACCGCTGCCCACCGCGATGAGGCCATGGAATGGCCGGAGGCGCTGGTCAAGAAGATGGGGCAACTCGGTTTCCTGGGCGTCGCCGTATCAGAAGACTACGGCGGCGCGGGACTCGACTACATTTCCTACGCGATTGTGATCGAGGAACTCTCGCGCGTGGATGCCTCGCTGGGCGTGATTGCCTCCGTCAACAACTCGCTGGCATGCTACGGCATTGAAAAGTACGGCACCGAGGAGCAGAAGCGCGAACTGCTGGTGCCGCTGGCCGAAGGGCGCAACCTGGGCGCGTTTTCGCTGTCCGAGCCGGGCGCTGGCTCCGACGCGGCTTCGCAGAAAACCACCGCCATCCGCGACGGCGACGAATACGTCATCAACGGCATCAAGAACTGGGTGACCAATGGCGACCATGCCGACACCATCGTGCTCATGACCATGACTGATCCGGCTAAAGGCCATAAGGGCATTACGGCATTTCTGGTCGACACGCACGCGCCCGGTTGCAGCATCGTCAAGGTTGAAAACAAACTCGGCATCCGCAGCGCCCATTCATGCCAGATGGCCTACGACAATTACCGAATTCCCGCATGGCGGCGGCTCGGTGAAGAAGGTCAAGGCTTCAAAATTGCTATGACAACCCTGAACGCTGGCCGGATCGGCATTGCCGCGCAGGCGCTCGGCATCGCGCAGGGCGCGTACGAAGCCGCGCTGGAGTACGCGAAGATTCGCGAGCAGTTCGGCAAGCCGATCCTCGATTTTCAGGCGGTGGGCTTCACACTGGCCGACATGGCGACGCGCATCAAGGCCGCGCGGCTGTTGACCTACGAGGCGGCCTGGAGCAAAGATAACGGCCTGGATTACGTCAGCGCGGCGGCCATGGCGAAACTGTACGCATCGGAAACGGCCATGTGGACGGCGACCAAGGCGATCCAGGTTCACGGATCGAACGGCTATTCGAAAGAGTACGTTGTGGAGCGCTTCTTCCGCGACGCCAAGATAACGGAGATTTACGAAGGCACCAGCGAAATTCAGCGGCTGGTCATATCGCGCGAGATTGCGAAGTAGGTGCGACATTCATTCGGTGGGCGGGATAGGCGAAGGATGGTTGCAGCCTGCAATTGAGTGCTTTCCCGATTGGGCTGCGCCTATGAAGTTTGCAAAGTCACTCGTTCACTACCACGCCGTGAGCGCGCTCAGTATCGTTTTGTTGTTTGGCATGGGGACGTTCGGCTGGCTGCACCTGCCAATGTCCCCGCGCCAGGAATTGCGCATGAATCAGCAGCGCTGGTCGCAGCGCCCGTTTTCGCGCTACCGCATCACGCTTCAGATTGAAAACTACGGCAGGGTTTGCCACCAGGAGTTTGTGATGCGCGACGAGCAGGTGCAATCGGTCATGGCAGACACCTGCAACATTGCGTGGCTTTCTGACATGTCGGTTACGGAGTTGTTTGATATCAACGAGCGGATCGATCGTTCGTCATCCATGCACTGCTATCCCTCCGAGAACTTCTGCACATGCCGCCGCGTCACGATCCGTCACGTCATGTACGATCCGCGGTTTGGCTACCCGGAACTAATCGTGTACGGGCGCGCTATCGAGCCCAATTGGATGCACGCCGATTTCTGGCGGCGCTGGCTTCTCACGCAGAGCATGCCGAATTGCTCGATGCCTTTCCGCTCGCTTCAGATCGCGGTCACGTCGTTGACGCCCCTGCCATGATCCTGGCGCTGTGGCAGACGGATGCAAAAGCGGCTGCCGCCACCGGGGTTGTCTTCGACCCAGATGTACCCGCCATGCGCGTGAACCACTTCGCGGCAGAACGCCAACCCTAAGCCGGTTCCGCCTTTGCTGTCGCCCTGCCCCTGGACGAACGGCTCGAAGATGCGCTCTCGTTCGCCGGGCGCAACACCCGGCCCGCGATCGGCCACGACCAGCAGCATGTGATCGTCGGATTCCTGCCGTACCTGGATGGTGATGGTTTCGCTCGCTGGCGTGAAGCGCAGTGCGTTCGACAGCAGATTGAGCACGACGCGCTCCAGGAGCCGCCGGTCGCCTGTGCCAGCCAGGTTCGACGGCACGACATCGATCTGGATCGTGACATGCTGCTGGACCGACAGCGCCTGAAGCGTCGCCTTGATTTCCGCGCAAAAAGAATAAAAGTCAATGTTATCGAATGTCGTCGGGCGGTGACCTGCTTCGAGCTTTTTCATGTCCATGATATCGTTTGTGAGATCGATCACCGTGCGCAAGCTGCGCAACCCGGCTTCCACAGCCTCGGACAGGAACGGCTGCATGGGCAGGCTTTTCATGCTTCGCTGCACAATTTCGAGGCTCGCGCTGGTGGCGACAAGCGGGCTGCGAATGTCATGAATGAGCAGATTTGTTACATGCTTGCGTTGCTGCTCAGATTTGTGGAGCTGTGCATTAAGCTCTTCAAGCTGTGCATTGCGCGCTTCCAATTCGATACTGATGGCAACTACCTCTTGCAGCAGGGTCAGCCAGTCATCGAGCGGCTGACCGATCGCCATGACAAGTGGCGGCATGGATTGTGGAACGGTCAGCACGTTGAAACGCACCAGCACCTGGTTTCTTTCAGCGCCATACAGCGTTATTTCGCCCACCTGCGGGCTGCCGGGATAGTCATACGCAGCGTGGATCAGGCGCTCGAACATGGGCTGGCTGGCAGATTCTACGATGTCGCTGATTGGCCGTTTGAGTAATTGCTCGCGCGGCAGGCCAAGCACGCTTAGCATGGCCTGATTAATGTTCTGGATGTACCCTGCGGCAGAAAGAATAAATGCAGGATACGGCAGTCCAGCGAATAGCTGTTCTGAAAACTGCTGCACAGCATGGGCGGCTATCTCAGCGTGCGACGGCACGTTGAGCAGCGCGCGATGCCCGTTGAGCGCGTTCAGCTGGGCAGAGGAGTTCATTGTCACGTAGGCAGTCCTGTCCTGCAATGGTTTGTCAAATTATTTCGTACCACTTAGTATAGTTGGATGGCTTTGCGCTCGCCATGACACGGAACTCCTATCCCAGAACAGTACGTTGGAAGTTGGATGAGCGTGCCTGGGTCATGGCGAGGCCAACATGCACACGCGCATTATGCAGTATGATAGATAGCACATTGCTCTGCATTGCCAAAGGAGGCTCGCATGTATCTTTGCC
>DASTWM010000221.1:0-32960 GCA_035765855.1 Roseiflexaceae bacterium
CGCCTGCTCGTACAATCCAATTAGCCGGGTTCCGACACGCTCCCAATCGTAATCGCGCTCGATCACGGCCCGACCCGCTGCGCTTAAACGTGTACGTAGGGCGTCATTGTCGAGCAGGCGCACGATTGCCGCTGCAAAATCTTCAGGACGCTCGGCAAACAAAGCGCTTTCACCTTCAATCAGATTGATGCCTTCCGCTGCTGCTGCCGTGGTCACAAGTGGCAATCCAGCGGCCAAACTATCGAGAATCTTGATCCGCACGCCACTGCCCCAGAATATCGGCGCGACCATCACGCTGGAGCGGGCATACAACGGGCCAAGATCGTCGAGCGTGCCGGGAATGTGGATGTCGTTCGCGGCCAGCGCCTGAATCTCTGACGTCGGCGCGCGGCCCGCCAGCGTCAGGCATGCCGATGGGCGAGCGCGGCGCACCAGCGGCCACACCTCGCGCGCAAGCCACAGCGCTCCCTCGACATTTGGCGGGTGCTGGTAGCTGCCGACGAATAATACCTCGTCGGTGGCCTGGAGGTTAAAGCGAACGGGATGCCCGGCAAGATCAACGCCCGATGGGACATACGCAACAGGCAGGCGCGGCAGCCAGCGGCGCAACTCCGCTGCATCCTCTGTGCTGAGTGTCACAACAAGATCGCAAAGCGGTAAGGTACGCAATTCATAGATCCACAGACTCAGTGCGCCCAACCAACGCCGCGCGCGCAAGGCCGCATGCCGCTCACGTCGGGCGCGGCGGATTTGTGCCAGGAAGGCAACAACCTGCGCAGTGCAAACGGTCGGGATACCATACTCACGAGCCAAATGAACGTACTGGGCCATGCTCGTATGTTCAAGTTGCACGAGATCAGGCGGAGCGGTGGCCCACTCGCGCCGCAGATACGCGATCAATTCCGGCGAGCGCTCCTGATACACCGCCGGCGGCGCGAGACCACGGCGCGGGCGGCGCGGGCGTGGAAAGGTTTTGACCACCTCGCATGTCGAGTCCAACAATGGTGACACAGGTGGGGCAGGCTCAGCAGATAGCGCATAAAGATGTATGCGATAAGCATGGGAAAGCTGGCGTAGCGCACCGACGATGTGAGCAGTTCCTCCAGAGTGAGGTGGATAAGGAATCCAAGGACTTAAGACAGTTAAAGAAAATGTACGATGCTCATCTCTCATTTTTTTGAGTAATTGTGCAAGCATATTGATGAAAAGATGTGCGCTGTAGAGTAAACCAAAGCAAGCCTATACCTAGAAAACCGAAGCACATCAGCCATGGGGTTTGAGCAAACAGCAGCATAAAACGCCAATATCGTTGCAGCACTAACAACAAGCATACAATGATTAACGTTAATTGCGATAGTGACACTCTGGCGTTATACCAAGCCAGAACTACCATCGGAATCAGCGCATGGACAAAATAGAAGTCCCATACTACAGGCGTAATGAGAAGCATTGCCGCTATTGCTGTCGCAAAATTCATTACAAGAGACACATACGTCTGTCCATCCTGGCGCACTCGCCATATCATGCTGAGAACCGTTACACTGATGGTAGAAAGAATACCTATCCAGCTTATGAGCCTTCCAAGCAATGCATGATCTATCAGAGGTCGAATCAGAATAGACATGAAATTAGTGCTTGTTAGCACAGGAACCTGAAACTGGTTCGTCGAGAAGAAACGAGTAATAACACCGCGTATCGATTGATTTGATGGAAAAGGCGACATTGTTGAAACGGCAGGCATGACATCGGTCAACCAATGTTCGATGCTAGACCATCCACCGCCAAATAATATGCCAATAAGGACGGTGATACTTACTGTTAACCCTGTAGTAAATAGTACCTTCATGCGTCGATGCACAATGTACACCAAGATCATCACTGCTTGATACACCTTGATTGCCACTGCCAGCCCAAGCAACACACCCGCAAGAACCTCATTCTGGTAGCATTTCTTTGAAATAGGGACTACGGAAAGGGTGAGCACCCCAACGAGGAGTAGTGTAATGAGCAAGCTAACCTGACCAAGTAACATGGTGTCATAGACAGCAGGCATCAAGAATAACACACCAACAAGCGGAGCAGCAGTGATAAACGGAAGCTGTAGCAGGTGAACCATAAGAACCACAGAAAGGCACAGGAACAAAACATTACATACTAACCATACTACTTCAGCTGTTGAATATGGAAGTAACGCAAGCGGGCGAATAAGGACCGCCCAAAACGGAGGATAGATATATGATGTCGCATGTACATGTCCAGCATTCTCCGCTGCAACAGCTATCATGTTAGACTGGTACAATTCGCCATGTGTATTTAATATATACGCAGCCACATAGTATGCTCCGAAGTCCAGTTGATCAGGAACTTGCAGCAGCATTGGAATGGCTCGTATGAAGCCGATAAGAGCAAGAACACATGCTAGGATTCCTAGCATCACACAAATACTCTGCTGCAATGGAAGCGACTTCTGAAATAATGTACGGCTACGAAACAGCGCCAAAATAATCACCTTTTAAAAGCAATTCGGTGCGCAACACACTACCTCGCGCGGCGCGTAGCAAATCAATTCATCGCCCAGCCCGGCAGCCTCGATTGGCTCGACCAGCATGGCCGTAGGAGCAGCCAACTTCCAGCAGTCGCCCGCGTTCTGGCAGCCAGCGCTCCAATTCGGCGCGGCGCGCGATGACGGGCGACATTATTGGCGTCGCGCGCGAGCGGCACCGCATAGCTCTGGTCGTAATACGCCGCTAACTGCGCCACGGTCGGCGTGGGATAAACAAATTCAAAGCCGCAGTGCGCGCACGCAACCACCCGGTAGCCGTTCTGCGCGAAAACTTCACGCACCATGGTTCCGCCGCAGACGAGACAGGCATCAGAAACTGCGCTCATGAAATAGATGCCGCAATGCCCAGACAGAAAACGAATATGCTACGCCGCATATGATACACCATATCCCGGCGCGCGTGCTGCCAGGCACCATCGTTTCTTCCGCAAACATTTCATGATTTCGCACCAGTAGTTCGGAGGCGCAGATTGGCTGTGCGCGCGTTGCCGCTACGTCCGCGCCAGCAATCCCACATGCCAAGCACCAGCGCCCGCGCTTGCATGCGCTGGCCCACCCGCAGATAGCGCAGCAGAATGCGTACACTCCGGGCGAGTGCTACCGCCAACCCTAGGCTGCCACGCCAGCCGCGTTGATGATGGCGCTTCCAAAGATAATATTCGTTGCGCGTCATCAGATACATGCGCAACGGCGACACCGCGCCAAGCGTGCTGCTGGCGCGGTGCCACACCACTACCTCGGGAACGTAGCCTAGCCGCCAGCCAGACGCCCGCGCGCGCAAGCACCAATCTACCTCTTCTGCATAGGCGAAGAACGGCTCCCACAACGGCCCAACTTGTTCCCATGCCGCGCGGCGAATCAACAGCGCGCAGCCAAATAATGCTTCCCGATCAGCAGGTCGATCATACTGACCGCGATCCAGTTCGCCGCTACCGAGCATGCGGATACGTCCGTTCGTGGGGTTGGCTGCAATGCCGACTGATTGGATCAGGCGCGGCGTGCCGTGGTAATACACCTTCGGTGCAACAGCGGCGATCTGCGGATCCGCGGCGAGCGCCGTCCATAGCCCCGAAACGGTCTGCGGCTCGACAGTCGCGTCGTTGTTGAGCAACAAAATGCTTTGCGCGCCCGCCGCGAGCGCCGCAGCCACACCCACATTGTTGCCGCCAGTGAAGCCACAGTTTGTGTCAAGGCGCATGACGCGCACGCCAGGAAACTGCGTCTTAAGCATCGGACTAGCCTCAGGCTGCGAACCATTATCTACCACCCAGATCGTCGCAGCAGGCACACCCGCCGCCTGGAGCGATGCAAGACATGTCAACGTCAGCGGCGTTTGGTTCCAGGTCACGATCACGGTTGCAACATCCATAGTCATCGCTTGCGCGCGTAGGCTTCCAGGCACACATTGACGTCGCTGCCCGGCGGGTCGAACCGGTACCGCAGTCGTGCCACCTGCTCAGCCAGCCGCCAGGCTAAACTGAACGTCCACCACAACGGTGTGCGTCGCTCTGCACCGTTGCCGACTCGCCGCCGGAGCAACTCCAGCAGGCGCTGAAAGGCATACGGATGCGCGGGCGCGCGCGGTTGTGTGTGCGGCACCGCCAATACCTCTAAACCGCACGACTCAAGCATGCACCGCAGCGTCGGCTCAGTGAAGAAAATGAGATGCGCGGGCGGCTTAAACTCGCGCCAGCGGTCAGGCTGATGCACAGCTGTCCAATAGCCGGTATTAGGCGTTGAAAGCGCCAGCACGCCACCAGGTTTAAGTAGCTCCACGAGGCGGCGCACCTGTTCAGCCGGATTCGGCACATGCTCGATGTATTCCCACATCGTTACCGCGTCGAGCGATGCGTGTGGCAGCTCAAGATCTTCGATAGTGGCGGCAATCGGGCGATCAATCAGTTGTGCTGCGTGGGCTGCCATGCTATGTGAAATATCCACACCTAACGGCTCCCAACCACGTTCTTGTGCGACATGTAAAAAAAAGCCCGCTGCGCAACCAACGTCAAGAATGCGCCCACGCTGCGGATACCAGCGCTCGATCCGCCGCAAACGTGTTTGTGCAATCTGCTCGTGCATGGGGCGCTGCGCAAAATAATCGTTGTAGCCGAGCCAGCCGCCGGTGAAATAACTTTCCTGCTGATACACAGCCGTTAGTTCCGACGCGGTCGGAGGCGGGCTGACAAACAAACCGTCGCAGCGCACGCAGCGCACGATCCGGTAGTCATCAACGGCACGGAACGGAATCTGGTGGTTGCAGCCGCACAACGGGCAGGTGGATATGATTTCAGCGCTCATGAGCTTTATACACAATCACAAGATAGTTAGGCGTCTCGTCGGTATCGGTCCACGTTTGATCAAGCATGCCGAACAGGGTGTTATTCGCCAGATAAACGAGATACACTCAACGTCGTACCATGGTCGCCAGCATTGCTCGCGGACGACCGAGCATCTGCATAATCGCCCGCCACTCGGACGGCTCGACGACATGCAGCGCCAGCAGCGCCACCGCGTACAATCCAAGCAGCGCCAGCTTCACCGCAACGGAAAGCCACAGATTACCTATCTCAAACAGCGTGCCGCTTAGCATGAGCGCGGCCTGTACGCCCAATGCCAGCAGCACCTTCCACACCTCGAACGGCACCGAGTACACGCGCTGCGCGGCCACGTACAACGCGACTGGCACAACTGCATAGCCAAGCGCGGTCGCCCAGGCCGCGCCTAACGCCCCAAAACGCGGGATGAGCAACAGATTCAAGAGCAAATTAAGCGCCGCACCGATCATGGTGGTCCATCCGAACACACTGGTGCGTTTGGCAATATACGCGCCCACGCCCACGGCGACACCGATACCATTCGCCACAGCGATGTAGCTGAGCGGCGCGACATAGATAGCGGATGGAATATAGTCGGGCTTGCCTATCAGGAACGCGAGAAGCACCATGATTTCATGCGCGAACAGCCCCATGGCCAGCACCAGCCCCAAACTCACGATCGTGAAATACGTCAGCACCTTGCTGTATGTTCTCGGCGCTGATGGTTCCTCGCGAATCGAAAGCGCCAGCGGCCCCCATGCATTCTGAAAGGGGACGGTCAGCAGAGTCAGCATTGAGGCCAGCTTGTTGGCTGTTTCATACAGCCCGCGCTCACCAAGCGGCACCGCAAACGCCGGAAGCAGCAGGCGATCAACGTAGGCCAGCGCCCAGAACGACAGGCTGTTCGGGAGAAACGGCAGCCCGGCGCGCACCAGGGGCCGGACCAGCGCCGCCTTGGGCCAGTGCCATTCGCCCCACGTCATCGCCAGTCCCGCAGCCATCAGCCCCAGCGTTACGATCACCGTAGTGAGTTGGATGCCCAGAACACCCCAGCGCAACACCAGCACAAACAGCACATTGAGACTCACCGTCAGCCCGAGATACGCCAGGCTCAGAATGTTCGCGCGCTTCACCGCCATCTGCAGCCGCAGCGATGCCTGGATAATCGCATACAGCACAGCAAATGGCAGGTTGAAGGCCGCCAGGTACAGCAGAATTGCTTGAGACACTGAGCCAAGCGAGAAGGCCGCGAGCGGGCGGGCGGTCAGCGCAACCACCAACGCAACAAGCAAGGACCAGAGCACACCAACACTGGCGGCTGTCGTCACAACCTGCCGGCTGTGTGCTTCATCGCCATCGTAGAAGAAAACTGCCACCGCAGCGTTCAGGCCAAGCGTGCCAAGCGTGAGCATCAGAATGCCCAATGTCGTCACAGTGCCTAGCACAGCGTAATCGCCTGGGGTTAACACCCGCAGGTACAGCGGCGTCAGCAAAATGGTGAAGATCGGACCAGCGAGGCTTGCCAGACTGTAGCCAAATGTCAGGCGGGTCAGTTGCGCCAGCCGCGCACGTACAGCGGAACCACCGGTCTGCGAAACGGATGTCATCTTTGTTCTGTCATGTTCCTGTACAGCTACACAATTGAGTAGCGATCGCGTGCCACCAACGCACTGGCCGCTGTAGTGCGATGCTCGTGACCAATGACTATCTTACCACGCGGGCAGGCAATTCGCCAGATACCGTTGATCATGTGTGATGTGAACGGCGTTGTTGTCGAATTTCGTCATTTTGAGTACGGATCATATGCTCCAATCGGGAGTAACTTCCGATACGGCGCGCAGCAATTGCGTGACGTAGCAAAAGAGTGCGTTTTAAGTGAGCGATGTTCCACCACCAGGCAAGCGCCAAATGTGGAGCGAGAGATGGATCCCTCAGTGATTTGATAGCTGTTATTACCAAAAGCCGCATCATGTACTGGAGAACAACCGGCCAGCGCATCAGCTTGAGATATGTGTACATGCTGTTGCGCATCCGCTCGGCGTCCCATCCCCCGCGCCGGGCGGTAATGGCGCTTTTCTGATGATATACCCAACTCCGTCGCGCCGTCACAACCCGCCAGCCAAGCAGCCACGCGCGCCAGCATAATTCAATATCTTCCCAGTACAGAAAGAATGCCTCATCAAATCCGCCAAGCGCCAGCCATGCGTCGCGCCGAACCGCGAGGCAGCAGCCGGGTACCGTGGCATGCTCCTCAACTTCGGACCCGCTTGTGCAAGGATCTGGTGAACCAGGCAAAAGAGTCTGTGGGCAGAGCAACGCAATCCGCGGATCACTCCATGCAGCATGCACCAATGGCGCTCGCCAGTTGTGCGGAAAGGTAACATCTGGATTAAGAAACACCAGTAGATCGCCGCGTGCCGCCGCAGATCCCAAATTACATGCTCGTCCAAAGCCAATATTGCGCGGCAGCGGCACAATCTTTATAACATCCGCGAAGCGCGCTAAGACAGCAAGACTAGTATCAGCCGAAGCATTGTCTACAACGAGCAACTCATCCTGCGCTCGCAGCGTCGGCAGTACACTCTCAATACAATCAGGCAGTAAATCTGCGCCATTATAGTTAATAATAATAAGCGAGGCAGCAGGGGAGGTGATCATGATGGTCCATGTTGAAACATTCAAAAATCTTCTTGCCGATGATTCTCTACGTATTCTCTCTTGCTTCTCTGTAGATTATCAACATCCGCTCACGCAGGCGATCAAGCGTAAAGTGCGCAAGAAACCGCTCGCGCGCCGCTGTACCGAGCGCAATACGCAGGTTGGGTGCAGAAAGGAGTTGAACAAGCGCAGCGGCAAGTTCTTGCACTTGCCCTGGACTGACGAGCATCCCCGTTTCGCCAAGGATTGCGGGCATGTCGCCGACGCGCGTTGCAATAATCGGGCGCGCCGCTGCCATCGCCAAAATCAATTTGGCAGGCGTCTGCATAATACCCTCTGTCACCGCGCGCTGTGGAATAGCAATGACATCGCAGGCCCCATAGGCATGGGGATACGCGGATGCTTCCAGGTAATCTGTCACCGTTACGCCAGGTATCGCCAGCAGTCGATCATGGTAGGCATTGTGCGCTGGTACACCGACAAAGAGCAACTGCACATCAGGGTGTATCTCGCGCACAGTGGTAAAAGCAGCTAACAGTTCGTCAACGCCTTTATGCGGATGCGGCGTGCCTAAGAAGCCAATGACTGGCGCCCCGATTGGCAGCCCATACATAGCGCGAAAAGCAGTTCCATCGGCGGCACATGGATCAAAGAGTGCGGCATCAGCAGCAGTATAAACGATAGAGCCGCCGAAGTGGGCCTGCAATGCCGTCGAGTTGACCACCAGCGCGGCTGGTTCCGTCCGAGTGATCTGTTCCAGTTCCAGCGCGTCGGCAATGTGTCGCGTTATCGGGCCGCCCCACAGCCACTGCCGCCAGCGTGGCCAGCGGGCCACGCCTTCGAGGTACAGGCCAAGCTCCCAATCATCCAGATCAAGCACCAATGGGACATGTTGCTGATGTGCGACATGGAGCGCTGTATGCAGATGCGCCTGGTTTTTGAAGCAGTGCAGCACATTGCAGCCTTCAACAGCCTTTGCTAATGCAGCCTGTGCTTTCACACCAGTCATCGCGCCGCGCAACGGCACGACCGGCCAGGGCAGATCGTTCAACAGCGGCGACAACGTGCCGGTGTGGTCCCACCCAATCAGACGCATCTGTACCTCTGGTATGCCAACAAAGGCGCGCAAAAATGGGTACACGCGCCCAATGTTGTTATGGTTCAACGAATGAACGACCATGGCGACATGCAGCGTATCTGTCATGGTGATGGCACCGGGCCAGCAACAAACACGAATTGATACGTAAACAGATCGCGCACCCATGGCAGCAGGCCAGCCAGGCGTGCCGTGCGATGCACCCACGGATGCGGCGCGTCAAACCAGCGGTAATTGCGGTGCAGTGCCGTCACCTGGTAGCCGGCCTGCTCGATCAGCGCATGTGCCGTGCGCCGCGTAAAAAAGCGCAGATGCGTGCGGTCGAGCACGCCGCGCTCCCGGTAGTTCCACATGCCGCGCAGCAGCCCCGCAATAACGCCAATAAACTGCACATTCGGCAGGCTGACGATCAGCGTGCCACCCTCGGCGAGTAACGCGCGATGGCGCGCCAGCACCATCCATGGATTCACAACATGCTCCAACACGTCGGCATAAATCAGGCAATCGAAAGTGCCGGGCGCATAGGGCAGTTCCAATGTCTGCACATCACCGACATGCACTGCATCGAGCACGCATGCCGCTTGAACTGCCTGCGCTGCCACATACTCGACGCCGACCACTGTAGCACGCTGGCGCTGCTTAATACCAGCGCCAAGCGCGCCCGCGCCGCATCCCACATCAAGAATACGTGCCGCTGATCGTGGAACATGGCGCAATACATCGAGGCGCGGCTGTGCGTAATAAGCTGCTGTTGTATTCATCACGTTCTTATTCACCAATCCCGCGCTCGTCAAGCATGCGCTCGATACGGGCCACCACCATGTCCGTCGCAATCGTGTTCATGCCACCATTCGGAATGATGACATCGGCGTAGCGCTTGGATGGTTCGACGAACTCCAGATGCATGGGGCGAACCGTTGTGAGATATTGATCAATCACCGATTCAATCGTTCGTCCGCGTTGCTGCGTGTCTCGCTGAATGCGGCGGATGATTCGGAGATCACTTTCCGCGTCGACAAAGAGGCGGATGCTCATGCGCGACCGCAGCGCGGCATCCACAAAGATCAAAATACCTTCGACCAGCACCACTGGCTGCGGCTGTACCATGATCACATTTGGCAGCCGCACATACGCCGCGAAATCATAGGTTGGCATGGCGATCGGCTGCCCGGCAATCAGCGCATCCAGGTGCGCCAGGTACAGCGCATTGTCAAACGCATCGGGATGATCGAAATTGACCAGCGCGCGCTCCGCAAACGGCAGGTGCGATAGATCCTGGTAGTATGAGTCATGCGGCAGCACGGCAATCCGTTCGCGCCCCACACGATCCAGAATCGCCCGCGCCACCGTCGTTTTACCTGAACCGCTGCCGCCCGCCACGCCAATGACCAGCGGTGCAATTGCATGGGATGAATTCATAATAAAGAACTATGGAACAAAGGAACAAGGGAACGAGAACAAAGGAACAAGGGAACGCAATTCATCCTGTCATCTTGCCATCCTGTCATCTTGTTTCCCCGTCTCCCTGTTGTCCATCGTCTATCTTATTAGCGTTCATCTGCGTCCATCGGCGGTTGAGTATCCTTATTCATCGGCGATAGCTCATCCTCCCGCCAGCCGTGCTCGTGCAAAAATGAGCGATCCTGCGGCGTCAGCGCGGCATGTGTCAGCAGATCGGGCCGTCGTTCCAGCGTGCGCAGCAGCCGCTGCTGACGCCGCCATTTAGCCACTTCGCCATGATGGCCCGACAGCAGCACCGGCGGCACTTCGCGCCCTTCCCACACCGCCGGGCGGGTGTAGTGCGGGTATTCCAGCAAGCTATCCCCGAAAGTTTCTTCTTCAGTCGAAAGCTCGTCAATGACGCCCGGCACCAGCCGCGCGACCGCATCAAGCACGACCATTGCGCCCAGTTCGCCGCCGGTCAGCACGTAATCGCCAATCGAGATTTCACGGTCGATCAACGCCTCGCGCGCGCGGTCGTCCACGCCTTCGTAGCGCCCACACACCAGCACCAGCCGGTCGTACTGCGCCAGTTCTTCCGCCATGCGCTGCGTGAAGCGCTCGCCGGCCGGAGACATAAGAATGACGATGGACGATGGATTTCCAACAATCGGTTCTCTGTTTGCGGTTCTCGGTTCTTGAACAGCAACCGCGCGAATCGCAGCCGCCAGCGGCGCAACTTTCATGACCATGCCCGCGCCGCCGCCATACGGCGTGTCGTCGGTGGTGCGGTGCCGGTCAGTCGCGTAGTCGCGGATGTTGTGCAGGTATATGTCAATTTTGCCTGCCTGCACTGCGCGCTTGATGATGCTTTCGGTCAGCGGACCAGTGAACATCTCAGGAAAAATTGTCAGAATATCAAAACGCATCGTTCGTGACACGGTGACAAGGTGAAGGGGTGACAAGATGACACTGGCGCAACGACTTCGTTGACTTGTCACCTGGTCATCGTGTCACCTTGTCAGCAATCATTAAAGATAGTTCTCGAAAAAGGCCGCCACCCGCTCCACATACGCGCGCCGGTCGGCGAAGTAGCCGCCGCAGTGCTCGGCGTTCGGAATAATCCATAGCTCCTTCGGCTCGCGCGCAACCCCGAACAACTGATACGCGTGCGAAACGGGAATGAGGCTGTCGGCGCTGCCATGAATCAGCAGCAGCGGGCGCGGGCTGACTGCCGCCACCGCTTCAATCGGGCGCACTGCGCCGAAGCGGTAGCCATAGCGCCAGCTGGTCAACCTGTCGGCCAGTGGAACGACGGCGCGCACCGGCAGATGATAGTGCGCCACGCCATGGGCAACAACCTCGGAAATCCCCGTGAAGGGACTGTCGGCGACCACCGCCTGAACGTCCGGCGCGCGCGCCGCAAGCAGCAGTGCCACCGATGCCCCCATGGAATAGCCAACGACGCCAAAACGCCCATCGGGCATGCGCTGTCTGGCGTAGGCCAGCGCCGCTTCAGCATCGCGCAGCTCGTAGTACGCCAGCGAATGCTGCGCCACATCGCTCTGCCCGCGCGAACGCCAGTCGAACAACAACACGTTGTTGCCGGCCCGCCACAGCGCGCTGCCAATGCCCAGCAAGTCAGACTTGACGCTGCGGTGGCCCGGCAAGCCGATCACGACGCGCTGTGAGCCGGGGCGCGGCAGCCACCAGCCGTAGAGCGCCAGGCCATCAGCCGTGCGAAACTGCACCTCCTCGTAGCCCTCGATGTCGGTCTCGAATGGCGAAAAGGTGTAGTCGCTCATGTAATTTCGCGGCGTGCGAAAGTTCAGCCGCGCTGTGGCGACAACGGCAGCGCCCACCAGCACGCCCGCCGCGCCCAGCGTCAGCGTTCCCGCCGTGCGAAGAAGCCGCTGTGAAATGCTCGTATTCATCGCCATGCATGATAGCACAACACGCCCGCGATGACACAGCAGCTTGCGATTAGCTACGCGAGCAGCCGCGCCAGGAGCCACCATGCCAGTCCCGCCAACAACAACCACAGCGCAACAATAAAGCCAGCCGCGAGCCAGTTCGTCGGGCGGTTGGCTGCCAGCGCCGCTTCCGCGCGGCAATCAGCCATGACATCTACCGGAATCAACCTGAGCGCCAGCATGATTCCCAGCGGCACCAACACCAGATCGTCGAGGTAGCCAAGCACCGGAATGAAGTCAGGTATCAAGTCGATTGGGCTGAAGGCATAGCCGACCACGCATGCCGCGACGATGCGCGCAAGCCATGGCGTACGCGGGTCTTTGCAGGCAAGGTAGAGGGCGTACACTTCGCGTTTAAGTTGTCGCGCGCGTTGTTTCCATGTATTCATAACACAAAGAAGACGTGTGTCGGGTTGCAGCACACGTCTTTTCAACAAAGGGTGTTCTATTGATTTATCTGCGTGCATCAGCGCGGGTACCCTGCGGGTGCGACGGCTCCCTAACTGTAGGCGTACTTCCGCCAGATTTCGTGACGCTCCAACTCGCCGAGCAGCGCAAAAGCGACGTACTGCGGCTGGCGCGGCTTGGTCAGCAGCACCATGTTGGCTTCATCGGGCGTGCGGCTACCCTTACGGTGATTGCACTCGCGGCAGGCCGCGACCACATTCTCCCAGGTTGTCAGCCCGCCCTTCGAGCGCGGCAGCACATGGTCAACCGTCAGGTGGAGACGGCCCGGCTGTGCGCCGCAGTACTGGCATGTTTCCCGGTCGCGGGCCAGCACGCCCCGGCGCGAGCATGGCAGCCGCATGCGCCGGGGAATACGAATATAACGAACGAGCCGAATAACAATGGGAACTTCGAGGGAGAAACCCTGCGCGCGCAGCCGCTGCTCAGCCGCCTCAACGAGTTCGGCTTTTTCTTGCAGCAACAAAACGACGGCACGCCGAATAGAAACTAATTGCAGCGGCTCGTAGCTAGCATTCAGAACAAGAACTCGTTGTCCCAAGGATTCACCCCTTTCAAAAGATGCACGTTCGGTACGCACGCGCTCTTATGAAGGGAGAAACCCCTCGCTAGAGCGCCCTGCCTATGACATCTGTGGCGCTGGCTTGAAGAAGCGCGCGCCGCAGTGCCGTTCGAGGTTCCAGGCTACACGCAAGAACAACATACGCGCTTCCTCTCACCACGCCATCTTGCTGATGACGCAGCAGCTGGCCGTAACGCCACGATGCGCTATGGAACGCTGTATACCATTTGGTGAGATAATCAAACACGCTCGCAGAGTCCTATCGTTTTACCTGCACGAACACACCTATTACGCCTTATACAGGCAGATATAGAATACACCAAAAAACATGGTTCTGTCAAATAGCAGCCGAACACATTTGCGCCGCAAAAGCGCTTATAATACGGTGCAGTGGAAGCAGCGCGCCTCCACATGACCAAAGGAGTATGCAATGAAACGAAATGTTGTCGCCACAAACAACGCGCCGCAGGCGATTGGCCCGTATTCGCAGGCGATCAGCGCCGAACAACTCGTGTTTTGCTCCGGCCAGATCCCGCTACGGCCCGACGGCACGCTGGCCGAAGGCGATATAGCGGCGCAGACCCGCCAGGTGCTGCTCAATTTACAGGGCGTACTGAGCGCCGCCGGTAGCTCGCTGGCGCAGGTGGTGAAAACCACGGTATTTTTGGCCGACATGAATGACTTTGCGGCCATGAATGAAGTGTACGCCGAGTTTTTTAACGCCGCCCCACCAGCCCGCTCGACGGTGCAGGTCAGCCGGCTGCCGCGCGATGCGCGCGTCGAAATTGAGGCGATTGCGCTTACATAACAGCATGGAGCCACGCTGATAATGCTGCTACGATAGACAATCGTAGGAACATCGTAGCTGTGGCGCACCATGCATCACCAAACACAACCTTCAGCCGCCCGCGTACCGACCCGCCACAAAGGTTTCACCTACGCAGCGGCACTTCTGATCGTGCTGCTCGGGCTGGCATGGCGCGCCCAGCCCGACAATCGCCTGCATGTCAGCTTTTTGCAAACTGACGGCGACGCGGTGCTCGTGCAAACGCCGGACGGCAAGTACATGTTAATTGACGGCGGCGATCCAATCGGCATCACGGCTGCCCTTGGACGAGCGCTGCCGTTCTGGCGGCGCTCACTGGACGCCGTGGTGCTCACCGCGCCGGACCCGGCGTACACTGCCGGGCAAGTGGCGGTGCTTGCTCGTTATCAGGCCAGAATTGTCCTCGCGCCGCCGCTCGCGGCTCAGAACAATCCGCTGCCTGAATGGCGCAGCGCGCTTGACGAGCAGGCTGTACCGATCCACAGCATGCGCGCTGGCGAACAAACGAACATTGGCGGCGTGACCTTGCGCGTGCTCGCATCCGGCGATGGAAAGAAGCGCGGCGCGGTGCTGCGGCTGGATTATGGAAGCACCAGTGTGGTTTTCTGTCAAAGCAGCGCGGAAGAAGATGAAGCAAGCCTCGCCCGAAACAATCAACTTCATGCTGCCACACTGGTCGCCTTTCCATGGCAGCGCGATCCGCACACGCCGCTGATAGAAGCACTTCAACCGCAGGCCATGGTGCTCACCGACGGCCACCATGCGCTGCCACCGTACGAGGCAACCATGGCCGAGCGGCGGGTTGGCAACGCACGCCTGTATCACAAGGATGTGCAGGGCACCATCGAGTGGATCAGCGATGGCACGCGATCATGGGTGAGCACAGACAACGCGCAACAATAAAGGCAGACCATGAGCCTGCCTTTATGATACGTATATGTAATTGCAAGAATTACTGGTACTTCTGCGCTGGCACGGGATATGTCGGCAGCGGATCGACAACCTTAATGTTGTCTTTGCCGCCGTAAATCGTCCACCACGGCTTCGCGCCCGTCGCGAGCACCTCGTTCAGCGCCGTGATGTTCTGCACGCCGCGATCGCTGACCCACTGCTCCAGCGCTTTTGCGCCGCCTTTGCCGTATTCAGGAATGCCATCCTGCCATGTCGCGCGGCCACACAACACGCCGGAGAAGTTCGTGCCGGCCTCGGCTGCCAGTTCCAGCGTCTCGCGGAAGATCTCATCGGTTACGCCCGCGCTGAGGTAAATAAATGGTTTGCGCGCCGCGCTGGCCGACGAGCGGAAGAACTCCATCGCTTCCTGCCGGGTGTACGCCGACTGGCCGCTGTACGCCCGCGTGCCCTCGACAAACTTCATGTTGATCGGCACTTCAACTTTGAGAATGTCCACACCATAGGACGGCTTGGAAAACTCCTCCATGTAGGCCGTCACATACTTCGGCTTGACCTTGGCGAATTCAAAGCCTTTTTCATCGCCAATGGTGTCATCATACGCCAGCGGCTCCAGGAAGAACGGCACATCCGCCGCCACACATTCCGCGCCCACGCGCTCGATAAAGGCGTGCTTGATCGTATTAACATCAGCATGATCGAAGGGGTTGTAGTACAGCAAAATCTTGATCGCGTTCGCGCCGCTCTCAACCAGCCGCCGCACGCTCCATTCCGGCAGCAGGTCCGGCAAACGGCCCTTCACACTGGCATCGTAGCCTGTTTTTTCGTAGGCCAGCAGCACGCCGGTGTGCGGCGCGCGCTGCCTGATAGCTTCAAGCCCGTACTCAGGATCCATGAGAATGGCGCTGGCATGCTGCGTCAGAATCTTGGTCACAACCGTCTTGAAATCGCTCAAGTCAGCGTCAGAAGCCTCGCCGCCCATGGCTTTGCCGATCGCCTTTTTCAGCGAGCCGCGCTGGTCCATGGCTGCTGCCGCTATCACGCCATGCTCGTCGGCACAGGCGTTGATGCCATCAAACTTACCTTTTGTCATTGTAACGTTGGCCATACCGTAACCTCCTATGCAATGAGGGAAACACTTCTATAAAAGCCACATCCATGCGATCTCAACGCGCTACACTACCAGCCGAAACACAATCATGACAACTGATATCGCCACCGCGAAGCCGCCAAGCACTTGCAGCGGCGTGTGATTGCGGGTGCGGACGCGCGCCCAGCCCACGGCCAGCGCGCACAACCAGAACACAATGCCCAGCATTGGCGCGAACAACAGCGTCACCGTGGCCATGGAAGCGATTGCTGTCGCATGCACGCTGATCTTCCAACTCAGATTAATGACGCTATTCACAACGCCAATAATGAACGCGCACAGCAGCAGCGCAATGAACGGGCGCGGCAGACCGAGCGGCGTCAGGATCAGCAAGCCAACCAGCACGGTTGCAAGGCCAAACCCATACAATTCGTTGCGCTGACGCCGATTGGAAACATCTTCATCGCTGTAGGCACCCTGCCGCATGCGATACGAGAAAAAAAGCGATGGCGGCACGACCTGGGCGAGAATACAAATCAGCGCCCACTTAAGCCCTTCGGCATGCGTTGCCATAGCATAGTAGCCGACAATCAGAAACATTGCAACGTTGAGCAAAATCGGGTGGAACAGGCGCGACAGGAACTGGCCGACCGCATAGCCACGACCAGAAAGGTTATCATCCGCTGGCAGCGAGTTGCGTGAAACGTTTGATTGATGTGCCATACGCTTTCTCCTTAGAAGCTACGGCCAGCGCGAGGCCGGGGCTGCGCGTGTAATTGCTGATAACACGCAAGCACCTGCTCTGCTGCGCGCTCCCATGTAAATTGTTTGGCACGTTCCAGACCAGCAGCGCGAAAGCGCGCGCGCAGATCGGCATCATCGAGAACGCGCGATATGCCATTTGCAATCGATGCCGTATCCTGGGCGTCAGCCAGCACTGCAACTCCTTCGGCAATTTCCGTTAAACTGGAGTTATGTGCGGTCACCAGCGGCGTGCCACACGCCAGTGCTTCAAGCGCGGGCAGCCCGAATCCTTCGTACAGCGACGGATACACGCATGCCACCGCCGCATTATACAACGCGGGCAGATCGCTGTCATTCACAAAATCAAGGAGCCGCACCCGCTCGCCGAGCTGGAGTCGCTCGATGATGGCGAAAATCTCTTCATACATCCAGCCGCGCTGCCCGACCAGCACGAGATCGAGCGTGGGACGCTGCCCATCCGCAATGAGCGCGGCGAACGCTTCCACAATACGCACGATGTTTTTACGTGGACTGAGCGTGCTGACAAACAGAAGGAAATCGTTTGTCAGGCCATAGTTGCGGCGTACTGGCTCGTACACCTCAGGCGGCAAGGGTTGAAACGCTGGTGAAACGCCCGGATATACGACGGTCACGCGCTCAGGTGGCAAGTGCAAAAAGCGACCGAGATCATGGCGGGTGGCCTCTGAGTCGGCCAGCACCATGGATGCGCGCCGCACCGAGCGTGGCACAGCATCCGACAGATAGCGGGCCATGCCGCGCGCTGCAAATTGCGGGTACACCAGGAACGACAGATCGTGGACCGTGACGAGTGCCGGGGCGCGGGTCGGCGGCATCACGAAATCAGGCGCATGCAGCACGTCAATTCGCCCGGTGAAGACCTCAACCGGCAAAGGCACGCGCAGACGCTGCCAGAACTGCGTCAGGCGGCGCGGCGAGAGCGGAATCGGCGCAGTGCGCACATGGGGAAAATCGGCTTGCAGGCGGCGCAGGTCGCTCAAAAAATGCTGCCGCTCGTTTAATCCACGAGCGGCGTAGAAGAGCACGTACTCGAACGAGCGACTTTGCGACACCACCGCACGGATAAGTTCGCGCGTGTACCGTCCGATTCCCGCGCCCTGCCACACCGCCGATGTATAATCGATACCAATTTTCATGAGACGCGTGTGTCGTGCAGCTTACTTGCGCTTGCTGAACACATACACAATCAATCCTCCAACCACAATGCTCCAGTAATTGATCACCCGGTCGAGCACGGCGACCGCCGCCGCCACCGGCGCTGCAATGCCGAACAACGCCGAAAGCACACCCGTCACGCCGCCTTCGACCACACCAAGGCCACCGGGCGTCGCCGGTATCGTCGTTAAGAGCGAGCCCATGAGCGCCACAAAGATCACCGACGGCAAGCGCATGCTCAGGCCGCCCATCGCCTCAATGACCAGGAACAACCGCAGCGACTCGCCCAGCCACACGAGCGATGTAAGCACGAACAGCAAAGGAAAGCTGCGCGGCTTCAGTGCGCCGAGCGTCCCGGCCTCGAACGAGGCATACATTGGCTCGACCCGCTGCGGCACCACGCGGCGAATGAACGGGCTGAGGAACCGCATGGCCGCCAAACCCATCACAATAATGATCACCAGCACGAGACCGAGCGCAAAGACCCATTTTGCGTTGGGCGGCAGGCTCGCGCCGAATACGCTCCACGCCGAGATCACCAGCAGCGCGAAGAGCACGATCATGTCCAGCAAACGCTCGGTAAAGATAGTGCCAAATGTGCGAGAAAATGAAACACCACCATTATGCTTCAGCAGATAACCGCGATACGCATCGCCGAGTTTCGCCGGCACAATGCAGTTCGCAAACCATGAAAGGTAGAGATATTCCAGCAAGGCCGGCATCGACGCCCAGGAATGTCGCCCTTCTTGCACCGGAATACCAGCATTCTTCATGAGAATACGCCAGCGGAAAGCACGGATGGGGAATGTTGCATAAAACACCAGGAAACCCAGCAGAAAGAGCCATCCATTCGCCTTGCGAATGTACGACCACGTCTGTGCAACATTGATATCCAGGCCACGGAAGATAAACAAAATAATGGCAAGTGCCAGCACAAACGAAATGATCGTGCGTGGGTTGCGCAGCGAGCGACCGAGCGAAAAGCCCTCGCGCTCAACTTCGACAACCGTGGGGCTTTCCTGAGCTTCATGCGGCTCAGCAGATCGTGCAAAAGTATCAGACGGCTCGTTCATCATGCCGCGCTCCTGTGAAAGTGGGCTTTGTTTCATATCAGTATATCAGACGCTTTTACGCGTCGTGTAGCACTTCGGTTTGGTACCAATCCCAGAAATGTGCCAGTCCATCGGCAAGTTGCGTGCGGGGCTCGAAATGCAGGAGCCTGCGCGCCTTGTCGATGTTTGCAAACGTCTTTGGCGGTTCAGCCGCCGACAGCGGGCGCTGCTCAATCTGCGCGTGCAGCCCGGTCGCTTCTTCCAGCATCTCGATAAAATCGCGTAATTGCGTTGGATTTGAATTACCAAGATTAATTGTCTCGAACGGCAGATTTGAGTCCAGCGTTGCCGTAACGCCCGCAACAATGTCGTCGATATATGTCCAGTCGCGATACACCCCAATGCCGCCATTGAACAGCGTAATCGGCTGCTGCTTCACCATGGCGTTGACAAACAGGTGCGGCGTCATATCCGGACGCCCGCGCGGACCGTACACGGTGAAGAAGCGCACCACCTGGGTTGGCACGCCATATTGCTGGTGAAACGTGTAGGCCAGCAACTCCGAACTCCGCTTCGTCGCGGCGTAGGGCGAAAGCGGACGGTCGGCAGGCAAATCCTCGCTCCACGGCGTTGGCGACAAACCATACACCGACGATGTGGAAGCAACCACGAGGTGCTGTACATCAAACCGGCGCGCGGCATCCAGAATGTGCATGGTACCACGCACATTCACTTCTTCGTACAACAGCGGGCGCTGCACCGACGCGCGCGGGTTTGCCATGGCTCCCAGATGCGCCACATGCGTCGGCTTATAGGTTTGAAATACATCATCGACCGCTGCTGCATCGCGCAGATCAGCCTCGACGAGCGTGTAACCGCTGTGGTTGAGCGCACCAGCAATATTCTGGCGCTTGCGGGCCGGGTTATAGTAATCATTAAAATTGTCGAAGCAAACGACCTCATCGCCGCGTGCCAGTAGTGCGTCAGTCAGATGGCTACCGATAAAACCTGCTCCGCCTGTAATAAGGTAACGCATAGTTTGCTCACATCATCCTTATCCATTCGTCATGGTTAAACGTTTGCGACCATGGTGTTTTTCCGGCATGACCGCGACTAATGCAAAAACGGCTGCGAACTGAATACCCATATTGAGCACATGAAGATTTTCAAATAAGTTATGTCCAGCTACAGCAGCGATAACACCACAGCAGCCGACACCGATACTTCGCCAAAAGCGATCATGGCTCGCGCGCGTTTTTGTGTATGCTTGATAGGCTGCCGCGCCAAGCCAGCCAATGTAGGCTATCACGCCAGTGATTCCCGCTTCAGCAGCTATATTAATATAATAATTGTGCGCATGCCCGCGCGAAACATACCATGGCGGCGCAGTCACATCGGGATACGCCAGCGTGAAATTACCGGGACCAACACCAGTTAGCGGATGGGCCAGAAACATCTTTACGCCAGCCCACATTTGCGCCATGCGCTCCACGACGGCAAAATTCTGCGGTGTGACAGCTATTGTACCTGGGTCGAACAGCGCAAAACTCCCGAGCACGCTTCCGATACGCGCGGAAAGCGCTGCAGGCAGCAGTCCGGCCCCACCAAGGATGAGCGCGAGCGCAAGAATGATACTACCAATAAGCACAACCTGCGCCATCCGTCGCCCGAACGCCAGCGCCATGCCAGCGCCGCCAATGACCGCGCCAAGCCAGCCGCCGCGCGAAAAAGACGCGACGAGCGCAGCGATCATGAGCGCCGTTATGATCCAGCATGTCGTCACCACTGCTAGCTCCCGCCAGCGTAACCATCTACGGCCAGCAGCGCGCCCGGATCGCGGCAGCCATGCCCATGTCGCGCCCAGCGCCAGCGCCAGCGCCAGCGGCCAGCCCATGTTCAGGTAGCCGGCGAATGGATTTGGCGTCCCAATAGTGCCGTAGGCGCGCACGTACGGCAGATTCGCCGCGATGCGAAAACTCTCCGGCCCAATGCCGCGCGCAAATTGCACCAGACCAAGCGCAGCCTCGCTCGCGGGTGCGGCTAACAAACATGCCAGCAAGCCAAGCACCTGCCAGCGCTGCTGCACCGTCTGCACGGCGACGAACCAGACCAGGAACGCGACCAGCCAGCGCCCGGTTTCTTTCAACGCATTGCCCTGTGAGTACGGCGCGACCACCGAAGCAAGCAGCAGCGCCCAGAGTAACACCAGCCAGCCCCAAAGCATGCGATTATATACGAGTCGCCGCCCAGGATGCGCCAACGTATGCACCAGCCATGCACAGGTCGCCCACACAACTGCGGCTTGTGTGTAGCTCAGGCCACCCGGCAAGCGCGCAACATCCTGTATGGGGACTGACAGCACAACCATGTACACACCAAACACAGGGTTGATCAATGGCAATGCGATTGCGACGCCAAATACCGCAAGGCGGGCGAGCAACGCTAACGGCAGCGTCGCTACCCCTGCGGCAACAACGACCGCGAGCAGCACCCACAACCCTAACGATGCAGCCTGTTGACGATGTAACGTAGGTGTGAACACACAACTATCTCACAAAAACAACCCGCATGGAAACAGTGTTACTCACATCACAACACTGTCTCCATGCGGGTTGCCCCTGATGTTACGCCTTCAATTCGCCAAGGCGCACCAGCTCATGGCGAAACCATGGAATGGTGCGGCGTAAACCTTCCTCAACGTCTACGCGCGGCTCCCACCCGAGCACGCGCCGTGCCTTGGTAATATCGGGCTGCCGAACTTGCGGATCATCCTGCGTGCGGCTGTTCTTTTCAACGATTCCGGCTTTGTTGCCAGTGATTTCGTTGATAATTTCAGCAAATTGCCGGATGGTAAATTCGCCTGGATTACCGATGTTGACAGGCTCAACTTCATCAGAAAACAGCAGGCGGTACACACCTTCCACCAGATCTGAAACGTATTGGAACGAACGGGTCTGGCTGCCGTCGCCGTAGACCGTCAGCGGCTCGCCACGCAGCGCCTGCTGAATAAAATTCGGCACGACACGCCCGTCGCGCAGCCGCATGCGCTCGCCGTAGGTATTAAAGATACGCACGATCCGCGTCTCGACGCCATGATAGCGGTGGTACGCCATGGTCATCGCCTCGGCAAAGCGCTTGGCCTCGTCGTACACGCCACGCGGCCCAATCGGATTCACATGGCCGTAGTAGGTTTCGGGCTGCGGGTGAACCTGCGGATCGCCGTAGGTCTCAGAAGTCGAAGCGAGCAAAAAGCGCGCGCCCTTGTCCTTTGCCAGGCCGAGCGCCTTGTGCGTGCCAAGCGCGCCCACCTTGAGCGTTTGAATCGGCAATTCCAGGTAGTCTACCGGAGAAGCAGGCGACGCAAAATGAATAATAGCGTCAAGCGGCCCGTCGATAAAGATGTAGTTAGTCACATCATGCTTGATGAAGCTAAAACGTTCATGACCCGCAAGATGCGCGATATTGTCTGTACTGCCTGTGATGAGATTGTCCATTGCGATGACGGTGTGGCCTTCTGCAAGAAAGCGATCGCTGAGATGGGAACCCAGAAAGCCCGCGCCACCGGTGATCAATACCCGCATATGTGCTCTACTCCTTGTGGTACTTGACGCATTGCGCGCCCATGTACTGTGTATTATCTTTAATATCGTACCACACTATTGTAACGAACGAATGAGCAATTTTGCAGAGAATGTAACAACTCATTCATCTCTTTTTGTGGAAACGGTCCGCTCGTCAGTACGCGCCCTTGCCCGAAAGAACCGCCGGGACTGTTTGGAGCATGATGCGAATGTCGAGCGTTGGCGTCCAATTTTCAGCGTAATAAATATCAAGCCGCACCATCTCGTCGAACGATGTGTCGCTGCGACCAAGCACCTGCCACAGCCCGGTGAGGCCCGGCAGCACCTCCAACCGCCGCTTGTGCCACGGCTCATACCGGCTCACTTCATCCGGCGTCGGCGGGCGCGGCCCGACCAGGCTCATATCGCCTTTGAGGACATTCCACAACTGCGGCAATTCATCAAGGCTGGTGCGGCGCAGCAATCGGCCCACGCGCGTCATGCGCGGGTCGTTACGAATTTTGAAGATTGGCCCATCAGCTTCGTTCAATGCAGCGACTTCTGCCTTGCGCGCCTCAGCATCATGCACCATGGTGCGGAATTTATACGCTTTGAACAGGCGTCCGTCCTTGCCAACCCGCCATTGACGAAAAATCACTGGCCCTGGGGAATCGCGCCAGATTGCCAGCGCTACAATTCCTCCGAGCGGCAGCACCAACGGGGAAATAAGCAGGACAATGCACAAATCCATCAGCCGCTTGATGTATAAATTGAGACCCTTGAGTGACACTTCCTTCAGGTCGATCAAAGGAATACTCCCCAGTTTGCCGACATCGACGCGGTCGAAGCTCAATTCATACAAATCCGGCGCGACGCGAAACTCCACGCCCGCCGCGCGGCATGCGGCAACCAGGCGCGGCAAGCGGCGATTCTCCCAGAACGGCAGCGCGAGGATGATTTGATCGATGCGGTACACACGCGCAATAGTTGCAAGTTCTTCGACGGTGCCAAGATAACGAAAATGGCCGTCGTTCCGGGTCTTTGCCAGCGGCGTCCGGTCATCAAGGTAGCCGACCAGCGCATAGCCCAGGAACGGCTGCGCGACCACGCCTTCCATGATCTCGCGCCCCAGCCCGGTGCCGCCCACCACCAGCACGCGCTCGCGCCCGTAGCCGCGCGTCCAGCGCCAGCGCCGGATTTCAATCAGCAGCGCGCGCCATGCACAGAGCAACACAATCGTCGTAAACCAGGCAAACGCATAAATCAGGCGCGAGTAAAATTCGTACGGGCGAAAGATAAACACCAGCACGATCAAAACAGCAATGCCAGTCGTCGTGCCGCTGATGATAATTCCTGCATAATCCAGCACACCCGCCGTGCGCGGCAAGCTATAAAGCCCCTTGATCGCGTACACGACAAGGAGCAGAATAGTCATCAATTCAATAAAAGGGCTGAATTCCGAAAAATCAACATAATTTGGTGCCAGAACCTCGCGCACAATTTGGTTGAGGGGTGCCGGCCATGTCATCTGATATCGCATCCAGTAGGCAACAATAAAACCGATGGTTATCAGAACGGCATCACCTGTAAGCCAGATCGCCTGCCCGACCAGACGCTGCAACCGATTTCGCCATGGCATGCGCCGCAGCGAATACCCGGGTACTGGCTCCGAAAGATCAGGCGCAGGAGATTCACATGGTGCGTTCGGTGCAAAATCCGGCATAGTATATGAAACTGCTTGCGAAAGGGATTGCGATGGAGGTGGCGATAGTATTTCTACCTGCACATCAGTGGAAGCTGCGCTGGCATGCGAGCCTGAGTCGCGTGGTTTATGCTGATTTCGCGATCCAGTGAGGTGTTTTTTACGACTCACCTTGTCTCCACCACTGAAGCAATGCAGCTACCTGGCACGAAACAGCGCCGCGCTGCAAGCCAACTCGCCGTCGCATTGTACCGGCAAACAACTACTCGCGCAAGCATAAGCGGGTTACTTACGCATGCGCGAGCATGAGAACGAGGAAAAAGTTATGGAAGGACTGCGCCCGTCTGCTGAAAATCGCGCCCTTCCTCATATTCGTCTTGATTAAACCAGCGCAAAAACACGACAGTGAGCACGCCAAAGAAGATCAGCCCGCCAATCATCCACATAATGAGGCCGGCGATCTCTTGATCGTTCTTGTGCGTCAGCCCCCAGATTTCCGGCGCGCGCGCATAGGTCGGGTACAGAGTGCTGCCCATGAACGTGATGATTGCGCCTAAAATCGTTGGCGGCAATGCCTCAAAAAAGAGGTACAGCACCTGAACACCCGGATTCGCGGCGGGCAGTTCATCAAGCGGGCTGAAGATCGGCCACCATGTCAGCGTCGCCGTCGCAAAAAACGTAATATGTTCAACAATGTGAACGTATTGATTCCTCAGCGCCGCCTCATAGAATTGCGGTACGTGCCACCCGATAAACACCACATTGAACAACAGAAACGCCACCACCGGGTGCGTCAGAAAGCGCCCAATGGCGAGCGTTGGCCGCGTCTGCACCAGCGGGCGCAGCAACCAGCGCGGCGTACCCAGCAAAAAGAAGGGCGGCGCAACCGCGGTAATCAGCAAGTGCTGCACCATATGCATGCTGAGGAGGTAGCCCTCGCCCAACGTGCTAATCGGCGACACCAGCGCCAGGAACAGGGCCAGCGAACCGAGCAGGAAACATGTAATCTCCTTGCGCGAGGCTGGCGTGGAGCCAGGAAAAAGAAAGCGCAGCGGCCCAACACACAGCAAATAGGCTGACGTCTGTCCAATCAGGCCAAGCAACAAACTCGGTTCAAGTTCCCATCGGTACATGATAGATGCGTAAAAGAAGCGAAGCACAAAAACATCATGGTAGCTCGATGTATCTTCGCTTCACTTCCTGGTAAAGAACCCCATGTCAGCCAGCGATACCGACATGCCCTGAGAAAAGCAGCAAAAATGCAATCATGAAAAATACGGCGATGGAGAACGGCGCAAGGAACACAAACTTAAAAACGCCGGCATCGCCCTGCATATGCATGAACACAGCGATGATCAACGCGCCTTTCACAATTGCCATGGCAACCAGAAAAAGAATCATAACCACATGTGAAAACCACAGGCCGGCCACAAAAACTTCCAGAATAGTGATCACGCCCAGCACAGCGCCAACCAGCCAATAGATCAAACTGGAATGGTGCTCGCCTTCCTGTTGCTCGAATGCCTCTTCCTCATGTGTCGGCGTTGGCATGTGCTGTGAGCTCGGCGAAATGCGTGCGTTTGCCATATTGTTCTTCTCCTTATTTCACCAGTACGCTACCTGTGCGCCGCGCATGGTGCTTAATCCGGCAGCAGATAGATGAGCGTAAAGATAACGACCCATACAAGGTCAACAAAGTGCCAGTACAGGCCGGCAATTTCCACATCAATATAATCATGACCAGAGTAGGCATGGCGTCGCGAGCGGAAGAAAACCGATAGCAGCCACACCACGCCGAGAAATACGTGCGTGCCATGGAAGCCAGTCAGCACGAAAAAGGTTGTGCCAAACAGGCTGCTATTGAGTTTCGCGCCTTCACTGTACAGGTGGGTAAATTCATACGCCTGGCCGCCAATAAAGCACAGCCCTAATATGGCAGTCGCCAGAATCCATATGCGAAAAAGTCGCTGATCGTTCCGTCGCACAGCCGCCAGCGAAAGCACCATGGTCAAACTGCTGGCCAGCAGAATGGCGGCCAGGAGGCTGGTCAGGCCAATGCCCAGGAATTCTTTTGGATCCTGGTACGTAGGCAGGTGGACATTAACCGGTTTGTAGACCAGATAGGTGGTGATCAATGCCGCAAAAAACATGCTCTCGGAACCAATAAAAGTCCATACACCAAGTTTACGGCTGTCCACACCCATGGACGTTTCGGCAACATGGCCGTGACCGACCGCTGAATGCGTCTCGGTTAGTTCGCTCATAATGTATCCCCACTCCAGTTGCTCGCCAACCGCATGCAGTTGACGAGCAAGGCAACTTTCTCCTTAGTGCGCGGCACCCAAAGCCCACGAGTCGTTGTTCGCGTCATGAATCCATCCGTGGATACCGTATGCAATGATCAGCAAGCCAATTGCTGACAAGATAAAGGTGTACAGGATGCCGAAGAAGGCGAGCATCAAGCCCACAGCGACGATCAGCGGGTAAATCGTCGGCGAAGGCATGTGAACCATAATCGGTTCTTTATTGCTGGCGGCGACGGCATCGGCCTGAATACCGGAATCGCGCCGGGCTGCCCTGACACCCTTGGCGTGCGCCAGGTCCAGCTCAGGGTACTTGATGTCCCACACAGGCCGGCGGCTGAACACCACTGGCGTCCGAGCAAAATTGTAGGATGGCGGCGGCGAAGGCGTGGCCCACTCCAGGGTTGAGCCATCCCACGGGTCATCGCCTGCGATCTCGCCCTTTCGCACGCTCACGACGACATTGTAGAAGAACATCAGCACGCCAAGCGCGATCAAAAACGCGGCGATCGTCTCAATCAAGTTCCAGATGTCGTAGCCCATCCCTGCTTCGTAGGTGTAAATACGCCGTGGCATGCCTAACGTACCAACCCAGTGCATGGGGCCGAACGTCAGGTTAAAGCCAATCATGGTGAGCCAGAAGTGAATTTTACCCAGCCGCTCATCGAGCAGGCGGCCAGTCATCTTCGGGAACCAATAATAGATAGCGCCAAAGAGACCAAGCATCGAGCCGCCAAACAGAACGTAGTGGAAGTGCGCGACGACATAGTACGTGTCGGTCTGCTGCAGGTCAACCGGCGGCGACGCCAGCGTGATCCCGCTGATACCGCCGATGATGAACATGCTAATAAAGCCAACCGCAAAGTACAGCGCGGTCTTCATGTTAATGGAGCCGCCCCAGAGCGTCCCGATCCAGTTAAAGATTTTCACACCGGTTGGCACCGCGATCAGCATGCTTGCGCCAGCGAAGAAGGCATTCGCCACCGGGCCAAGCCCAACCGCAAACATGTGGTGCGCCCACACCAGGAAGCCCAGGAACCCAATCGCAACGCCCGAGTACGCCAGAAAGGCATAGCCGAAATAGGGCTTGCGCGAGAAGGTCGAGGTCAGCTCTGAAATAATGCCGAACGCGGGCAGAATCATGATGTACACTTCTGGATGGCCAAAGAACCAGAACAGATGCTGGTACAAAATCGGGTTGCCACCCTGATCAGCGCGGAAAAAGTGCGTGCCGAAGTTGCGGTCGAACAGCAGCATGATCTGCGCGGCTGTCAGGCTAGGAAACGCAAAAATCAACACAAACGACATGACCAGCATCATCCAGGTAAACAGCGGCATGCGATTGAGCCGCATGCCCGGCGCGCGCATGTTCAGAATGGTCACGATGAAGTTGAGCGATCCAGCGATTGACGCCACACCGGTCATCGTCAGGCCGAGCACCCAGTAATCCATGCCGTGCGTCGGCGAATACGGGCGATTGCTCAGTGGCACGTAGGCAAACCAGCCCGCCGCCGGGCCACCGCCGACCATGAAGCTGAAGTACAGCATCAGACCGCCCAGAATAAACAGCCAGACACTCATGGCATTCAGGCGCGGGAAGGCCATGTCACGGGCGCCAATCTGCAACGGCACCACATAATTACCCAGACCAACGCCCATCGGCATGATGGCCAGGAAGATCATGGTCGTGCCATGCATGGTGAACAGCTGATTATACATATCCGGCGACAGAAAGGTATTCTCTGGCGCGCCAAGCTGGATACGCATCAGCAATGCTTCGATACCGCCGATAGCAAAGAAGATAAAGGCGGCAATAAGGTACAGGATACCAATTCGCTTATGGTCAACGGTGGTAAACCAGCCTGTCAGCCCCTGTGGCTCGGGGACAAGCTGCTGCACCTCAACCCGCGGGAGTGGTTGTTCAACGACTGCCATACAGATGCCTCCAGACTAGTGCACTATCGCTCAGGTGGTAATGGAACATTGTTAAGTTTCATGCCTTCCAGATAAGCAACGAGATCAGTAAGTTCTTGGTCCGAAAGTACGCCCGGCTTGATCGCCGCCGCCATCAAATTGCCCGGCTTGATCGCGCCTGGATCATGCAGCCAGCTATGCAGATTCTCAGGCGTATTCGGTATTGTACCGGCAGCGATCGTCAATCGGCTGCCGAAGTACGTCAGATTCGGGCCTGTCTGGCCTTTGGCCTGTGGCACGCCATCAATAACATGGCAACCAACACAGCCCTTACGAATAAAGGTGATCTGCCCGCGCGCTGCCGGATCGGCGGGCGGCGTCGCTGTCGGCGCGGCTGTCGGCTTGGGCGCATTAGGCGTTGTTGTTTGCTTGGGCGCAGCAGTTGGGATCACATAGTCGCCCGCAGGCCTGGCTGGCGGCGTCTTGTGCTCCGTAACCCAGCGCTCGAACACATCCGGCGCAACCGCGATCACGCGGAAACGCATCAACGCATGTTCTTCGCCACAATATTCCGCACACTCGCCCTTGTAGATACCTTCTTTCAGCGCTCGAAAGGAGATGTAATTCGTGTTATTTGGAATAACATCTGTTTTGCCTGCGAGCCGCGGAACCCAGAAGCTGTGAATGACATCAATAGAGTCCAGGACAAACGTAACATCGCGCCCGACAGGAATATACAAATCATTCCCGGTGACAATGCCCTGCTCAGGATACTTGAATTCCCAGAACCACTGGTGGCCCACGACTTCAACGCGCAACGCTTCGGGCGGCTGGTACGAATTGACGGCCTGCGTGCGGAAGGTGAGCACCGCAATGACGAGCAGAATAATAGCAGGCGCGATCGTCCAGAGAATCTCGATCCGCGTGTTGCCGTGTGTTTGCACGGGCATGACCTGTGCGCGCCGCCGGAAGCGGACCACTGAATAGATCAGCAGGCCTTCCACCACCACAAACACGACAAGCGCGGCAATAGCAATCGGTTGCAGCAACGCAAGGATGTTTTGTCCATGCGAGCCTTCGGAAACAAGGGTTGAGTACGGGGTATCCGTCTCGCATGCAGCGAGCATGAGCGCGCTAGCGAGCAGTGCGCTGCCCATGAGCAGCCAGCGTGCGCGTAGGCGATGACGTGACATGGAGCCTCCTGACTAGAGCAAGGCGTTGATGCGATTCATACGCATGAAGCCAAAAGGATGGTGAAGACTTTTACGCGGAAGCCATTACAGTGCGTCCGCAAGATAAACGTGAAAAGTTGCACATTCATTATACCTAAAAAGCGCTGTACGTCAAAGCGCATGTGCAACGCTTTTTCTTGCATTCCATGCATAAAAATACACAGGTCCACGGCAGGCTTATCCCTCTGCCATGGACCTGTGCCAACTTACGCGTGTGTTACTGTGGCGATGGCCTGTTCAATATCAATATCCGCTCCGGTGCCGCCGAACCATGCCAGAAATTCAGCATTTCCTGCCGGGCCGGTGATCGGCGAGCGCGTCAGCCCGCGCGGCGGCAGGCCGCTGCTGATTGCAAAGCCAAGCACCTCGCGCAGCACAGCCGCATGCACGGCCCGGTCGCGCACCACGCCGCCTTTGCCGACTTGCTCCTGCCCTGCCTCGAACTGCGGCTTGATCAGCGCGACAATCCATCCGGCTGGCTGGATCAACCGCTGGACCGCTGGTAATACCAGCGCCAGCGAAATAAACGAAACATCAATGGTAGCGCAGTCGGCCAGGACGCTCGACGCTGGACGCTGGATGCTGGGTTGTTGGTTTTCCAGGCTGTCATGCGCCTGGCGTTGATGCTCAACCGCCTGTCGTTCATCATTCGTCATTCGTCGTTCGTCGTTCGCCCCGACTGGCAGCGCATCGAGATAGCGAACATTGGTGCGCTCGATCACGACAACGCGCGGGTCTTGCCGCAGCCGCCAATCAAGAATCCCGTAGCCAACATCGACGGCGTACACGCGCGCCGCGCCGCGCTGCAACAGCACATCGGTGAAGCCGCCGGTCGACGCGCCGGCATCGAGTGCAACCAACCCTTCCGGCGAAAGCCCGAACGTATCGAGCGCATGGGCCAGTTTGTAGCCGCCGCGGCTGACGTACGGCAGGTTCTCAGTGACCTCAACCTGTGTGTCAGGCGCGACCATGTCGCCCGCTTTGCTGCTCGGCGCGCCGCCGACCCGCACCGCCCCGGCCAGAATCAGCGCCTGCGCTTTGCTGCGGCTTTCAACCAATCCGCGCTGCACAAGCAGATGATCAAGACGAACTTTTTTTGCCATAACAGAAAGGCGGCGAGAGTGACGCTCACCCCCGCCGCTAACCCCGATTATCTCTTTTCAAGATGGCGAATTTCCGCTTCCAGTTCAGTAATATACGCGTTGAGCCACGCTGGCCCCGCGCCATGCTGCCTGTCACGCTGGGCGATCAGGCGGCGCAAATCGGCCCGGCGTTTGCGCAACTCGCTCGATATATCTGGCTCCGGCAGCGCAGACGGAAGCTCCACGTCGGGCAATGCGTCGAGCTGATCGGCGACCATGCGCGTGATGATTTCACCCAGCTCGGCATGCTGCTCGCGAACCAACTGCTGGAGCTTGGCGCGCTGTTTCGCTGTGAGATACAGGCGCGCCGGGACAGTAAATAAACCTTCTTGCTCTGTCATGGGTACACTCCTTAACGATAACGAGTGATTGATCGCGCCAAGGACACAGCATGTCAAAAGCCGGGAGAGTATTTCGTAGCGCCAGGGCACCATTTAACCGATCACACCGCCTTCACGCAGCGCGGCAATAGCATCTGCATCGTACCCGAGTTCCTGCAGCACCGCATCGGTATGTTCGCCAAGCAGCGGCGGCGGCATCCGCACCGAGGCAGGCGTGGCCGACATGCGGTAGGGTGGCCCGACGACCTTGATCGTTCCCGCCGTGGGGTGTTCCAACTCCTGCACGCTGTCAAGCGCCTGCACCTGCGGATCGCTAAAGACTTCCTGCAGGTTATGCACCGCGCCGCACGGCACGCCAACAGCCTTCATGCGAGATTCTATCTCAGCGACGTGCATGGTTGCAAATAACGGGACAAGAATAGATTGCAGCGCCTCGCGGTTTGCCGAACGGTGCGGATTGGTATCGAAGCGCGGATCGTCGCGCAGTTCTTCCAAACCCATGGCGCTGCAAAAGCGCCGCCACAGGTCGTTTGTGCCGACCGCGAGATTAAAGTACCCGTCGGCAGCCTGGTACATGCCGTATGGCACAATCGTCGGGTGATCGTTGCCGGTGTTGCGCGGGCTTTCGCCAGTGGCAAAATAGCGCCCCGACTGGTATGTAAGCAGCGCCAGTTGCCCATCCAGCAGCGACGTATCGACCATCTGGCCTTCGCCGGTGCGCTGGCGGTGGAACAGCGCCGCGACGACGGCGTAGGCCGCAAACATGCCAGCCATGATGTCGGCAATCGCCACGCCGACCCGCAGCGGCGGCCCGCCCACATCGCCGGTAAAGCTCATGACGCCGCCCAGCCCCTGCAAAATCTGGTCGTAGGCCGCCCGTTCGCGTTCCGGCCCGATCTGCCCAAAGCCAGACACCGCGCAGTAAATCAGGTCGGGCTTGATCGCGCGGCAGACATCATACCCAAAGCCGAGCCGTTCAAGCGTGCCGGGTACAAAATTTTCGAGCAGCACGTCGCTGCGGGCGATCAGATCGCGCACGACCTGCTTGCCGCATTCGTCGCGCAGGTTCAGCGCGATGCTGCGCTTGTTGCGGTTGACACTGAGAAAATAGCTGCTTTCGCCGCCCTGAAAGGGTGGCCCCCATGCCCGCGTGTTGTCGCCCACACCGGGCTGCTCGATTTTGAGCACGTCTGCGCCCATGTCGCTCAGCATCAGCGAGCAATACGGCCCGGCCAGCGCGCGGGTGAAATCAAGCACCTGTATCCGATCGAGTGGTCCGGTCATGATCGTTTCTCCACGTATGGCTACAGCATAGCACAATTCTTTTGATCATAAAATGTCAGTTTTTTCACCCCTGGTCCAGCAGCGAAATAGCGAACATGGTCTCGCCATACGACGTGTGACGGGTGAACGGCAGCCCGACTTTCTGGACGAGGCGGAGCAAGCCCTGATTTTCGGCCAGCGAGTAGCCGCGCAAGCTTGTGAGGCCGCGCACCATGGCGACTTGCAGCAGCAAATCGAACAGCAGCGTGCCTAAACCTTCCTGCTGATAATCGTCACGAATAACGATCGCAAACTCCGCGGCGTGTTCGGCGCTCTGGTCGCGGGCCAGCCGCGCCACGCCCACCGCGCGTTCGCGGTCTTCATCCTGCATGGTTGCAACCAGCGCCGCCTCAGTCCACGCGTCGATGTGCGACAAGCGGGTCACTAACTTCCAGATCTCCTCGTCGGGCAGGTTCGGGCGCGCGCTCAGGAAGCGCAGCCGCCTGGTTTCTGGCGAAAGCTGCTTGTACAGATCAAAAAGCAACTGATCGTCCGACGCCACAATATTGCGGATGGAAACCGCTGTGCCGCTTTTTGTTGTGGCGCTGATGCTGCC
>DASTWM010000222.1:0-6458 GCA_035765855.1 Roseiflexaceae bacterium
AGCTGCGTAAATGCGGCGGGCGGCTACGGCCATCAGGCCAGAGAGTCACAGGAACCTCTGCAATCCGCAGGTGATGGAGCTTTGCTTTGACCACCATTTCACTGGCGAATTCCATGCCTGTCGTTTGTAGGCCGAGTTTCATCACCCTATCTTTCCTGAAACCCCGCAACCCGCAATGAAAATCGCCACATGGTGAATTACGGAAAAAGAGGTTGCCAATACCCGTGAGTATAGGATTCCCCACATATTTATGGAGCACCGGCATTGCGCCTGATTTGATTTGGCCCTTAAAACGGTTCCCCATAACTAGGTCGTAGCCTGATTGGAGTTGTTCGATAAACGGTTGCAATTCAGCGAAGTCATAACTATTGTCGGAATCGCCCATGATGATGTATTTGCCATAGGCGCTGGCAATACCGCCCATAAGCGCGTTGCCGTATCCTTTCGCCTCGACCGCGATGACCCGCGCGCCCATCTCGGCTGCAATCATCTGTGAGCCGTCCGTGCTACCGTTGTCGGCGATAATGACCTCACCAGGAATATTCAGCGCGCGTAAAGAATGCTGTGCCTTTGCAATGCATATCGCTAATGTTTCCGCCTCATTCAAACAAGGCATTACAATCGACAACTCAACTTCAGGTTGCTCGCTGGCAGAAAAGAGCATAACAAGCGGTTTTTGCTCCAGATCAATATCTGCTGCCATAATCGCCTTTCCTTCTTGCGAGTCAAGGATTGTCCAGGAATCAGGGATCGACATGCGCCGAGCCATTTACCAGTTCATATGTCATCACGGGACGGTACGCACAGCGGCATCCTTCGGCGTACGGGCAACCAGCCAGCGGGATGCGCGGCGCTTCGTCCGGTTGGTACATGTCGGCAGCCAAATGCGTGCATACTGGACAATGCTCATCGCCGGGGAGAATCCGTACGCCGCAAAGCGCGCCATGGCCCTTCATGCCCAGCCGGTAGCGCGCCAGTGCGCGTTCGGCGTAACCGGCATCCTTCGGCGCGCGGATCATTTCGTCCAACCACTGCATGACGATGCTCCTTTACTGGCCGCCAAGAACGGGCGTCGGCTCGGGCTGCTCACGGCTGTTCAGCAGCGGAATAGATGCCATGGCGACCTTTGCGCCCACCCGCGCAACCGTGGGCGGGTGCATCAGCATGTTGGTATAACTGGCGTTGGCAAGCGGACAATAGCACTCTTTGTTGCGGATGCTGGTGCGGATGCGTTCCGCTTCCGGCGAGAACCAGACGCGCCGAAAATCATAGTTCACGTCGCGCAGGTTCTTGATGCTGTCGGCGCGAATGCAGCACGGCCAGACCTCGCCGTTAGCATAGATTTGCGCCGAGGCCCAACCAGCATAGCAGCCGATCACCTGCGTCTGTTCGGCCAGAATACGCTTCACCAACTTGTAGTATTCAACACGAAAAGCCTCGGTGACTTTGGAAATGCCGCCGAAATGACGGCTCTCAATGCGCGCAATAAGCTGATCAATGGCCCAGCCGTATTTGTCGCGTGGTGGTGTAATATTCAGACCAACCGTATCAAGCTCGATGCGCTGCTCGGCGATTTCCGTAATATACGAGTCGGGTTTGATGCTGAAGGCATACGCAAATAATTCAGGCGCATCATCCACATTGAAGCGCGAGATCACTGAATGCACGCCGATCGTCAAGTTGGAATAGGTTGCCTTGAGGGCCATCAATGCCTTGTAGTTCTGCTCAAACTTCTCGAAGTTCCCCTCCACACCACGGATGTGATCATGTTTCGCGCCGACGCCATCCAGCGACAGATTAATAATGACCTGCGACTCAGGGCAGCTCTGGCAGATTCCTTCGACCTTTTGCGGAATCCGATGTGCCAGCAGGCTGTTGGTCGGAATGTTGATGATGCCTGGCCGACAATGGCGATAAAATGATTGGCAAAGCTCGACAATTTCCTTGTTCATGAACGGCTCGCCGCCGCTGACGGTGAACCAGAACGGCGCATGACCGAGACTCTGAAATACCTTGTCCCATTCCTCAAGCGTCAGTTCGTCCTCGCGCTTCATCCAGATGTTGCACGTCAGGCAGCGCGAATTGCAGCGCGGCGAAGGGCTCAATGTCAGGTTGATCGGCAGCATCTTTGGCCATCCAAAGCGCCGGTAGGCCATGAAGCGTGGAATTTTGGATAGAATTTCAATCATTCGATGCTCCCTTTGGTTGTCACGGCGATATCCCAAATCGCGTGGTCGCGCCGCTTGAATGAATAGTCGATCCAACCAAGCAGACGGCCATACATTTCAAGGCTGATCGCGGCAGGCAACCAGACGATATAGCGCCAATCCCAGCGCCAGGTCCGCGCAATCGCGCCCAGAATGCGCGAACTGCTCATCGTGGCGACGGTGTAGCCCTGTTTGTGGCGTATCTGGAGATGCCCGGCATGGATACGGCGGCGCTGCTTAAGAAAATCCTTCACTGTTTCGGCACCCCGATTGCGCACAACCGCATCTGATACATAGCAGAGACGATAGCCCTGACCGGTGATCAGCGGCTCCATGTTGGCTTCATCTACCGCCGAGTTTTGTGGTATGCGGTAGAAGACCCGCCGGAACGCCGTCAATTCACCGAGTTTCGGATGATGCGAAGCAATTTCATGATGAAGGTTCCAGAGCAGATGCACGACGAAACCCATAAAGGTGTGCGGATCGTTCACCGGCACTGGATGCCCGCCGGTCATGCCAATCTCTGGATCGACAAACGGCTCGACGAGTTGATCAATAGTGGTTGGATCTGGAAGCGTATCAGCGCTTTCCAGCACCAGAATGTCCGAGCGCGCATGCAATAAGAACAGGTTGATGGCCGAGGCCTTGCCTTCACGCCGTGGCTGCACAATCAACTTGATATGCGGATGCTGATGGCAGAATGAACGAACGATGCTCTCGGTATTGTCGTTACAACCGCTCGCCAGGACAATAATCTCTTTGATTTCACAATGCGCGGTTTGTTGGGCGAGCAGCGCCTTCAGCAGATGTGCAATATTTGCTTCCTCGTTGTAAGCCATAATCCCGATACTGCAAGAAAGTTGTGCTGGCGTCGTTGCGTGTGGAAGGCTGGTGGTAGTTCCTTCTGGCATCATATTCAACCTCATGTTGCCTCATGCGCGTCAAGCCGTCCCGGAGATTTTCCGATGTTTCCGCTGTACCTGATCGTAAAGACAAGCTGGAATCCCATATACACGGTGCTGGAGAAAACGCGCGCGCCACGTCATCACAGTTTTCCGATGGCAGCAAAGCCTCCGGGCGCTCTCGTCAATGGTGACACCTCGATGCGCCCATAGAATGATGCATGCGCGGTCAACCATGCGCCTTGGTATGCCTCCAGAGCATATCAGTGAGCACAATTGCTGTTGTTCGCTCTCGGAAAGAATGATCACAAACTTGTGCGACTTCGCCATTTCACACCATCGCCGCAAAGCATGTGCTTACTCTACAAAGAGATGTTCGGACTTATCGCGTACGACAGCGCTTCCTGACATGCTTCTCAATGCATGAAATGTATCGGTATACGCCATCCGACACGGCATTCTGCACCGTTCCGACGCATCAATGCGCGGACACTGCAAAATGTACACACCATGGAATTGGGATTTGATTACGGCTCTGGAGATGTGGTATAATAGGGGTAAGCCGTAAACGTGAATCAAACCCTTGCTGGTAGCTTCGGTTATGGTTTGTGTGCGGTGCTGAGTGAAGGACACCCCAAATGTCCTTCACTCTTTATTATCTCGGTCGCATGGTTTGCCTCTCACGGCATGAAAAGATCGTAAACGTTCTCCACCGTCCGTGCAGATAGCTTCGAATGGTGACCTTAACGCAAGTAAGCTAACCAGCGCCCCAAACGCCTTAGCTTTCCAAGCCTTTGATGTATCGTCAGGTCGCCATCGATTTCCTGCCGTATCTGTGCAGTTACTTTGTTTCTTTGATATTGTAGAGTATTACAGAATGTTGCTGGCTTTACTCGTTGCTAGGGATAGATATGGTTGTAGGAATAAACATGACTACGAATCTCCATGGTATGGATATCGTAGAATAGTCGGTAGGTTAGTGGAAAGAGCGCCTTGTGGTGCTGTTAGACGCAGTTGCTACCAATGACTATTTGTTGCGGAAAGCATGCCTAACAGTATAACAGCAGATGAGATGAAGATCAAGTTAAGGCTTGGTAAAAATTCACCACATTACTAAAATGTTATTTTAGGCATTTTCAGGCGATTTAGGAGAGTTTATCAAGATGGATGGTATCCTCTGCCCGAAACAAGCAGGAGGCAAAGGGAAGGCTGCGGCATTCAACGTAAAGCGACAAACCCAATCACATGGTGGATTCGGCGAGTTTTACGGCTGAGGGATTGGTTGAACACTCTCCACCGTTGGCTACGCGCCGCTCATTCAGCTTCTACGCCGCCAACTGATGCTTCAACCGCAAGCGCCAAACTTGCCCGGCTGCGACGTGAGAACGAGCAGGTACGCATGGAGCGCGACAGCGTAACAAAAGCGCGCGGCATCTTTTCGCGGATCCCACAATGACGCAGAAGTATGGGTTGCAGTCGCGTCCCCGCACGTTGAGTCTGCTGGAGGTAGTGGAGTGGGCTGACAGTGTCCACTATCATATCACATGCTTCACAACCTTCGCCGAGAACCGCGCCGCCTGGTATTGTTATGAGCTATTCCTCGAAGCCTTCGATCCTGAGCTTCGGCAGCCCCGTTTTTACACGGTCTCTACATAGAGCGCAGGCCGCCCTTGACAAACTATGAAACGCAATATATACTACTGAATAGTCAATATTGACTATTCAGGAAAGATGAGCATGGAGCGTGAGTTATTACTTCTTGGGTTGCTCCGCCAGGCGCGCATGTATGGCTACCAGTTGCATGAATTCATTGAGCGTGACCTTGCGACCTGTACGGATTTGAAGAAGCCAACTGCGTATTTTCTGCTGGAGAAGATGGCCAGGCGCGGCTGGATCAGCCAGGCTGAGGAGCGCGATGGCAACCGCCCACCGCGGCGGGTCTATCAGATCACGGCTGAGGGTGAACAGCAGTTTCAACGCCTTCTCCGCGATAATCTCGGTGGCTACAGCATGACCCGCTTCGCCGGTGATGTAGGTCTCGCCTTTGCCGATGCCCTCCCGCCGCACGAGGTGTTGGTCCTGCTACACCAGCGCCACACGGCACTGCTAGCCGATCTCGCGGCTGCGCGCGCGGTTCCCCAGCATGAAGGATCGATCCAACTCGTGGTTGAACACCGAATTGTGCATTTAGAGGCTGAACTGCACTGGCTGGATGACGTGATGGCCCGTATCGCCGCCGCGGCCCGGAAGTCGGCTCAATCGAACACTAATGTGGAAAGGAGTGACCCATATGATTGATCGTATCATGATCTCGGCATCGGTTCACATAACTGTCGGCATGCTCGTGCTTGTGGCAACTCTGGCGGCCACGATTGTGTCTATCTGGCATGCAAGGCGCAGAATCGCGCGAACCCGCTGGGCCAACGCTGTGCTTATCGCGGCCCAGGTCATACTGATGGCTCAGGCGTTGATTGGCATCAAGCTGCTCGATCAGGGTGCCGGAGTGTTGCAGCTCTACATCCATTATCTGGGCGGTCTGGCACCGCTGCTGTTCTTCTTTATGCTCTACTGGTTTCCACTGCGCGATACGCGGAAACAGGGCTGGGCCATGATCACCGTAACCGCAGGCGCGTTCGTGTTTGCGCTGATGACGTTCGCGATCGGGCAAGCGTTTGTGCGGGGAACACTCTGACACGCCATGAGCGCTCCTTTGTGGGCGACTGGAATGCGAACTGATGCCTGAGCCATTGAGCAGTGATGCACGCGAGCGTGTGCTGAACGCAGCCGAACGCCTGTTTCTGGCACGCGGCTACGCGGGTGTTTCGATGCGCGACATCGCCGAGGACTTAGGGGTGCGCCAGGCGACGCTGTATTATCACGTCCCGCAGGGGAAAGATCAGTTGTTCCTGGATGTGCTCGATCGTAATCTGGCGCGTCACCGCGCTGGCCTGGAGGCGGCGATTCGCACCGCCGGGCCTTCCCTGCGCGACCAATTGCACGCGATCGTTCATTGGCTGGTCTCACAGCCGCCGGTGGATCTGCTGCGTCTGCTGCGGCTTGATCGCGCGGCGCTACCGCCCGATGACGGTCAGCGCTTGCTTGACAGCGCGCACCAGTCGCTTATTCTGCCGATCGCGCAGGTCTTTCGCGGGGCGCAGGAACGTGGCGAGATTCGCGGCGTCAACGCCATGATGCTTGCCGGTTCGCTGCTGGCGATGCTGGACTGGCTGAGCTTCCCGATCGAGGCGCAGTACACCACGCCGCCGCCGCGTGTGATGGCCGACGAACTGGTAGATACACTGCTTGACGGGCTATGGTGTAATCCTGCATCGCCGGAATAAGGCCCGGG
>DASTWM010000223.1:0-2793 GCA_035765855.1 Roseiflexaceae bacterium
TAACGGGCGGCTGCCCGACATGCGCTTTGGCGTGAACATCGTGCCGGGCGCGCGGGGGCTCGACCAGTTGCTCGATGCGGCCAAAAACATGAACGCTGGCTGGGTGCGGGCGACGTTACATTGGAGCGACATGGAGCCGCAAAAAGGCGCGTATACGTGGGATTCGCTCGATGCTTTGATTGAGGGTGCGCGTGCGCGTGGCTTGCGAATCCTGCTGGTGGTGACCGGCGCGCCGACATGGGCCAACCCGACCGGCGGCATGCCGGACCAACCCGAGCCGTTCGGCGTGTTCATGGACGCGCTGGCGCGCCACGCGCCGGGCCAGATCAGCGCGTTTGAAATCTGGGACGCGCCGAACACCGCCGCGGTCAACGGCGGCACGGTGGCCGATCCAGCGGTGTACGCCGCGCTGCTCAAGGCTGGCTCCGACGCGATCAAAGCGGTGGATCGTTGCGCGTTGGTGCTGAATGGCGCATTATTCCCAACGGTCGAGCGCGATCCGAAAGTGGCGATGGACGATCTGACATTTTATCGTGGCATGCTGAAGTATCAGAACGGCGCGGCGCGTAAAGCGTACGATATTCTCGCCACGCAGATCAACACGAGCGGCATGCCGGCGAACACCGGCTGGAAGTTCGGCCAGCAGAATGAGTCCGTCAAGTATTATGGCCATGTCACGCTGCTGCGCGACGAAATGACCGCCGACGGCGAAGGTAACAAGCACCTGTGGATCACCGCGATTGGCTACCAGACGGCCGGTGATCAGGCGGTGGATCCTGCACAGCAGAGTACGTATTTGCAAGGCGTGTTCGACCGCTCCGAAACATTTTATCCCTGGATCAGCGGTATCTTCGTGCGCGATCTGGGCGGCGCGTCCGCTACGCCGTCATACGATCTCTTGAACGCCGACGGCAGCCCGCGCCCGGCTTATGGTGCGTTGAGCAGTTATTTTGCCAAACAGAAGGTCGCGCGCACCCGCGATGTAACTTTCCCCGATACCGGCCTCACCATGCTGTGGGAGCAGGGTTTCCCGGCGACGAACCAGCTTGTGCTGGCGCCGGATGGCGCGATTTACGGCGGCAATGGGCGCGGCTTCGTCAACGGGATTGACGCGACTGGCGCATTCCGGCGCAACGAGCGTATTTCCAGCCACCAAGTGCGCGGCATAGCGTTCGACCCGCAGGGCAATATTTACATGGCCGCCAGCGACGGCGTGCTGGTGTCCTCAACAGCGGGTGGTGAGCTACGCTGGAGCGCGCTGATCAAGGGCGCGGCTGCAACGCCGCTGCTGGTTAGCGCCGACGGGCAAACGCTGTACGCTGGCACTGGCGGTGAGCAGTTAGCGGCGTTTTCGACCAGGGACGGCAGCCAGTTGTGGAGCACCGCGCTTGGTGGCGGGATTCCCGGCGCGCCCGCGCTTGGCGAGGACGGAACGGTGTACATTGGCACGACTGAAGGCACGCTGTTCGCGGTTGCGCCGGATGGATCGGTACGCTGGCGCTACAATGCCGGTGGCTGGGTGCGCACCGCGCCAACGGTGCGCGGCGGCGTAGTCTACGCGGCGACCGACGGCGGCGCGCTGGTCGCGCTGAACGGCGATGGCTCGCAGCGCTGGCGGGTGGAACTCGGTCAGCAGCAGGCCACCGGCGTCGCGCGCGCCAGCGATGGCCTGCTGTTCGTGGCGCTGGCTGACGGCACGCTGCATGCCGTGAGCGCGGATGGCGCGCAGGCATGGAGCAAGCCGCTGGGCAAGGGCCGCCCGACTGCGCCGGTTATTGGTCCGAATGGGCGCATCTTTGTGGGCGCGGACAGCGGCAATTTGTACGCGGTGACGCCCGACGGCGCGACGGTCAACACCTTCGAGTTCCATGACAAGATTGGGGCCGCGCCGCTGGTTGGTCTGGACGGCGCGGTGTACGTCTCGCTTGATGGCAAGGACGATCAAGATCATCTGGTCGCCTTTGGCCCGCCGGATCTGCGCGAGCGCTACCGCCTGTCGTGAGCGAGTGAGTCGGTGAGCGGGTGACAAGATGACACGGTGAACGGGTGACGATGAGGAGTCTTGCGCTTGGAACAATCTACAATCTACAATCTGCAATCTGCAATTTCCAATCCGGCGCTTGAGGCCGAGCTTGAGCGGCGGATCGACCACTGGCTGGCGCACATGACATGGCGGCCCGACTTCGAGCGCTGGCGGGAAGGCCGCATCTGGCAGGAGCGCTACCAGCGGGCGCGATTGCGCATGATCGAGCGCTACGGCGGCGAATTGCGCGGGCGGCGCGTGCTCGACCTTGGCAGCGGCATGGGCGGCACCAGCGTCGCGTTGGCGCTGGACGGCGCGGTGCCGCTCGCGTTCGAATATAACCGCGCCTACTGCGACATCGTGCGGCTGCGGGCGGCGCGCTACGATCTTGCGCTGCCGGTGATCAACGGCGCGGGCGAGGCGCTGCCGTTCACTGACGGGAGCTTTGATCTGGTGATCTGCTGGGATGTGGTCGAGCATGTGCAAGACCCGGAGCAGTTGGTGCGCGAACTGGCGCGCGTGCTGCGACCCGGCGGGCGCGCGCTGGTCACGGTGATCAACCGCTACGCCTTCCGCGACCCGCACTACCACATGCCATTTCTGAATTGGCTGCCGCGCCCGCTGGCCGAGGCGATCATCGCATGGCGTGGACGGCGCAAAGCGGGCGACTTCCGCGACCGGCAGAAATTGTCGGAAATGCACTACTTCACCGTGCCGGGCTTCCGCGTGCTTGCTGCGCGCTACGGCCTGCGCGTTGGCGACATCGGCTC
>DASTWM010000224.1:0-31548 GCA_035765855.1 Roseiflexaceae bacterium
GGTTCTGGCACCGGCATCTTCGCCGAACTGCTGCTCCAAAACGGCAACACGGTGTATGGCATCGAGCCAAACCAGGCCATGCGCGCGGCTGGCGAGCAACTGCTTCAACACTTCCCGCGCTTCCACAGCGTGAACAGCACCGCCGAGGCGACTACGCTGCCCGCCCAAAGTGTCGATTTCATCACTGCCGGGCAGGCATTCCACTGGTTCGATCCGGACAGGGCGCGGCAAGAGTTCGCCCGCATTCTGAAGCCGGGCGGCTGGATCGCACTAATCTGGAACGAGCGGCACTCCAACGCGACGCCGTTTCTGCGCGACTACGAGCAACTGCTCCGCACCTACGGCACGGATTACGAGGCGTCCAATCACACCAACTTCGACGCCGAGCTTATCCGCGCCTTTTTCGCGCCCAATCCCATGTTCATGCAAACGTTCGAAAATCAGCAGCGCTTTGATTACGATGGGCTGCGCGGTCGGCTGCTGTCCTCCTCATACACGCCGGAACCAGGCCATCCGCGCCACGTGCCGATGATGGCGGAGCTTCAGCGCATCTTCGATCGGCACGCGGTCGATGGCATGGTGGTTTTCGAGTACGATACTGTGCTGTATTATGGTCAGCTTGCAGGCTGATTTACGATTTACAAGTTGTGATTTACGCCTATGCCGTTTGCGCTTTGCTCGATTAATAGTGGACGTACATAGTGGGCTACGATAGCTCTGTCATTCTGAACGAAGTGAAGAATCTATGCGTTCTGCAGCGAGATGGTTCGCGTTGCTCACCATGACGATGTTGGTCAACGAGGCGACTACGTAAATCCTGTTGATTAGGAACTGATGATATGACTATTTCAACTCACCGCCTCCTGCTTTCCGGCCTCGGCAATGTGGGCCGCAGCTTTCTCGGCATTCTGCAATCGCAGGAAACACTGCTCCGCGAGCGCTACGGCGTAGCGTTCATAGTCGTCGGCGCGGCGGATTCGGGCGGCGCGGCAATCAATGATTCTGGGCTTGACATCGCAGCATTGATCGACGCCAAGCAGCGGCGCGCCAGTGTCGCCACGCTGCCGAGTGTTGGGCGGGCTGGCATGAGCGGGCTGGAGCTTGTCAAAACTGTCGAGGCCGATGTGCTGCTGGAAGCCACGCCAGTGAATTTGCAAACCGGGCAGCCGGGGCTTGACACCATTCGTGCGGCGCTGGAGCGCGGCGTGCATGCTGTGCTGGCGAACAAAGCGCCGCTGGTGCTGGCGTATCAGGAATTGGCGCAACTGAGCGATCTTGCCGGAGACAAGAAGACAAGGAGACAAGGAGACAAGGAACTAAGTCATGAGACTGCTCCATCTCTCCCCCGCTCCCCCGCTCCTTGTCTGCGCTTTTCGGCATGCGTCGGCGGCTTCATGCCCACGATTAACATGGGCTGGCGCGATCTGCGCGGCAGCCGGATCGAACGACTGGAAGCGGTGTTCAACGGCACAACGCAGATCATCCTGGGCGCGATGGAAAGCGGCGCGAGCTACGACGAAGGGCTGGCCGACGCGCAGCAGCGCGGGCTGGCCGAAACCGATCCGACGCTCGACGTGGAAGGCTGGGACGCGGCCAACAAGCTGGTGATCTTTGCCAACGCGGTGTTACGCCAGCCGACGACGCTACAAGATGTCGCTGTGGAAGGCATCACCAGGCTGAGCGCCGACGATCTTCATGCCGCATCGCAGCGCGGCGAACGTGTCGTTTTGTTGTGTCTGGCCGAGCCAGACGGCGCGCGCTATCGCCTCAGTGTCCGCCCCACGGCGCTGCCGCTTGATCACCCACTGGCGCGCATGAGCCGCGACGAGATGGGGCTGGTATTTCACACCGACATTGCTGGCCGCCTGAGCGCAACATCGCTGGAGCGCGGCCCGCAGCCGACTGCGGCGGCCATGCTGCGCGATGTGCTTGAAGTGGTGAGGACAAAGAACTGAGAAATGAAGGAACTTGCTATCGCCGGTTCCAGGTTCTAGATTCGTTGTTCTTTGTTCTCTGCTCTTATTCTTTGCGCAAGGACACATGTATGATTCGTTCGCTGAACAACCGTTTTTACTACGGCTGGATCGTCGTCGCCGTCACCGCGCTGGCACTATTGGTGGCGGCGGGCGTGCGCTCAGCACCGGGCGTGTTTCTGCTGCCCATGACGTTCGGCATGGGTTGGAGCCGCGCCACGGTGTCGTTCGCCGTGTCGATCGGGCTGATCATGTTCGGCCTGGCCGGGCCGCTTTCCGGCGCGATTATGAATCGGTTCGGCACGCGCTGGCTCATGGCAGGCGGAATGGTGCTCATCACACTAAGCATGGCGATGAGCGCGCGCATGCAAAGCATTGTCGAGCTTGATCTGTTTTGGGGCCTGCTCAGCGGGTTAGGCACCGGCGTTGCGTCGACAGTGCTGGGCGCGGCGGTGGCTAACCGCTGGTTCGTGGCGCGGCGCGGGCTGGTAGTCGGTATCTTTGGCGCGGCGACATCTGCCGGGCAACTGCTTTTTGTGCCGCTGCTGGTTAGCCTGGTAGGAATAATTGGCTGGCGCAATGGCGCGCTTGTGCTGGGTGGCACAACGCTGGCGCTGGTGCTGCCGATCCTTGTCTTCATGCGCAACGATCCGGCGAGCATCGGGCTGCGGGCCTACGGCGCTGATGATGAGCCGCACGACTCGCCTGCGATCCAAGCGAACAGCGGCATCATGCGTACCGCGCTACGGACACCGGAGTTTTGGCTGCTGGCCGGGACGTTTTTCATCTGCGGCGCAACCTCGAATGGGCTGATTGGCACGCACTTTATTCCCTACGCTGCCGACTGCGGTATCGCTCCCAGCGTCGCGGCGGGCACGCTGGCACTCATGGGTTCGTTCAATTTCGTCGGCACGATTGTGTCCGGCTGGCTGACCGACCGCTATGATCCGCGCAAGCTGCTCTGCACCTACTACGGATTTCGCGGCGTGTCGCTGCTGCTGCTGCCGTTCGTCAGCACGCCATGGGGCTTGACGGCGTTTGCCGTGCTGTTCGGGCTCGATTATATTGCCACGGTTCCGCCGACGACCGCGCTGGTGGCCGACAAATTCGGGCGGCACAATGTCGGCGTAGTGTTCGGCTGGGTGTTCTGCGCGCACCAGGTTGGCGCGGCGCTGGCGGCCTGGCTGGGCGGCGTGGTACGCGACGGATGGGGCAGCTACACGCTGGCCTTTCTCGCGGCGGGCGGCATTGCCGTTGCTGCCGGGCTGCTTTCGCTGCGCGTTCGGCGCGCGGTGCCGTCCATGCCCGCCGTTGCGCTGTCATAATTTTAAACCACACAGACATAAAGGACACGAAGGTATAAAATATCATTATTGCCTTTGTGCTCTTTGTGTTTGTGTGGTGATGAGGAACAACGCATGAGTTATGATCTCCCAGTCTCAATCATCGAATCCGCCCGCCAGCGCATCGCGCCCTACGTGCGGCACACGCCACTGCTGCCGCCGCCTTCTATGCAGGGCGACCTGCCGCCGCAGCTGATCCTGAAGCTCGAAAACCTGCAAGTCAGCGGCTCGTTCAAGGCGCGCGGCGTGTTCAACACGCTGCTGCAACTCAGCGATGAACAACGCGCGCGCGGCGTGGTCGCGGCGTCGGGCGGCAACCATGGTGTTGCGCTGGCCTACGGCGCGCAGCGGCTCGGCATTCCGGCAACAATCTACCTGCCTGCCACCGCCTCCGCCGACCGGGTGGCGCGGATCGCCCGCTGGAACGCCAAACTTGTGCAGCATGGCACAGCCTGGGACGACGCGCATGCCCTGGCGGTGGCCGATGCGGAAAAAGCCGGGCAAGTCTACGTACATCCATTCGACGCCGAGCGCACGCTGGCCGGACAAGGCACGCTGGGCCTGGAACTGCTGGACGACGTGCCGGAGATGGATTATGTGCTGATCGCGATTGGCGGCGGCGGCCTGATCGCGGGCATGGCGGCGGCGATCAAGCAGCGGCGGCCCAACGTGCGGATCATCGGCGTGGAACCGACTGGCGCGGCGTCTATGCTGCGCAGCGTGCGCTCCGGTCATCTCGATCCCTTGCCGCAGGTGCGCACGGTTGCCGACACATTATCGCCGCGCGCTGTCTCGGAGCGGACGCTGACACTGACACAGCGCTACGTTGACGACATTGTGCTCGTTGACGACCGCGCCATGGTCGCGGCCATGCGCTGGCTGTGGACGGAGTGCAACCAACTTGTGGAGCCAGCAGGGGCGGCGGTAATTGCGGCGTTACAGACGGGCGCGGCCAGCATTGGCGACGCTCGCTATCCGGTGGCGCTGATCTGCGGCGGCAACGCAGCAGCGGAAAGCGTGTTCGCGGCGTATGGCAACGTGGTAAAATAATCGTGCTGCGCCTTGTATCACAATGGTTTCGCACATCGATAGTACAATACGCGCCAGACACGCATTCTGAAAAAGCATGGATTGAACATGACGATAACCTTCGATGATATTCTCGCCGCCCGTGAGCGGCTGCGTGGCGTGGCGCACCACACGCCCGTCGTAACGTCCCGCACGCTCGACGGCATGACGGGGCGCAGCGTCTTTTTAAAATGCGAGAACTTGCAGCGCGGCGGCGCGTTCAAGTTTCGCGGCGCATACAACACGATCAGCCAACTGCCAGAAGATGCCCGGCAGCGCGGCGTGCTGGCGTTTTCGTCCGGCAACCATGCCCAGGGCGTGGCGCTGGCGGCGCAGTTGCTCGGCGCGCCAGCCGTGATCTGCATGCCGAACGACGCGCCGGCGGTGAAGGTCGCGGCCACGCGCGGCTACGGCGCAGAGGTTATTTTCTACGACCGGCTCAAAGATGATCGCGAGGCGTTTGCGCGGCGTATTGCCGACGAGCGCGGCATGACGCTGGTGCCGCCCTACGATCATCCGCAGATCATGGCGGGCGCGGGTACCGCCGGGCTGGAGCTGGCCGAAGAGGTTTCCAATCTCGATGCTGTGCTGATTCCAGTCGGCGGCGGCGGCCTGATCTCCGGCAGCGCAATCGCAATTCATGGCGTGCAGCCGCAGGCGCGCGTGTTTGGCGTAGAGCCAGACAGCGCCGATGATACGCGCCGTTCGCTGCGTGCCGGGGAGCGAGTCAGCATCCCGCCGCCGCCGACCGTGGCCGACGGGTTGCGCATTACTAAGCCGGGCGCGCTGACCTTTCCGGTGGTGCAGCAGGAGGTCGAGGACGTGCTGCTGGTGTCGGATGAAGCGATTCTCGATGCGGTACGATTTGCGCTGCTGCGGCTCAAGCTCGTCATTGAGCCGAGCGGCGCGGCGACGCTCGCGGCGGTCATGGCGAACCGCCTGCCAGATGACGCGCGGCGCGTCGGCGTGATCATCAGCGGCGGCAACATTGATCCGGCGCTGCTCGGCACGGTTGCCGCTGCAAGCGATGCGCGGGCCAGTGTATAATGCAGAAAGTTATTGGTCTATCCTTGACAGCGGCGCGCGATCCGAGTACAGTTCATGCAGTGAAATTTGTGAAGAAAAGCACAGTTGTTCATGGGGGCTAGCATTCGCCATATTCGGAAGCAAGCACAGCGGCTCCGGCGCGTATCTGCTGTCGTGGGCGTGCTGGTGCTGCTGTCGCTTGGCGTGCTGGAGCCGCTGTTGTGCATTATTCACTGTAATTTTTTAATGTCGTCCATGCAGCACGCGCAGCATGCTGCTTCCGCACAAACCATCGGCAGCGGCGCGACCTACCTGTGCAGCTTTGCAACGCAACCGTCCACTGATGTTATGCGCATGCCACACCAGCCTGCGAACGCCATGTCCATGCCTCACGAACACGATCATGGCATGGCAACTTCAAATAGTGCAAGCACGCCATCGCACATCCACAGCCCGATGGCCGATCCATCCGCGCCTGCGACGTATGTACCGCAGCCACAGGCGTTCCATGAAATGGCGCTTGTCGCCATGGTGCTGGTGTTCGTGGTCTGCGTGGTGCTGCGCGGTGGTGCAGCACAAACGCACACTCCACCGCAGCGCTTCCTTCGGCCACCCCTCAGGCCGCCAACTGCATCACTACGCCATATTCCAGCGTAGCAGCCACCTTCATTCACCGCGCCTCAGCATGTGAACGCTACGCATATGATCATTGTTTGCACGCGCATGCTGCAAACTACTCAGTCCGCTTTTTGAATAAACTTTCCGCTCTCATCTCGTAGTACGAGATAGAGCTACGCCGCATAAGCTGCGATTGTAGCTATGTGTAACTACGCACGCATAGCGCCTGAGGAGAACATCTATGATGAAGCATCGGTTTCGACAAGTGAGCGTTTCGCTGCTGCTCGTTCTGATAGTTAGCGCCATGACTGCGGGAGTTGCATCTGCCCACGGCCATACCGAGGTTGGCAATTATGAACTGGTCATTGGTTTTCATAACGAACCAGCCTACCAGGGCGAGCCAAACGGGCTTGATCTGTTCGTCACCAACAAGCAGACCGGCGAGAAGATCAACGGCCTTGAGGATACGTTGAAGGCTGAGATCATCTTCGGCGGCTCGAAGAAGGAGTTGACGATCACGCCGCAGTTCGGCCAGGACGGTGCCTACACGGCGTATATCCTGCCAACCAAAGAGGGCGACTACACATGGCGCATCTTCGGCACGATTCAGGATACGCCGGTCGATGTTTCCATGACCAGCAGCCCAACAACGTTCGGCTCGGTTGAAGCCAAGAGCGCGGTTGCATTTCCTGAAGCCGAGGTCAGCGCTGCCGACCTCCAGGCACAGGCCGCTGCTGCCGCGCAAACCGCGCAGACGGCGCTGATTATCGGCATTGTGGGCGCGGTACTCGGCATTATTGGCATTGTGGCTGGCGCGATCGGCTTGCGCGCGCGCCGCGCCGCCGTTCAATCATCAACATCGACAAAAAGCGTTGTATAACAACAATCGGGGAGTGACGCCGACGTCGCTTCCCACAAAATGATCATGAAAAGTCGCTACAGTATCATTCTGGGTAGCCTTGTTCTGATGCTACTCCTGTTCGGCGGGCATGCCGAGGCCCACGCCAACATTGTCCAATCCGAGCCGCCGGCTGGCGCGCTGCTGCAAACCGCGCCAAAAGAGATACAACTGGAGTTCAGCGAAGATCTGGATCCCGGCTTCTCGCGCGTGCAGTTACTCGGCAGCGAAGGGCAGGTCGTCGCGCCGGGGCCGGGCGTGATCGACAGGGCCGCGCCGAAAGTGCTGCGCCTTGCGCTTTCGGATTTGCCGAACGACAGCTACACCGCGCTCTGGCGGGTGCGCTCGGCTGTGGACGGCCATGTCACCGAAGGCAATCTGCCGTTTGGCGTCGGCGTAGCGAGCAGCGCGGTATCGCTCCTGCCTGCTGCGGATGCGCCGGACGCGGCGACTATGCCACCGCCGCCACTTGAAAGCACAGCGCGCTGGCTGACGCTTATCGCTGTGGCGATGATGCTTGGCAGCCTGCCGTTTGGCGTGCTGGTGTGGCGTCCGGCGGTGAGGGCGAACCGCGCCACAGATTACGCCGCGCACAACGGCGGGCGCGAGGCCGACCAAACGACCGCCAGTGCCATGCGGCGTCTCGTGCTGTTCGGCGGCGCGGGCGTGCTCGTAACGAGCCTGCTTCTGCTGATCGCGCAGGCGGCGACGGCGGCGGGTGTTTCGCTGGCGCAGGCGCTCGGCGCGCCCGTTGTCCAGTTGCTCAGCGACCGCACCGGGCAACTGGTGCTGGCGCGGGTCGTGTTGACACTCTTGCTCATGCTGATCGCGTGGCGCATGCCACCGCTCGGCAAAGGAATGAACTGGCATTGGTGGCTTGCGCTGCTGCTTGGCGGCGCGCTGCTGCTTACGTGGAGTTTGGGTTCGCACAGCGCGGCAGCCGAGCAAAACACCGCGCTGGCCGTCGCGCTCGACTGGTTGCACCTTGCGGCCATGGTCGTCTGGTTGGGCGGGTTGGTGCCGCTTGTGCTCGCCATCCGCGCGGCGCGGCGGCACCCTGAGCAAGCAGTGTCACTCGCGTCGCTGGTTCCGCGCTTCTCGCGGCTGGCGATTGCATGCATTGTCGTACTGACGCTGACCGGCCTGTACAGTTATGTGCAGAATATCAATCAACTCAGCCTGCTGCCCGCGACGACGTACGGGCGCGCGCTGCTGATCAAACTCGCGCTGTTCTGCGTGTTGGTGCTCCTTGGCGCGGTAAATCTATTGGCACTTTCGCCACGCCTGCGCACGGCAAGCAGTCGCTGGTCGCGTGCGATTGGGCGCACCGTGCGGCTGGAAATCGCTCTCGGCGCGCTCGTGCTGCTGGCGGTCGGAGTCATGACCAGTGTCGCGCCAAGCAAAGCGGCATGGGCCGAGCACGAGCGGCAAGGCACAACCGAAACGGCCAATATTGATGGCGTTGACCTCACATTACGGATTACACCCGCGCATGTCGGCAGCAATGCATTCGCGGTTGCGGTGCATGATCCGCGTCCGAACGCGACCGACGCGGCGACAAAGATGCTGCTGCGGTTTAGCTCGCTCGACATGAACATGGGAACGTTGGAGGCGGTCGCCGCGCCTGTTGATGGACATGGGTATGTTGCGCAGGGTGCCTACATTTCCATGGATGGGCGCTGGCAGATTGAGGTCATTCTGCGGCGCGCCGGATTCGAGGATGTGCGACACACATTTGAAATCCACGTTGGACGGGATGCATAAATCAGGTAAAGGCGTGTACAATACACGAATGCCTCACGATGATATGCGCGCTTATCAAGCCATTAAATATCATTGATAAGGAAAAAAGATGAAATATCAACTGCGAGCAACATGGCTAGTGGCGCTGTTGTGCGCGCTTGGGATCATGCTCAGCGCGTGCGGCGGGCCGTATGAATGGAAGGGCGGGGCCGTCAATCCGCCCGCCACCGCGCCCGACTTCACGCTGACGACCAGCGATGGGCAGCCGTGGACGCTCAGCCAGCAGCGCGGCAAGGTCGTGGCGCTGTTCTTCGGCTACACCTACTGCCCGGACGTGTGTCCGACGACGCTGTCCGATCTTTCGAAAGTCAGCAAGCAACTCGGTGGCGATGCCGATAACTTTGAGGTAGCATTTGTCACCGTCGATCCGGAGCGCGACACGCCGGAGCGCATGCAAAAGTACGTCAAAGGCTTCAACACGGCGTTCGTTGGGCTGACCGGCACGCAGGAAGAGCTTCAGAAAGTGTATAAAGCCTATGGCGTGTATGTTGAAAAGCAGGATATGCCGAACTCAGCACTGAAATACACCGTAAATCATACCGGCCTGATCTACACGGTCGATCCTGCTGGCAAGATGAAAGTCCTCTTCAGGCCCGACATGACAGTGGACGACATGGTGAGCGACACGCGCCAATTGTTCGCGCAGGGGGCAGCGTGATGATCTATCGCACGATCATGGCATTGTTGTTCGTGGGTGCGCTCGCGGGGTGCGGCGCAACAGCTGCATCCACCGCGACGAGCAGCGCGGACGGCACGATCGAGATCAGCGGTGCCTGGGTGCGCCCGATGGAAGGCATGGGTGCGATGGACGCTGGCAATGCGAACGGCATGGACATGAGCGGCTTCAGCAGCGCAGCGTACATGACCATCCGCAATACCGGCAGCAGCGCCGACCGGCTGCTCAAGGCGGCCAGCGACGCCGCAACAACGGTGGAATTACACAACAACACCAACACCAACGGCGTTATGTCAATGGGAGACGTGCAAGCAGTGGATGTTGCGGCAGGCAGCACGGTTGAGTTCAAGCCTGAAGGGCTACACATGATGCTGGTTGGATTGAAGCACGACCTCAAGGCCGGCGACACCGTGGCGCTTTCCTTGCAATTCGAGAAGGCGGGAACGGTCAAGGTCAATGTAACGGTGCGCGACCAATAGTCGCTGCCACGCCGCGCCGATTTTCAGGTACAATACGGGCATGCGATCGTTCGTTTCGCCCAGGGTAGCATGGGCGGAAGTAATAGAGTCCATTGCTGGAAAGGAAGCACGTATGCGACTTCGACTCGGCCTTCTCGCCGCGCTGGTAGCACTGGGTCTAACAGCATGTGGGGAAACTATCAACGGCAACACCACGACATTTCAACCCAATCCTGGCCCAGCATTGCTGAATCCGCCGCCAATCAACAATGCGAAAAAGATGCAGGTCTTTAATGCGTACGCGGTGTCGGGCATTCCAACGCTTCCACAGCAGCAGGGGTTGAATATATCGTCGCAGGCGCTTAACGGCGCGGTGTACATGACGATCTGGAACGCCACCGGGCAGACCGATCAACTCACCGGCGCGCAGACCGATGTGTCGGCACAGCCGGTGCTGGTCGAACTGACTAATGGCGGTAATCTGAAGGAATGGCGCAAAGTCGACAGCATTTTGCTGACCCAGGGCGGCAGCGGCAGCGCCGGGCAGTACGTGGCGCTCTCGCCAATGAGCTATCAGATCATTCTGCCGCAGCTCAAGCAGCCGCTTGCACCGGGGTCAAAGATCAATGTCACGTTGCAGTTCGCCAAGGCTGGCCCGGTGCAGGTCGAGGCAAAGGTCGTCGATCCGCTGGCGGCGCGAGCCACCACCGGAGATATCGGCGGGCAGGCTGGCGCGCCATAAGCGTTCTGGCATGATGGATACAAAGGCTCGCGGCTGCAAGTTGCGCGGCTTCGAGCCTTTTTGGTATACTGTATGTGATAACTTTCACATTTTTGTGAGGTTTCCTTGAATACACGTTGGTTGCGCTGGGGCGTGGTTATGCTGGTGCTGCTACTTACGGCATGCAGCCGAGGCTCGTCCCAGCAGCCGGATGTGCAGGTGACGCTCGACGTTGCGCCCAAGCCGCCGGTTGTCGGTGCCGCCACGGTGACAGTCAGCCTGGCGGAGCAGAGCGGCGCGCCCATTACAGGCGCTAACGTCAACCTGGAAGGCGATATGAGTCACGCTGGCATGCAGTCGGTGCAGGCGCAGGCGCGCGAGGTATCGCCCGGTCGCTACCAGGCAGAAATACACTTTACCATGGGCGGCGACTGGTTTGTGGTCGTCCATGCCGCGCTGCCGGACGGGCGCACACTGGAACGCGAGATGAGCATTGGGAACGTTCGCTCGTGAGCGCAGAAGGAGCTGAGGAGCTGAGGAACAAGATGACATGATCCTTTGTTCTTTGCTCTTTGCTCTTTGCTGTTTACCCATAGCAGGATGCAACACACAAAATCCACTAAATCACATAGTATCATTCCACTTCAGCAAACGGCACCACAACCATCGTTCGATCTGCTCGCGCTGCCAGGTGTCGGGCGGCTGCTGCGCTGGCGACACGCTCGCACGCTGCTGCAACTGCCGCTGCTCGCCATCGCCGCGCTGATGGTGTGGGACGGACTGACCGGCTCGCAGCTTGCGCCGCGCAATCTCGCAACGGTGATCACATGGGTGCATTATCGTGGCGTGTTGGTGCTGGCGCTGCTGGTGGTCGGCAATTTATTCTGCATGGCATGCCCGTTCATGCTGCCGCGCAACATGGCACGCAGATTCTTCACGCCCGCCCGCATGTGGCCGAAGCGTTTGCGTAATAAGTGGGTTGCGGTGGCGCTGCTGGCGCTGTTTTTCTTCACCTACGAACTATTCGACCTGTGGGCAACGCCATGGTGGACGGCGTGGCTGATTGTCGGCTACTTTGCCGCCGCGTTCGTGGTGGACAGCCTGTTCAAAGGCGCGTCGTTCTGCAAGTACGTCTGCCCAATCGGCCAATTTAATTTCGTGAGCTCGCTGGTTTCGCCGTTCGAGGTGAAAATCCGCAGCCCGCAGACATGTGCCGACTGCCGCACCAAGGACTGTATTGCTGGTAACGCCACGCAGCGCGGTTGCGAGTTGTGGCTGTTTCAGCCGCGCAAAGTCGGCAACATGGATTGCACCTTCTGCCTGGATTGTGTGCACGCCTGCCCGTATGACAACATTGGCATCTCCACGCGGCTGCCCGGCAGCGACATCTGGGCCAGCGGTTTCCGTTCAGGCATCGGCGCGCTCACGAAGCGGCCCGACATTGCCGCGCTGGTGCTGGTGTTTACCTTCGGCGCGCTGCTGAACGCGTTCGGCATGGTCAGCCCGGTGTATGCGCTGGAACAATGGCTCATGCACATGCTCGGCACGCCGTATGAAGCGCCGGCGCTCGGATTGATTTTTGCCGTCGGATTAGTTGTGGAGCCGCTGGTGCTCATCGGGCTAACTGGCTGGGCGGCGCGGTGGCTATCGAACGCGCAAGAATCACTGCTGCCATTCATAATGCGTTATGTCTATGCATTGGTGCCGCTCGGCTTTGGTATCTGGCTTTCTCATTATGCGTTTCACTTTTTGACCGGCTTCTGGACGCTTGTGCCGGTGCTGCAAAGCACCGCCCGTGACCTCGGCCTGCCGCTGATTGGCCCGGCGCGCTGGCCGCTCGGGGCAGGGTTGCCGGCCGGCATGGTGCAGCCGGTGGAGTTCGGCTTTATCAGTCTGGGGCTGTTTGGCGGGCTGCTGGTGCTGTGGCAGCTTGTCCAGCGCGATGCGCCGCGCCACGCATGGCGGATTTTTGTGCCATGGACCGTGCTGCTGTTGATTCTGGCGGCATGCGCGTTCTGGCTGATGGCACAGCCGATGGAGATGCGCGCCATCGGGTGAGCGGGTGAGCAGGTGAGCAGGTGAGTAGGTGAGCGGGTGAACAAAACGTGAGAAGCGGGGAATGCAATGTGTAACACAATCGTCTATCGTCTATCTGTACTATTTCACAAGGTTACCGCACCCGTTATCCCTCACCCCCGGCCCCTTTCCCATTGGGAGCGGGGAGTCGCGCAAGCGACGGGCGAGGGCATGCGCCAACGGAATGAAAGATTACATCTATCTTCTATCATCTATCGCTTAATCACCTTGTCATCGTGTCACCTTGTCATCGTGTCGCTCTTCCTGCTCACGCCCGCCGTCGCCGAGGCGCATAGCGGCCCGCCTTTCATCGTCGTGCCGGAGCAGGCGGTCGGCCCGTACACAGCAACCGTCTGGGCCGATCCAGACGTTGGCACCGGAACGTTCATTGTCGAGGCGACGGTGAACGGTGCCGCGCCGCCCGAAGGAACGACCGTGACGATTTATACTCGCCCGGCGGACGGCCATCAAAACGAAATGAGCACCGTAACCAATCGCCAGCGCTCCGGCGAGAATAACCTGTTTCAGACCACTGTGCCGTTCGACGCTGAGGGCCAGTGGAACGTGCGCGTGACGTTCGACGGCCCGGCTGGACAGGCCGAAACGCGATTCGAGGTGCAGGCGACACCGGCGTGGTCGGGATGGATCACTAACATGTTATGCTTTTTGCCGTTTATTGCGCTGGGTGGGCTGTGGGTATACGGCGTGCGTCATCAGCGCCGCATGGCGCAGCAGACAACATGAATGAACCACAAAGACAAAAGAACACAAAGATTGTTGTGGTGCGACCCAGAATATGCACCATAGAATGACATGATGTTCTGCTATACTACGTTTCACACTCTTTTTCTTTTCGCAGTTGAGGCAGTATGTTCGTTTTTCCCATTGGCTGGTCAGAATGCCTGATTATTTTAGTAGTAGTTGCAATTGTTGTCGCGCTGGCCTTCCGCAGCGGCGCAGCCCGTGGCCGACGGCGTAAATAGAAGCATGTAGAGCAAAGAACAAAGGATAAAGAACAAAAGAAATACAAGTAGTTTGTTCTCTGTTCTTTGTTCCTGATATCTTCTAAAGGTGCATCATGACCATATTACTGTACCATACCGACGCGTACCTGAAAGCATTCACTGCGCATGTCACGGCAGTTGAAGGCGATGCGGTGGCGCTCGACCAGACCGCTTTCTACGCGACCAGCGGCGGCCAGCCGCATGACACCGGCACGCTGAGCGCCAACGGACAGACGTGGCAGGTAACGAACGTGCGCAAGCAGGGCAATGATGTGTGGCACACGCTGGCAGGCGCGGGCATGCCCGCCGTCGGCGATGAAGTACATGGCGTGATCGATTGGGAGCGACGCTACAAGCTCATGCGGACGCACACCGCGCTGCATATTTTGTGTGGTGTGATCTGGCGCGACCACCATGCGGCGGTGACTGGCGGCAACATGGACACCGACGAGGGCCGCCTCGACTTCGAGCTTGGCAATTTCTCGAACGAACTGGCGCAGGAGATCGTCGCAAAGGTCAACCATGAAATTGCGGCGGAGCGCCCGATTGAGGTGCAGATTTTGCCGCGCGAAGAGGCATTTCAGATCCCCGATCTGATTCGCACCAAGATCAATCTGCTGCCGGAAGGGATCAGCGAAGTGCGAACTGTCAATATTGTTGGCCTCGATCTACAGGCCGACGGCGGCACACACGTAGCCAACACCGGCGAGGTTGGGCATGTGGCGCTGAAAAAGACCCGCAGCAAAGGCGCGAACAACAAGCGCATCATCATTGGCGTGGAGGAGGGCCAACCAGACTGATCATGCTGCTGTACGCGACCTGTTGCGCTGTGCGTGTAGCGCGGATTGGCAATCGACGCTACATCTGACATATTACCTGATCGGTAAATCTGAGGGCGGCACTGCGATTACGCGCGTATAGCCTCTGATAGATCTGCACAAGTGCTACGAGTATCACTCCCATTGGTGGCGCGTATGCAGTATAATATGTCATTGAGAAGTTAATATTTTTATAGAAGTCTCACCGAGCGAGGCGCAAGGCGTGGAGAAGTCATTCATGGACACGGACAAGCCGCAGCACGAGTGTGGTATTTTCGGTATTTACGCGCCAGATGACGATGTGGCGCGTTTGACGTTTTTTGGGCTGTATGCGCTCCAGCACCGTGGGCAGGAGAGCGCGGGTATCGCCGTCGCCGACGGCCGCCGGATTAATTTATACAAAGAAATGGGCCTCGTCTCGCAGGTTTTTAATGAGGAAAAGCTGCGCCCGCTACATGGACACCTCGCAATCGGCCACACCCGCTATTCAACTACTGGTTCTTCCAAATTACTGAACGCGCAGCCATTCATGGTCGAAAGCGCGCTCGGTCCGCTGGCGGTCGGCCACAACGGCAATCTGACCAACGCGGCGCAACTGCGCCGTGAATTGCTCAATCGTGGCGTCGGGCTGACGTCGACCAGCGACAGCGAAGTGATTATTCAGATGCTGGCAGGCGGCGAGGGCTACACATGGGAAGAAAAGCTGCGTGTGTTCATGGTGCGGGCGCAGGGCGCGTACTGCCTGACAGTGCTGACCAGCGACGCGCTGTTTGCCGTGCGCGATCCGTGGGGTCTGCACCCGCTGTGCCTTGGCCGCCTCGGCGACAATGGCTGGGTGGTGGCCTCGGAGACCTGCGCGCTGGCGACGATTGGCGCGGAGTTCGTGCGCCATGTCGATCCAGGCGAGATTCTTGCGATTAGCGAGGATGGCCCGCAGACAATCGCCAGAATGCCGGCTCCCGAACGCGCCATGTGCCTGTTCGAGTACATTTACTTTGCCCGGCCCGACAGCCAGGTGGAAGGCACGACGCTTCATGCCGCGCGCGTGGCTGCCGGGCGCGAACTGGCGAAAGAAGCGCCCGCCGAGGCCGACATGGTGATGCCGGTGCCAGACAGCGCCGTGCCAGCCGCAATTGGTTATGCCCAGCAGTCCGGCATACCGTACAGCGAAGGCTTGATCAAAAATCGCTACATCGGGCGGACATTTATTCAACCAGACGACCGGCTGCGCCAGCTTGGCGTGCAACTCAAGTTCAATCCGCTGACAGACAACTTGAAGGGCAAGCGCGTCGTGCTGGTGGACGACAGCATTGTGCGCGGCAACACGTCTGGCCCGATCGTGCAGTTGCTGCGTGACGCCGGCGCGGTCGAGGTTCACATGCGCGTGAGTTCGCCGCCTATCAGCCATCCGTGCTTTCTCGGCGTGGACATGGCGACCTATCCCGAGTTGATCGCGCACCGCATGAGCATTCCAGAGATTCAGGATCACCTTGGCGTGGATAGCCTGGCGTATCTGAGCCTGGAGGGGCTGGTGCGGACGACAGGCAACCCGCAGGCCGGTTTCTGCACCGGCTGCTTCACCGGCAACTATCCGGTCAATGTCGAAATGCTGGAAAAGGAAGCCTACGAGCGTTGACACGGTGGCAAGATGACAAGATGACACGGCGAAAACGTGTTCTGTCATCTTGTCGTCGCGTCGTCTTGTCACTATGGATATTCTCGGCGAGCGAATAATAGCCCTTTACAACATGCTGGATGAACACTTCGGCCATGAGCCGCACTGGTGGCCGATCTGCTCTGACACGCCGCAGTTCGAAATTGTGGTTGGCGCAGTGCTGGTGCAACAGACGCGCTGGGAGGCGGTAGAAGCGGCGATAATTCGTCTGCGCGACGCTGGCTTGCTCTCACCGGCTGCGCTGGCGGCGGCAGATACTGCCGCGCTCGCGGCACGCATCCGGCCATGTGCGTTCCACACTCAGAAAGCGCCCGGTTTGCAGGCGATCTGCCGCTATTTGCTGGAGCATTACAATGGCGATCTTGCGACGCTGTTCGCGCAGGAGCGCGCCACGCTGCGGGTCGAACTGCTGGCACTGCCACGGATTGGCCGCGAAACCGCGGACGCGATCATGCTGTACGCGGGCGGGCACCCAACCTTCATTGTGGATGCGTACGCGCGCCGCCTGTTCGCGCGCGTAAATGTGCTGCCCGGCTTCGATTTTCTCAAAGCGCGTTATGACGATGTGCAGCAATTGATCGAGCATGCTGTTCCCGATGTGGATTGGGGATTGCACATCGCAGATTTTCATTTACCAGCGCCAGCATGCGGGGCGCAGTCTGCCATGTGCAATTTTTACCGTAATTTCCATGCGCTGATCACCGAAGCATGCATTCACCATTGCCTGGCGAACAAGCCGCGCTGTGATGTACCCGGCGCGCGCCGCACGTTTGTGGACCCACGAAAATGCGCCGAGCATTGCCTCACATGCGGAGGCTGCCCGGCGCGCCCAATCTGCGCATTTAGAAACTAAAAACCCGTCAGGTGTTGCACCAACCCTTTGGTCTTCAGGGATTGATGCGACACCTGACGAGTTTACCATGTAATTACAGCACCATCTCGCGCGCGGGCGTCTCAGCGACTGCCGGGCGGAAGGCCAGCTCCCAGCGCCAGCCATCCTGGCCGCGCACGCCGTGCCAGATGCCTGCTGTCGGCGCGCAGTTGCCATTGTCGTACGTATGTTGGCGCAGATCGATCTGATCGTTGGTGGTGTGCTGCAACACAGAAAGCACGCATGCCCCATGCGTGACCAGCGCCACGCAGCGCAACGAGCTATCGTCGAGTTGCTCCAACAATTCGACCACGCGCGCGCGGACCTTGGGCAACCCTTCGCCCGGCGCTCCTTCCTGAATATTCTTCGTAAACGTCACGTCAACTCCAAGATGTTCGACCAGCGCCTCCGCGGTTTGCGTCGTGCGGTCGAACGGTGAGGCGAAGATATGCTCCACGCCGCGACCTGCCAGCCAGCGGGCCGCCTGCTGCGCTTCTGCGCGGCCAAACGACGTCAAAGGCGGGCCGGGCGGCACATAGTACGAAATATTAATGCTGCGGTCGGGCGTCGCATGGCGAACTAAGAAAATCTCTTCAAGCATAAAGACCAAAGGAACCTTTCAGCGAACTCGTCAATCAGACAAAGATTGTTTCACTCACTCGTGTATACATACATTGTACCAGACTGCACTGTGCAAAAGAGGGGCATGATCACAACAAAATCAGAACAATTGCCAGCGTTATCGCGCTCAACAAATTTGAAAAGAGCACCGTCGCCGTAACAAATTCCGGCATGATGTCGTTCTCCAGCGCAATGATCGAAATAAGCACGGCAGCGGGCATGCTGGACTGCAACACGCCTACATGGCCTTCCAGCCCGGCCAGGCCAAATGGCGCAAGCAGCGCAAAGCCGAGCAGCGCCCCGCCAACCAGCCGAATCAGGCTCGCAAAGACCATGTCGAAATCAAGGCGCGGGACGCCCGCACTGGCAAGCTGCACGCCCAGCACGATCAGCATGGTTGGGATGAGCGCCGACGCCAGCAAATCAATCGGGCGGGCAAGAAAAGCGGGAATTGGCGCGTCTGACCAGTTCCACGCCAGCGCAGGCACGAGCGCGAGCAGCGCCGGTGTGCGCAGCACCGCGCCCATCGCTCGCAATGAACTGCCTCTGCCGAAATTCGCCGCCGCCACGCACACAACAAACGCCAGCACAATGTTGGCGATGAAATAAATGGTGCCAGGCACCAGCGCGTTTTTCCCGAGCGCGAACTGCACGATTGGCAGGCCAAAGTTGCCAACATTGCCAAATATCGCAACCATGACGTAGATCGTCGTCATTTGCGCCGAGCGCCGCAGCAGCCGCGCTGCTATAAACGCAACCACCGCAGTCGCAATGTACACAGCGCTGATGTAGCCGACCATGCGCGTGGCTTGCGCCGCCTCGACCCGCGCCGTACTCAGCATATTGAACACAAAGGCTGGTGTCAGCACAAAATAAGCGAACCGCGAAAGGGTGCGCGCGTCGAACTGCAGGCGCGGGCCAACCATGTAACCCAGCAACACCAGCGCAAAGACCGGAACAAGCACATTAAACAAAACAGCAAACAGTTGGCCCATACATCATTTCCTTCATGACACTTCACCACGATGAAATGTGAATTAGCCACAGAAGGCACAGAGAGTAAACACAAATTATTCTTACTCTGTGCGCTCTGTGTACTCGGTGGCTAATATCACCAATGCAGATTTAACTCAATCCATATCAACCCACAAAAAAGCGGATGGCTCTTCGCCACCCGCTTCGTTGCTGTCGCCGCGCTGCTTACTGCTGCGCCTTCTGTTTGAGGAAGTCGATCAGCGCCTGTACTTGCGCCGCTTGTTGCTGATCGCTCTGGCCTTGAGCGATCGACAGCAGCTGCTGCGCCTCGGTGCTGGCCTGCTGATACTGCCTGGTGTCGCTGAGCACCAGCGTATAATTACGCAATGCGTCGAAGCTCTGCGGCTGAAGTTCGGCCTGCTTGGCGTACGCGTTTCTGGCGCGTTCAAGGTCGTTTGAAACCACCGCAATCTGTCCGATGATCGCGTATAACTGCGCGTCGTCTGGCTTCTGGACCACGGCGGCCTCGTATGCCGTCTGTAATCGCTGGAGCTGCTCTGGCTGGCCCTGCATGCTGTTGATAATCGTCGCGATCTGGCTGTCGAGCGCGTGCGGATTACTGGTTAACTGCGCGATGTACAGGTCGGTTGCCTCGGAGTATTTGCCCTGAATACGCAGCAGATCGGCGCGGCGCACGTCGGTGTCGGGGTACTTGGCGTCGAGTTGCTTGGACTGCTGCAACAGCGCGCTGGCCTGATCGTACTGGGCCTGTGCCGCCGCCTGGTCGCCGTGCTGCTGGAGGTAATTGCCCATGAGCGCCACCGCGCCGGCGTATTCGTTCAGGATCACGACATCCTGCGGCGCGGCCTCATGCGCCTTCACATACCAGTCGATCGCCTGCTGAAGCTGCTTGGGATCCTGATTAAAACGCGAGTACCAGAAGGTGTAGAAGCGCGCCAGATTAGCCGGATTGTCTTTATTCATCGGGCTCAGATCGTACGCCTGCTGCAACACCGCCTGCGTGTAACTCATGTCGCCGAGCAAACTCTGGTTGAGAATGATGTCCTGTGCGGCTTGATTGTCCACGCGCAGCAAATCTTCCACGTAGGCGTCTGGTTTGGGCTGACCCATGGTGGCGTTCTGCGTCTGCCGCCGAATGTCGGTAATCGTCATGAGGTTGCGGCCAAGGTTCAGGTAATAAAAGTCCTGGCTCGGCTCCATCCGTATCGCATCGAGCAAGTAGCCCATGCCTGTCAGTTGTTGCTGCAAGGTCGGCTGCGGGCTGTCGATATAGTTCTGGCCCTGCTGGAAACGCATGTCGGCGAACACATTGTCGACGTTCCAGAACCACGCGCCTATCAGTGCAATCACGACGATCATGCCGTACACCAGCATGCCAACCGGATTGTTGCTTTGGCGCGCACGGCGCGGCGCGCTCGTCGTGCGTCCTTGCGCGCCGCGCGCCACCGCGCCACGCCGCCCGCCGCGACCACTTTGCTGGCTCTTAGGTGCGGGCGCTGGCGATGCGACAGGCGCAACGGCCGCCGACTCAGCGGTGGGCTGCTGTTCGGAGTGCAACGCATACGCGCCCGAAATTGCGCCACCCGCAACGGTCACTGCGTAGGTCATCCACAGCAGCATCAACGTCACCACAATTGGAATGCCGGTCAGACCTTCCACGCCGTGCGCCACGACAACCGTGAGACATGCCAGAAAGAAGACCTGCATCTGCCAATCATCGCTGCGGGTCATCAATCGCCATGCCAGCACCAGAAAGCTGATCAGCACGAACAGATAAGCAGCAAGGCCGAGCACGCCCTTGGTCACAAGCTCGTCCAGGTAGGCCTCGTGCGAGCGGTCGGGCGATGCGCCGCGCGCCTCGACATTAGCCAGCGACGGCGGATAAAAGCGATTGTAGGCCACGAACATGCTTTCCGGCCCCCAGCCGACAATCGTGCGCAGCGGGTCGGACGTGATCAGCGCCACCGCGCCACCCGCTTTTTCATCGCCAAACCAGATTTTCATGCGCACGTCGCCGGTGGTGCCGGGGCTTACATCCAGCAGGCGGCCCATGCGCCCGAGGTACGGCACATCGCGCAGCCGTTCAATCGCTGGCGTGTTGACGAAGTTAAACACAAGGATAAAAACGGTCAGCAGTACGGCAAGGCCAATTTCACCGATAAGCAGATTGCGCCACAGCGCAGCCCGTGGCGAGCCTTCCGCGCGCGCACGACGCAGCGCCAGCAGCAGCAGCATCGTGAAGAAAAACACGATGCTGCTGCCCGCGCCAAGCCATGGGCCACGGCTCTGCGTAAAGAAGATGGTGAGGGCAATCAGGAGCGAAATGATGACCCAACCGCTCCCTGCAAGCTGGTGCAAGAGCGCAGAAGGCTGCGTCATGCGGCGTGGCAGCGTGAAGAACAGCACATATGCGCCGACAACCATCAGCAGGCCGATGATCATCCATAGCCACCATTCGGTGCCGCCACGTCCAGGCTGCGCCTGCACCTGCTGGCCGCCGCTGGCCTGCCCGATGGTATACATAAAACCGACGAACAGTACGTACGCAACCGTCACAATCGCAGGCCATAGCATCCCAAGGCGCAGCCGGTCGGATGCATGGATGCGCATGGTTGGCACGAGGTACAGCCCAAATCCCACGATGAGCGCGCCGGGATACACCCACCAGTAGCGCAGGTCGCTGGTACGCACCACCGCGCCGAACTCCAGCGCGCTCCACACCAGCGCCAGGCTGCCAATAATGAGCAGCGCGTAGGCGGCAGCCCAGCCGACATCCGTGCCAGTACGTTCGCTCGGCGGCGCGCGGCGGGCCGCATGAAACGAGCCAATCGCGCGGTACAACGCAAACGGCAGCACCATGATCAGGTAGGCCGCCACAAAAATCGAATTGCCCATGGTCGAGGCCACGCGCGAGATAACGTCGCCGCGCCATGGCAGTGGGTCAAGCTGGAAGTGCTGCACCAGGCCGTAGCCGATCGCTACCAGGCTGCCAAGCACAGTGATCGTCACGAAGCGCTCAAGCTGCTCGCGGCTGCGCAGGTTGAGCGCGACCATGGCGGCCAGCGCCATGTAGGAAAGATTGGTGTACGTGCCTTGCAGCCGCTGGTACGATCCCCAGAAGCTGGTTTGCGGCGTCACCGACACGAGCGTCGCAAACAGAAAAACAGCAGCATAGACCAGTGTAGGAATAGCGAGCGGAATAGATCGGAGCCGCTGCCACAAACGGCGGAAGATGCCCTGCTGTTCCGCGCTGGCAGCGCGCGGCGTGGCTCCGACACCATCCAGCCAGCGGATGAGCACTGCCGCCAGCATGATCAGCACGATTGCGCGCAGCGTTGTGGCTTTATCTGGTTCAAAGTGGCGCGCAGAAAGCAGATTGAAGTAGCTTGGAATGAGGACCAGCGCGAGCAGCCAGCCTCCTTCGATGACGCGATCACACCACATGGCGATTGCGGTTCGCCGTTGTTGCAACGGATCCCTCCTCTTTATCGACTAAAGGAAATGGAAATAAGGGAACTGGTGGGAACTAAAGGAACCGAGAACCAGCGAACCGAGAACCCACAGTTCCAATGAGTTCCTTAGTTCCTTTAGCTCTTTCCTCTTTGTTCTTTGTTCCTGATTCTCAGCACTAACGCACCAGCACGGGTTGTTCCAGCTCTGGCCGGTGTTTGGTTTTGAAAACACGCGCCCGCTCAAGGATTTCCTGCGCGGTGCGGCGGCTGTGCTCGCTGATCGGCGTGCCATCGAGCATGGCGGCGATTTCGTCAGGGCGCTGCTCGTGTGGCAGGAAATGCACCTGCGAGCGCGTGCGATTCGACGTCACTTCTTTGGCGATCGTGTAGTGCGCGTCGGCAAAGGCGGCGACCTGCGGCTGGTGCGTGATGCAGATCACCTGATGCTGCGCGCTGATGCCCCACAGCTTTTCGCCAACAACATGCCCGGCGCGCCCGCCCACGCCCACATCAACTTCATCAAACACCAGCGTCGGCACTTCGTCCACACGCGAGAGGATCGATTTCAGCGCCAGCAGGAGCCGGGCGCTTTCACCACCCGACGCGATCCGCGCCAGTGGCTTGAGCGGCTCGCCGGGGTTGGGCGAGAGCAGAAACTCAACCTGGTCGATGCCGGTTTTATCAAAGGTATAGCAGGCACGCCCGCTCTCATCCGCGACTGGCAGCCCGTTTGGATCCTGTGTCCGCTGCATGCCGACCTGGAAGCGGACATGCGGCATGGCAAGATCGCGCATGGCCTCCTCGACGTTGGTTGCGAGTTCATTGCCGACAGTGCGGCGGCGCTGCGATAGTTCGCTTGCCAGCTGGCCTGCCGCGCGGAGCAGTTTTTCTAACTGCGCCTCAAGGTCGGTCATATGCTCGGCGCTGTGGGTGAGCCGCTCGATTTCGGCTTCCGCAGAGGCGGCGCGCTCCAGAATCTGCTCGACCGTGCCGCGATACTTGCGCTCCATGTCACGAATCAGCGTGAGCCGATCTTCGATGTCGTCGAGCCGCGAGGCATCGAACTCCATGGCGTCGCGGTAGGCGCGCACACTCGCTGACAAATCCTCAAGCGTGTAGAGTATTTCATTCGCCTGTTCTGCCAATTTTTCGGCATGCGGGTCGATCCGCGCCAGTTCGCCCAATGCGGCAGAAACATCGCCCATGGCCTCGACGATCGGGCGGGCAGCGCCGCGACCGCCTTCTTCGCCGTCATAGAGCGTGCTGTACGCCCGCGCCACAAGGTCGGTGATGCGCGCGCCGTTCTGCACCAGCGTGCGCTCCTGCACAAGCTCCTGCTCCTCGCCAAGCCGCAGCCTGGCCGTGCCGACATCTTCAAGCAGAAAGCGCAACTCCTCGATTCGCTCTTCGCGCCGGGCCGCCGCCGTTCGCAGCGCCGCAAGCTCATCGTTCACGCGCCGCAACTCGGCTACTTTAGCGGCCACCTGCTCACGGAGCGGCAGCAGCCCGCCGTAACGGTCGAGCATGTCCACATGCGTACGGCTGTTGAACAGCGACAGTCCTTCATGTTGCCCATGAATATCGACCAGCCGCCCGCCAATCTCGCGCAGCACGCTGCTGTTGACGGCACGGCCGTTGATTCGCGCGACGCTGCGGCCAGTGGCGGCGTTGATTTCGCGCACCAAAATCACGGTGTCTTCTTCGTCGTCCAGCAGGCCGTATTCTTCGAGCAGCGGCTGGACGCCCGGACAATCGCTGGCGCTGAAAACACCCTCGACACGAGCACGCTCGGCCCCTGCGCGTACAAACGTCGTATCAGGTCGGTCGCCGCGCAGTGTGCCAAGCGCATCGATAATGATAGATTTACCTGCACCCGTTTCGCCGGTGAGCACGTTGAAGCCCTCGCGCAGCAGCAGGTGCAGACGATCAATAATGGCGAAATCGCTAATATTTAATTCAAGCAGCATGTACGTTATGTATAGCTACCACACTAAGATTATGTTCCATAAGCACAAGCATTTTACCACAAACACACCGTTGATGGCAGAGAACCCGTTACTCGATGAATGAGCATGAACGCTTATTCCCCGGTGAGCGGCAGCGAATGCTTGGCTGATTTGCTGGTTGCGCCGCCCTGCCGCCAGACATGGTAGATACGTTGAATCGCTGTGATGTGAGTCAGAATTGCGAGCGCCCACAACGTCAGCCACATCCAGCCGGTCAGCAACCCGAATACAATCAGCACGATTCGCTCAGGCCGTTCGAGCAGGCCCACTTTGCACTCGAAGCCAAGCGCCTCGGCCCGCGCGCGCGCATAGCTAATCAGCAACGAGCCAATGACGGCCAAATAAATCAGGCGCACCTCGGTCGAACCTGGCGCGGTTTGCTCGTAGTACAACAGCAGGCCAAAAAACACAAATGCTTCGGAGTAACGATCCAGCGTCGAATCGAGAAATGCGCCGAAACGGCTGGCCTCATTTTTGGCGCGCGCCAATGCGCCGTCCAGCATGTCGAACGAGCTTGCCAGAGCGATCAGGCAGCCCGCCCAGCGAAACGCGCCGATGGCGAGCAGCCACACAGCGCCGGCAACCAGCACAAAGCCTGCAACAGTCACTTTGCTGGGCGTCAGGCGCGTGCGGCCAAGCGTTTGGCCAACAACCACACTTGTGATCCGGCGAAATTCACTTGTCAACGAATCGGGCAACATAATGGTCACCACTTTGCTACGCTTGCAGAACAACAAACAGAAAGCACAGAGAACGTTTAAGCTGAAATGTTCACGTTCCCTGTGCTTCTGTGCTGCGCAGCATTATACATCAGACAATGCCCTGGCGCTTTCGTAACCGGCGCTTGGGATTCTCGCCCAGAATGATGCGCCGGGTGTACAGCAGCCGCTGCACTGCCGTGATGTGCGATGCGATGCCGACGCCGATCACAGCCCATGACAGCACGCCCCACTGCGGAGCGAACTGCTGCACAAGCATGCCGATGATAAGGATACCGAGTTTTTCCTGGCGAGCCGCAAAGCCAACACTACACGAAGCAACCAGACCCGTAGCTTCGGCCCGCGCGCGCACGTAGCTCGCCATGACCATGCCAAACAACGCGAACAACACCCAACCGCCCGACACGGCACCACTCAACATAACGCCAAGCATAATCATGAACTCGACGTAACGGTCGGTCACATGATCGAAGACTGTGCCGAATGGATTAGCAGTACCGCCGGCGCGGGCGGTTGCTCCATCAAGCATGTCAGCAAAGCCCATGCCGAGGATCAGCACCACGCCCCATACAAACGCTGTCTTTGCTGTGACGTAGGCCGCGAGTGCCCCGATGATCAGACTCGCCAGCGTCAGCACGTCAGGTGTCAGGCCCAGCCGCACACACAAGCGCCCGAGCGGCAGCGTCGATTGCTCGTACACATCACGAAAGCGCGTAAGAATTGGTTTCATGTTATTTTCCTTCCTGTGACAGCAGCAGCGCGGCGCGCCTTTCAACTTCAGGAAGCGTCACTGGCGCGTCAGGGCCGGTATGCTCAATCCAGATCGACGCTGTTGCAGACCCATAACAGCCGGCGGCGTAGAGATCGCGTGGGTTCTGCACATACGCATGGAGAAAGCCGGCCATGTACGTATCGCCTGCGCCGGTGGGATCGCGCGCGTCGGTGACGAACGGTGGAATGACATACTGCTGCCTGCCATCGTCGATGATCGAACCTGCTTCAGCGAGCGTCACAATTGCAATCGTGCAGCCAAGCTCCTTGAGCCGCCGCGCTGCTGCGCGGCCATTCACGCGCGGGTTGATGCCGGTGATGATCTGCGCCTCAAGTTCGTTGGCCTTGATAACATGAAAGAGTGGGGCGAGGTGTTCGAACGAGGCGGGGAGGATATGTTCGATCCGTCCATCGTTGTTCATCTGGCGGAGCAGCCCTTGCGGATCGAGTATGAGCGGCGCGTCGCTTGCCTGATGAATGCGCTCGACCAACGCGACTGTTGTTTCCTGCATAATAGGACCAATGATTATTGCCTGCGCATCGGCGCAATATTCGACACCATGTTCGATGGGAGCCGCCACGCCAAGAACATCAAGGGTGCGTTCGCCACGATCATTGTAAACGAGCTGAAAACCACCTGTTTGCTCGCATGGTTTCACATGCACCGCAACACCGTAGCGCCGTGCATCGTTTACAAAACGGTCGCGGTAATCGTCGCCAATGCGCCCGACCAGTGCTGTTTCATGACCAAGGCGCTGAAGCGCGAGGCACGCATTCGTCGAGCAGCCTGATAATACCCGCTCGCCGGTCGAAATCACAGGCGTTTGGATGTAGTCGTACACAGGATTACCAAAAGCAACAATCATGACTCGTCCTACATATTCAACGCGCCTGGGTAGCCTGCAACATATCAAAGAATTCCTGTAATTTTTCCTCGGTATGAAATGTAATAGTAATCTGCATCTCTTTGTCACTGCGGCGCAACGAGACTGGAGTGCCAAGCGAGCGCTCCAGTTCGCGTTGTAAGTTATGATCGTCAGCAGACAGCGACGGCTTCTGCGAGGAAGCCCTTGCACCGCGGCTGTTTGTGCGCGCGGCGCGCTGCCCGCGCAGCATGGCCCGTGCAAGCTCGACCTCGCCACCGTGAATATCAACGAGATCGCTGAGACGTTCGGCCTCTCGCACGGTAAGTTCATCGTTCAGCACAACATGAAGCGCGGCAAGCTGCTGCTCCGGCACCTTGAGCTTGAGCAGCGCCCGGCCATGCCCGGCACTAATCTGCCCCTTGAGCAGCGCGTCCTGCGCCGCAGGCGGCAGTTGAAGCAGGCGACGGGTATTCGCCACTGCTTCACGGGTGTTCTTGCCGATTCGGCGCGCGATCTGCTCATCGCTCAGGCCAAAATCATCTTTCAGGGCTTGATATGCGTGGGCTTCTTCAAGTGCACTTAAATCGGCGCGCTGCACATTTTCAATCAGCGCAAGCTCCAGCAACTGCTGCGGGGTTGTTTCACGTACCAGCACCGGCACGCGCGCGACGCCAGCGAGCTGGGCAGCCCGCCAGCGCCGCTCACCAGCAATCAATTCATACGATTCATCGTCCGCCTGGGTAACGATCAGCGGCTGAATGATACCATGTTCGCGGATCGACGCGGCAAGCTCAGCAAGCGCCGTTTCATCGAAATGCGTGCGCGGCTGGCGCGGATTGGGGCGAACGCGCGCGATGAGCACATCGCGCGGCCCGCCATGCGTATCATCGGGAAGAAGGGTGTTCAAGCGGTTTCCCAGACCGCCTTTTGGCCTGCTCATGCAACGCTCCGTTGTACTCTGTTCAACATTTCTTCTGCCAGCGCGGCGTATGCCCGCGCTGCGCGGTTATTTGGATCGTACTCATACAACAATTGACCGTAACTTGGTGCTTCGCCCACGCGCACGCTGCGCGGAATAAGCGTATCGAAAATCTGGCGCGGGAAATACTTGCGTACTTCTTCAACCACCTGCTGCGCCAGGTTAATACGTCCGTCGTACATGGTCATCAGCACGCCCACAAGCGTCAGTTGTGGATTTAACTGATCGCGCACGCGATCTATTGTCCCTTTGATTTGCGCCAAGCCTTCGAGTGCAAGATATTCACATTGCAGCGGAATAACAACTTGTTCGGCAGCACATAGCGCACTGATTGTCAGCATGCCCAACGACGGAGGCGAGTCAATAATCACCCAGTCGTACTCAGGGGCATCGGCAAGTGCATCACGCAGCCGCCATTCCCAGTGTTCAGCGCGATCAAGCTCCACAACCGCGCCTGCCAGATTCTCAGTTGCAGGAATAATGTCATAGTTTGCGCGCTCAGTTGAAATAATCGCATCATGAACAGGCACGTTATCAACGAGCACATTGTAAATCGTTGAGGATAATCCGCGCTTTGATACACCAAGGCTTGTCGTAGCGTTCCCCTGGGGATCATAGTCCACAAGTAACACGCGCTGCCCACGACGAGCAAGCTCACCACCGAGATTCACTGATGTGGTGGTTTTTCCCACTCCACCTTTTTGATTGGCTAATGCAACAATCATTGTTTTCCAAACATACTCCTGCGCTGTTTCACGTGTTACACCCCAGCAGGCACAGGCTGTTTCACGTGTTACACATGTCTGCGCATCAGGCTGTAGAGTTGACCTTTGAGCTACACTGTTATTGTAGCATGCCACGCATGTTCACGCCAGATGGAACCGCAATATATAACAAAGCGGGTGTGTGAAACACATTACAGGAAGAAACCTGCCCTTTGTTCCACACACCCGCCAATAAATTAAACAACTTACGGCAAGAACTTCAGCGGGTCAACGACGCTGCCATTAATCTTAACCGTGAAGTGCAAATGCACGCCGGTGGAATAGCCGCCGCCGCTGCGGTCGAACGAACTCCCCATCAGCCCAATATTATCGCCAGCGTCAACGCTCTGCCCCACACGCACGCTCGGCTGCCGCAGCATGTGGCCGTAGATCGAAACCATGCCATCCCCATGATTAATTTTTACACAGTAGCCGAAGCCGCTGCACCAGCCTGCTTCGATGACTTTACCGGCGCGTGCCGCACTGATTGGTGTTCCGGCAACATTGGCGATATCAAGGCCATCATGGAAGCTGCGGAATGGAACAAAGCGCCAGCCAAATGGCGACGTGATGGAGCCACGCGTCGGCCAAACCCACGTCGGTGGCAGCGGTGGAAAGTCAGAGGTCTCAGCGAGACTGTCGAGCAAGCTAACCGGAAGTTCAAGCAGGTCGTTACGAATCCAGCCCTGCCCCTGACCAAGCGCCTCAACCTTCACCCAATCTTCATGCTTCCCGATCAGTTTCAGCTGGCGGCCTGCGTCCAGCTTTGCCACGCGATCGTACATTTTGCTTGGACCAACACGCAGGCTCGTGCCGCCTTCACGCACGATTGCGCCCGTCATGGCTTTGAGTTCGCCCACGCCCTGCTCGCCGCCGAGCCGCGCAAGCACATCGTCCGGGTACGGGCGCGTGCCGCCGGGAATAAAAATATCTCGCCCCGGCTCCAACGCGCTTCCAGCCTGCAAATTATTCGCCGAGAAGAGTGTAATCACATCCGCAGAAACATGAAAGGCTTGCGCAATCGAGTCGAGCGTGTCGCCTTGTTGCACGGTATACATCAAACCAGACATGCGCGGAATCCGCAATTCCTGCCCGGGCGTCAGCATATCCGCATGCTGAAGATTATTCATCCAGAAGAGCGACTGCACACTTACGCCGTACTGGTGCGCCACATCATTCAGCGTTTCACCGTCGCGCATGGGGTGCGTTGTGACGAGCGATGCAGCAAGCAGCGCCTGCGTTGGGCGAATCGCAGGAACATCAAGCTGTTGCAGGTTGATCTGTGCAGGAGCGCCGTCACCGAGCAAAGGCACATCGGCTGGATCGGCAAGCAATGCGTAGCTCGGCGTGGCCGTTGTTTCAGCCGCATCGCCGCGCATGTCATTTGCTGGGAGCCGCACCAAAGGCGCGCACACCACCAGCAGGACCAGGAGCGCCACCAGAAGATGAGCAGCCAGCCGTAATGACAGTGGCTTGCGCCATAGGCCTGTTCGCCAGACGGAACTACCGCCTGGAAGCGCGGCGGCGGGAACAGGCACATGATCGAGCGCGGCGCGAGCCACGCGGGCAGACAACAGCGTACGGCGATGAGGAGCGAGAAAATGCTGAAGTAGCCACCATTCGGCAAGGCGCATCAGCCAGCGTGCCCAGACGCGGCTCATACGTCTCATCAGGGACAAGTGTACGCGGCGGCTCCGTGATGTATCACGGACGGAAAGGCCACGCACTTTTATTGGAATGGCCATAATAGAAAATCTGCTTCACCTGCCGCCAATGGCAAACAAAGCAAATATTAAAGCGATGTAAAAGAAAAACACCTTTGTGCAGAGTAATACGAACCATCTATTTTGTCAAACATCGCGCGCGATTGACCTTGACGGACCGCTTACCACCGTGGTACCATGCGCACATATTGGTATGCTATAACTCGATTTTGAATTACAAAAGTAAGGGTGACACCGTGATAGCATGTGGATGTCCCCTCGGAAAGGCCGACCGATGATTCGCGTAACTGTTGACAGCATCCGTGTTAGCTTATTGACACAAAATCGTGTTGTCGTGCTACGGGAAGTTGATAGTCGACGCTATCTCCCGATTTTCATCGGTCCATTTGAAGCCGATGCAATCGCCGTGGCGCTCCAGGGTCTTGAGCCACAACGTCCAATGACGCATGACCTGCTCAAATCTGTGTTTACAGAACTTGGCTCGTCCATCCGGCAGATCGTGATCAACGACCTGCGGGAAAGCACCTTCTTTGCACGTATTGTGGTGGATCAGGGAAGCCACACGATTGAAGTTGATGCGCGTCCCAGCGACGCCATCGCGCTGGCTGTGCGCAGCGATGTGCCAATCTTTGTTGAAGACCATGTGTTCGAGCAAGCCAGTACGCCGTACGAGGAAGAGGAAGAAGAAGAAGGCGCAGCCCTGGCATCGGAATCGGCTTCTGAAGAGCCGGAAACCGAAGTCAGTGATGAAGGGTTGTCGCTGTTCCGTGACTTTATCAACTCGCTTGATAAAGAGGACGACGAAGGGCGCAAGGACAAATAGTTGCCGTTTGTATCCACACTAGTGTGGATAAGTAGCGGTTTTCTGTGGATAACTATAAGCGTTTGTGGATAATTACCTGTATAACGCGTGAGCGATTCGTGAACAACTATGTCCTCTATGATCAACGCGCAACAGCCGTGGAATACATGGGGACATTCGCTCACACGTTTTCCCAGAAGAGATCACGCTTGCTGAAGGGATGAAGTAACGATCTTCACATATCCACAACGCCTACTGTGGTTACTCTTTTCTTTACTTATTTATATGTGAATATATAAAGAGTACGGCATCTGCATAACGTTACATGTTCAATGTGGGTTTTCCGGCTTGTGTAGATACTGCACAGCCGGAAATTCTTTGTGATTACATGCCTAAACAACCAGCGCATCAACAAACCACCATGTTCTATGGTGAAGATATTATTGCGTTACAACACCTCGATCCGAATGAAACGTACATAGTGATTGCGCAACTGTGCGACCAGCTCGGCTTAAACCGGGCAGCCCAGGAAAAGCGGGTGCGCTCGCATGCCGTGCTGGCAAGCGGCGCGCGCAAACTCCAGATCGAGCGTGAAAACGGAACCGAGACAGCGCTGTGCCTGCGGGCAGATCTGTTGCCGCTCTGGCTGCTCGGCGTCGATGCATCATCAGTGACAGACGAAGCACGCGCGCGTCTGGAGCTTTTTCAGCGCGAGAGCGCCTCCATGCTCTGGCAGTCCTTCAAACCGCAGGGGTTTAGCTCCGAGGATGATCTGCTGCCTGACCGGCATGAGCAGACGCCTGCCGAACAGGCCTACGTC
>DASTWM010000225.1:0-21770 GCA_035765855.1 Roseiflexaceae bacterium
CTTGATTCCAATTCGCCTGGCCTGCCGCAGCTTGCTCCATGCCGCATCGAGCGGCGCAGTGACACGTTTTAACGCTTCGTAAACGGCATCGTCAGTTGCTTTGTGGTCGCAGTGGACGGCGCGAACGGTGAACGGGGATGCAGGGACAGTCATCGTTGCAAGGTCTCCTGTTAACATCAAACGAGGTCAGCTCCAGCAATGTCCCAGCCGTATCGAATCAAACGGGTGGACACAAACGCTGTGCCGCTCAGTATAGCAGAAAATGAAAGCATTGTATCGGGAACATGGTACGACACAACCATCTACCCCCAGTCACACAGCGATTCAACATAGGCTGCCGACCCATCGCGCAGCCAGCCATCAAGTTGCGCCTGATCTTTCAACTGCTGCCCGCGCGGGCGTGGCACTGCCACGAACCGGCAGTGCAGATCCGGCAGGCCGGTCATGTCGCCCCACAGTTTTTCGAATTGCGCCACAGGAAAAATATCTTCCTGGCCGTTGCCCCAGCGCTTCTTAACATCCTTGAGCGTGATATAGGTTGGCATGCGGGCGGCCACGGCGCGGATGGCCGCCGATACTTTGGCATTGTCGTCAAGATCAGCGCGCTCCAAACCGAAGGCATGCAGCAGCTTGTCAATATCCACCCAGCAGGTCAGCGAGTTATAGTACGACAGCGCGAACTCGTCAGCCTCGTTCGGCATGGCCAGGCCCTCCAGCAGCCGCAGCGCGCCGTCAACGCGCGCAAGGCCGCCGCCGCGATCTTCGACGTGCCGCGTGATCACTTCGAAGCTCAGGCATGCGCCGCTTTCCATGTGCAGTCCCAGCATGGACGGATCGGCGTTCGCGCCAAGCGTATCAATGTTATGGACGAGCAGATATTTCAGGTTTGGCCGCTCGGCCAGCAACTGTCGCAGCACGCCATTCCGCAGCAAGTTCGGGACCTCGAACCAGTGACCGACCGGATGGAGGCACTGCTGCGGCAGGTTATCGGTGTAATCGCTGCCCTCGCCCGCGCTCTGCGCCCACGCGATCAGCGCCGCATGCAGGCTTTCTTGCATCTTCTGCGCCTGCTCATCGAGTCGCTGGTGCGGCATTTCTTCCCATGCAAAGCGCAGGTCGCGCGCCATCGGCACCATCCGCAGCCCGATCGCGCGGCCCGGCGAAAGCAGCAGCGGTCCATCGTACCCGTAGTTCTGCTCGGCATGGAGATAATCAGCAATTGGCGCGTGCGTCAGGTAGCTGGTGGTAAAAATATGCGGCAGCGTTGTGCCACACAGCCGCCCGATCTTCCTGCTTTTCGCCAGGTGCGTCTCGATAAATGTGCGGTGCCTGCCGCCCAGTTTCGCAAACGGGTGCAGCGCTTTGACCACGCCCGCGCCCTGCGTCCAGCGGCTGCCCACGCCGCCCGCCAGCGACACCACCGCCACCGCGCCTGACGTCAGCGCCTCCAGGCCAAGATCGTGGAGATGGCGCGGAAGCCGCCCGGTCGCATCGTACACATCGCCGGGCTGCGCATCCTCAATCGTGGTGCTGGGCGGCAACCGGTTCTGCGCCAGACCGATCCGCCCGCGCTGCATGTCGGCGCGAATCTGCTCGTGCTGCATGCGGTCGAAGCCGTTCGCAGCGAGCAACACATCCAATTGCTCGGCAGTCTGCCCAATCTGCTGCACGCGCGGCAGCAATCGCTCAAACAACTGCGGGACCATATTCGCCAGCGCGGGCTGTGTGCGGCTGGCCGTACCAAAGCGCTCAAGCTCGGCCCGCCGGGACTCAGACAACTGGCGCGGGTCGAGCCGCAACATGGCTGGCACCAGCAGCGCATAGTAACCGGGCGGCATCAGCGCGGCGTCGCCATGAAGCAGTGTGGCGTATGTGCCGCGCGGATTGATCGAGAAGTCGTACACCACCGGCTCCATGGCGAACGGTAGCGCGTGCTCAAGTTGGCACCTGGTGGCGCTCATGATGGTCTGCAACTGCGCCTGCGCCTCAGCTTTGCGTTCCGGCGCGAACATAAAACCCATGCCGCCGCCCGACATGCCGCCAAGCATCCAGAAGCCCCAGAAGTCGTCGGCGAAAGCGGCCCGCGTCCGCTCGATCAGCATCTCGGTGTACAGGCTGCTGGCCCATGGAATAATCGTTTGAATTGGCCCGAAAAAATTGTGGGTGGTTGCCGCGCCAATTTCCTTGATGTCGCCCTCGCGGAGCGCCGCCATGATCGAGTCGAGCACATGGAGTGCTTCTTGCCGCCCCGTCCACTCCGGCTCGGAACGCAGAAGATATTTTTCGGTCACCATCTCCAGAATCGGGCCGACGTTCTGCGCCATGCCGCCGTGGACCAGCACGAGGCTGTTTTGCAATTGCTCGCGCGTGGCCGCCGACGCTTCCTGCTCATCAAGAATGTGGTGGCTCGGCAGCAGCCGCCCGCGACTGACGCCCCACTCCGGATCGCCTGGCTCGGCCAGGACGCCCTGAATCAGCTTCATGCCCGGCCACACGCCGCCCGAGTCCTGCCAGCCGCCGCCCGATCCTGCCAGCCATTCGCCCAGAATGGCGCGCGCCGCCACCAGCCGCCGCTCGTTCTCGGAAAGCTGGCCGGTCAGCGACTGCGCCTGACCGGTCGCGCGCATACACACGGCGATCAGCGAGGCCAGCAGGTTCGTCGAGACGGCCAGCCGCGAGCCTTTCGGGATGTCGTTCACGGCGCTGACAAGCTCGATACCGCGCCCCGGCCCGACCATGTGGGCCAGCAGATCGCTCAAGCGCTGGCCCGACCCCTCGATGCCGGGCGGCACAAGGCCCGCCGCGATCACCGCCGCTTTGAGCAGCCCCAGGTAGTCGCGGGCGAAGTCGAACACCTCGGATAGCTCGGTAATATTGGCGGTGGTTTGCAGATCGATGCTGGTGAGACGCAGCACTGGCTCGTCAATCACGCGGAAGTATGCCTCAACCGGCGGGCGCGTGGTCGCGTCGCGCCCATGCACGCCCAGGTCCACCGAAACGTTCAGCACGCGCGCCCCCTCGGGAAAGTCCATGCCGAGAAAGAAAATATCGCTCCATGCGCTGTGCGACAGATCCATGCGCACCGGCGTCGCCTCGTGCAGGATAGGAAACGATCCGCCAAGATACGCGAAATTACGCGAAGTTGCATTATGTATATATTCTTCTTTCGCGTCCCTTCGCGCGCCTTCGCGGATCAACAACTCCAGGCGCACGCGCAGTGGCTGGTCGAGAGCGTGGCCGACGCGGAACATCCACTGGTTGCCGCGCACCGAGCGCACGCTGCGCCGCACCTGATCGGCCAGCGTTTGAAAGCCAAGCCGGTGATAGGCCGCGGCGAGTGCGCTGGAAATGGCTTCGTTCGGCGCGTGGCGGTGCTGCTGCAAAAAGACGCCGATCGCCTCCTCAAAGCGCCGGTCGAGCAGCAGCGCGTAGCCCTCGAACGGCACCAGGCCGCGCCGCTGCATGCCCGACTTGAGCGGCAGGTGAAATCTGTGAATAGCGTACAGAAAAAACAGCGCCCGCACGCGCTCATAAAGATTATCGCTCTGGTGTCGCAGCGCCTCAAGCGCATCCGCCTCGGTCAGCAACTGCGACAGCGTGGCGTCGCGGCAGAACGCATCCAGCGCGCTATTCCGTACCGCCGGATCGGGCGAGGTAATTATTTTGGTGAGAACAGACACGTTTTAATCCTTTGACAAGATGACACGGTGAAAAGGTGACAAGATGCTCGTATCATTGAGTTAAAAAGGATCGGCGTAATCTTCTCTTTCTTCATGCAAAACTGTACTTTTGTCGCCGATAATCCACGTCTCTGGATGATTGATCATGCCAACCAGTGTTCGGAGAATATCATTGTAGCTTTCATACATAACTTTAGCTTCATCACGTTCTAGATATCCGCATCGATATGCAAAGGCAATCCATACCTGTGATTCGGCAGCTTCACCTTCGCTATCAGATAGCTTGCTGATAAAGAATTTCTCATAGCGGCGCTTACGCCACGCTTCAGCAAGGTTTGCACACACAGATCGAGAAGAACGTCGTATCTGATCCGTAAGGGAATATGTTTCCTCTCTTGGAAAAGTCTTCGACAGCTCAAATATACGCATAGCTAGTTTGAATGCGCGCTGATAAACCTCCAGATCACCATGGTTTATGATCTTCTTACTCATAATATCTCCTGTCACCCTGTCATCTTGTCATCTTGTCACGAAGCGCCAGCAACTCCACCAGTTGCGCCAGCACTTCGTCGCGATCGTTGCCTTCCAGCGCCAGCGCCAGTTGCGCCGTCAGCAGGCCATACGTCGCGCCAACATCGTAGCGCCGCCCGCGCAGCGCCAACGCAAGGTAGCGTTCGCGGTTCGCAAGCTCGTTGAGCGCTGGCGAAAGCTGCACGCCGCCCCGATCAGCTGCGGCGCGGACATGCTCGGCCAGAATGTCCATGACGGCAGGTGTCAGGACGTGCATGCCGAAAAAGCACAGGTACATGCCGACCCGCAACCCCGGCACCATCAGTTCCTGCTCGGCCTCAGTCGGCGTCGGCTTCTCAGCCACCCGCTCGACGAGGTACACATCCTGCTGGCCGGGTGCCAGCCGCCCGCCGATGGTACCGTAATAGGGCAGCAGGCTTTCGCGGGTCGGCTGCACCGCCGAGACCGCGCAGGCCTCCGCCGATGCAAGCTCCACCAACTGCCGGGCACAGCCGCGCGCCGCCTGACTAACGTACAAATGATCGCCAACTAAATGCAGAAATGCCGTGTCGCCAACAAATTCGCGCGCGCAAAACAGCGCATGGCCATAGCCGAGCGCCGCAGGCTGCTCGACGAACACCAGCCGCGCCGCATGCTCGCCCGCCGCCTCAGCGTATGCCGCGCCTGCGCCCGGCTCGACGACCACGCAGACTTCCTCGACACCGGCTGCCAGCGCCTCCTCAATAATGATGCTCAGCACCGACTTCTGTGTGCCGTCGCGATCGACGAGGCGCTGTAATGGCAGCGAGCGCTGCGTGCGGCCCGCCGCCGTGATCACAGCTTTGGTAATATTCACAGATTTCGCTCCAAATAAATTGAACCGCCGATGAATGCAGATGAACGCCAATAGTATCTATTATTATCTGCGTTTATCGGCGTGTATCTGCGGTTATTTTTCTTCCGAGTTGTTCATGGAGCCAAACGTTTCCGCAACCACCTGTTTCAGATACTCGACCACAAACACCAGATCGCGCTCGGCGTAGCCCGCCGCAGCCGCAGCCGCGAACAGGCCCAGCGTTGCCGAAGAAGCTGGCATGGGAACGCCCGCTTCCTGCCCGGTCGCAATCATCGCCAGCAGGTCTTTGCGCACGCCGGTTACATCGAACGCGACCTCGTGCGGCGCGCCGAGCATCAAGGGCGCTTTGGCGCGCAATGCGGGCAGCGCCACCGGCGAGTCAAGGATCAGGTCGAGCATGGTTTCATCTGCGATGCCGTACTGCCGCCCCATGGTCATCGCCTCGGCCAGCCCGGCCCAGAAAATCGCCATCGGCAGGTTCAGCACCAGCTTCATGGTCGTGCCTGCGCCACTCGGCCCAACATGCACGATGCGGCGGCCAAGTTGCTCCAATGCGGGCCGGACGCGCTCGACATCCTCTGCCGCGCCGCCCGCAAGTACCAGCAACTGGCCCTGACGGGCTGGCTCCAGCGTACCCGAGACGGGCGCATCCACAAGTCGCCCGCCGCGCTCCTCGATCTGCGGGCGCAGCGTCTGAATCGTCATGGTGCGAATGGTGCTCATTTCTACGAACAGCTTGCCGGAAATGTCGCCCACCAGCAAGCCATGATCGCCACTGAACACATCAAACACCGCCCGGTCATCGGTCAGAATGGTCATGATGATGTCGGAGCGCGCGGCAAGCTCGGCAGGCGTGTCGGCCCAGGTTGCGCCGCGATGCACGAGATCATCCGCCTTGGCACGCGTGCGGTTGTACACGGTGAGCGGGAAGCCAGCATCGAGCAGCCGCCCGGCCATGGCCTGACCCATGCGCCCCAATCCAACAAAGCCGATTCGTTCCACAGGCTCGCTCCTGTCGTTTTGAGAATAACGAACAACATCAAAGAACAAAGGTTCAAAGAGCTTGTGTTCTTTGGCCTTTGTTCTTTGTTTTACGTCATGGAAAGTGCTCACCAGTATAGTTGCGACCCTGCGGATGGTCAAGTACGCGACGCGCGAGGCTGTGAGGCGTGTATGACACGATTTATGCGAACGTGGCGGGGCAAAGCACCGAAATTGCACTCATGACATTCAGCATTGGGGCGAGGTTTATCTCGCCCCAGGCGCTATTACACCAACTCAACCGCCAGCGCCACGGCTTCGCCGCCGCCGAGACACAGCGATGCGATGCCGCGCTGTCCGCTGCGCTGCTTCAAGGCATGAATGAGTGTGACGAGCACCCGCGCGCCCGACGCGCCAATCGGATGGCCGAGCGCAATCGCGCCGCCGTTGACGTTTAATCGATCCCAATCGATGTTCAGCGCGCGCCCGTTGGCGACGACTTGCGCCGCGAACGCCTCGTTGATCTCGAACAGATCGTAGTCGTCAGTGGTGGTTCCGGTGCGCTCCATGAGCCGCTGCACCGCGAAGGGCGGCGCGGTGAAAATCTCCAGCGGCTTCACGGCGGCCTGCGCCGACCCGATGATGCGCGCCAGTGGAGTAATGCCAAGCTCGCGCGCCCTGGCGGCGCTCATGACCACCAGCGCCGCCGCGCCGTCGGTGATGCCCGGCGCATTTCCGGCGGTCACCGTGCCGTCGCTGACGAACACCGGACGCAGCCCGGCGAGCTGTTTGGCATCGGTATCGCGGCGCGGCGGCTCATCAGCCGAGATGGTCATGGTTTTGCCGCGCCCGGCAGGCACGTCGACTGGCACGATTTCATCCGCAAAGCGGCCCGCGTCCTGGGCCGCCACCGCCTGCTCATGCGAACGAAGCGAGAAAGCGTCCTGCATGGCGCGGCTCACATCGAAGGAGCGGGCGATCCATTCAGCCGAATTGCCCATGTGCTGCTGCTCGAACGCGCACCACAGCCCGTCATGCACGGTCGAGTCTATCAATTCGCCGTTGCCGAGCCGGTAGCCGCTGCGCGCCTGCATCAGCAGGTAGGGGCCGCGCGACATATTCTCCATGCCGCCTGCAACAATGACATCCGCTTCGCCGGAACGGATGAGCGATGCCGCGAGCATGACCGCCTTCAAGCCGCTGCCGCACACCTTGTTGATCGTCAACCCGCCAACTGATTCCGGTAGACCGCCGCGCAAGGCCGTCTGCCGCGCTGGAGCCTGCCCCAGTCCCGCGCTGATCACGTTGCCCATGATGCACTCGTTCACCAGCCCGCCGTCAATGCCTGCGCGTGACACAGCGGCGCGCACCGCTGCTGCACCAAGATCTGTCGCCGGAACATCCTTGTACGCACCCTGAAACTTGCCGATCGGCGTCCGCACCGCACTGGCAATCACCACATCTCGTGCGTTCACAGTAGCACCTCTTAAGCAAAAATAGTTATGTAAAACAAAAGCTCCTACGTTGCACACGCAGGAGCAAATTGAGCACATCAGTGTGCGCTATCTATTGTACCACAGCTACTTTTTAGGGCGAATGTTGAGCAAGTCCATGAGCAGCGCGTCATCGACATGCAGCAACTTCGCAAGCAGCGCGGCGTTATCCGTGGCTGCATTGCCGACTTTGTGCGCTGCTATGGCAGCCCGGCGCGGCTGGATCATGACGAATCCACCCATCAGAACGAGCATCAATGCGACAAGCGGCCAGATCATACGCGTGCTGGTGTCTTCGCCAGCGGTTTCTGGCAGCCGACCCGGCAGCGCGGCGCTCCTGGCAACGGTTTTGGCCTTCGGCTGCGATTTGGCGGCGACTGGACCTCCGGTATTTGGCAAATTATTCGGCAGCGCAGCTTGCGGAGCAGTACCGGCAGGTTCAGCGGCAGCAGGCGCGCTGGTTGGCTGGGGCGCTGCCGTGGCGGTTGGCTGCGCCATAGCGGTCGCTGTCGGCGGGACGCTGGTGGCGGTCGGCGGTATGCTGGTTGGCGCAGCAGTCGCCGCGGGCACTGCGGTCGCCGCAGCACTGGCATAGCTGAGGTGCTGAATCGTCGCCGCGCCCGCATCCACATGCACCATCTGCGGCGGAGTTACCGTTTTGCCCTGGCTTGGATCAAGTACCAGCAGCACCATATGATCGCCAGCAGGAACGTAGCCATCATAATTACCGTTGGCGTCAGTTGTCACTGCCACACCGCCAACGCTGACGTGAACACCAGCCGCCGGCGCTCCGGTGGTGGTGTTAATCACCGTACCCATCACATGCCCAAGCGCTGCCTCGCTCGATTTCTTCCCACCGGAGTGGCCGGGCTGCTGAACCGGAGGCCGCGGTGAGGGCTGTAGGAGTGGTGCCGCTACCGCAGAAGGTGCTGGTAATGTGCTCATCCACAGCATTGCGATAAGCAAACCAGCCGCCACGCACGAAAATCCCATCATTCGCCAACGCATCATAGTGTGACTCCTTGTGTAATGTATTGCATGAGTGTTTGGAACGGCGGTGATGGTATTTACGTCCCATCGCCGCCCCTGGTGTTACTGTTGCGAGCGTGGCTCCAATGAACGGGGCGCAAGATCGGTGATGCTCGGTAAATCGGGCATCTGCGCTGGCGCTTCGTTGGTGCTGCTGGCAGTGACGATCAGATCGAGCTCTGACAGGTTGTTGGTCTCATCGCTCTCCGTTACCGCAGCATTGTCGCTCTTCTGCGTGTTCGATGAATTACGGTTCCAGCTATCGACGTACAGGTAAAATCTCTGCTCGCCTCTGGTGAAGAAGTCGAGCCAGGCTGTATTTTCCGCGACGTAGCTGTCTGGCGTGGTCGTGAGTTGAATGCTTTCGCCTGGCTGCAACGTCCTGGTGACGAACCACGCGACGCCGTAGCAGGCCCGCGGGTTGCAAATCTCATTCCATGGTTCGTTCACGCGCGGCACACGCATCGGATTTACGTACATGTCAACCCAGAAGTTGCTTGCGGGTGCTGTGCCCTGGTTCGTCACCTTGGCGGTAAACACCACATGCTGGTATTGTGAAACCTGGGCCGGGCTGACGCTCAAGCTGCCCACCAGATCAGGCAGGGGTATCTTGTCGATCATCGGCATGAATACGCGGAATTGACCAACCGATACATTCACGCGCGCGGTTGCACAGTATTGCGGCGTGTCGTTGTCGCAGACGCGGTAGACAAACGTGTCGCCCCCAACGTAACCCGGATTGGGGGTATACGTTACATCCGTGCCGCCATTTGTAATTGCAACTGTACCGTTTGCTGGCGTGAACGTAATGGCCGTAATCGTCAGCGAGTCCTCCGGATCAGGGCCGGGTGAGTCGTTTGCAGTGACGTTGATGCGAGTCGCTACATCCTTACCAACGTAGGCGAAATCGTCACTTGCGGTCGCAGGATCGTTCACCGAACGAACCGTGATGGTTCCGGTAGCAATGTTCGACTCGTTGCCGCCGATGTCATGGAGCTTGTACGTGAACGTCACAGTTCCATAGAAATTCGGCGCAGGTGTGTACGTGAACGAGCCATCTGGCTGCATGGTCAGTGTGCCGCTCGCTGGCTGATCGATCATGACGAGTGTCAGCACATCGTCCGTATCGGCGTCACTGTCGTTGCTGAGTATGCCTTGGGCGGCATCAACAGTCAGCGCAGTGTCTTCGTCAGTGGCAAAGGTGTCGTCGCCTGCAACGGGTGCATGGTCGTCATTGACAATCGTTCCAGTCGCTGCGTTCGCGGCGAGCGTCGCCTGAACGATGTTGCTCAGGTTCAATGTGAAGTCTTCGTCGCTCTCGACCACGCGGTCGCCATTGACTGTGACCATGATCTGCTTGCTGGTTTCGCCAGCAGCAAACGCCAGCGTGCCGGACGCCGCCACGTAGTCCGCGCCTGCCGTAGCGCTACCATCCTGCGTCGCGTAGTTTACGGTGATGTCCTGCGGGCTGGCAGCCGAAAGCGTTGCCGTGAAGATTATGGTTGCGGTGCCGCTGTTGCCTTCCGTGACAGACGCATTGCTGACACGTAACACCGGGCCATCGTCGTCCATGATTGTGCCAACCGCCTGCGCATCGGCAATGGTGGCATTCACTGGATTGGCAAGATTAACAAAGAACTGCTCATCCGCTTCGTCAGTTGTATCTCCATTCACAGCAATAGTGACGGTCTTGGTGGTTTCGCCTGTTGCAAAAGTCAACTTGCCAGTGGCCGCGACGTAATCCGAGCCCGCCGTGGCGCTGTTGTCCTGTGTCGCAAAATCTACTGTGACGGTTTGCTCGCTTGCCGCCGACATGGTCACGTTAAAGGTCGCGTTCGTCGTGCCGCTGTTGCCTTCCGTCACTGTCACATCGCTGATTGCCAGCGTCGGCGCAGCATCGTCGTCGGTGATAGTTCCCTGCCCTTGCGCGTCGGCAAAGGTAACGTTCACGGGATTCGTCAGGTTGACGACAAACGTCTCATCGGCCTCGTCAATTGTGTCGCCCAGCACCGGAACGTTAACGGTCTTGCTGGTTTCGCCCGGCTGGAAGACGAGCGCTGCGGTCGTCGCTGTGTAGTCCTTGCCTACCACCGCGGTTCCGTCGGCAGTCGTCGCAGTCATGGTAATAACTTTGCCGCTCGCCGCCGACAAAGTGACGGTAAAGGAAGCATTGGTCGCGCCGCTGTTACCCTCGGTTACGGTGACATCATTGATTGCAGCGGTTGGCGCAGCATCGTCATCGGTAATCGTAGCACCAGCCTGATCTGGACCTGTCAGCACGACGGTTGCCGGAGCAATCGCGCTCAGTTTGAGCGAGAATGTCTCGTCGTTTTCATCAGTCGTATCGCCGTTTACTGGAACAGCAATGATCTTGCTTGTCTCACCCGGCGCAAATGTCAGCGTGCCTGTCTGGGCCGCGTAATCAGCGCCCGCCGTTGCTGTACCATCAGCAGTGGCGTAGTTCACCGTGACCGTCAATCCGGCTGCTGCTGACAGCGACACGGTGAAATTGGCGTTTGTCGTACCGCTATTCCCTTCGACAACGGGCGCAGGCCCAGTAAGGCTCATGGTCGGCGCAGTGTCGTCGTTCCCGATTGTGCCGCTGCCCTGCGCGTCGGTAATGGTGGGCTGGGTGGTATTTCCGGTGTAGCGCGCGTTCGACAAATTCAAGAAAAATGTTTCATCCGCCTCGTAGGTCGTATCTGGCGTTACAGGCACGCTGATCGTCTGCGTGATCGTGCCCGCTGGCAATACGATCGTGCCCGCTGTGCTTGTGTAGTCCGAGCCTGCCGTTGCAGTTCCATCGGCTGTCGCGTAGTCAACGCTGATATTGTAAACAAACGCCTTCGACAAACTCACGGTGAAGACTGCATTGGTTGAACCAGCATTGCCCTCAACGACACTCACATCATTTACTGATACATCCGGCGGCGAGTCGTCGTCAACAATCGTGATAGTGCTGGTCGATGCCGTGCCAAGCATCGCATTGCTGGGCGCGCCAAGCGCGAGCACGATGGTCTCATTCGGCTCTGGAAAGACATCATTCGTTACCGTGATTGTCACTGTCGCCGACGTTTGGCCGGCAGGGATCGTCAGGGTTGCCGGAAGCGTTGGCGTGATTGTGTAGTCGGTGCCTGCCGTCGCCGTCGATGCGGCGTCGAGGCTCACCGGCACTGTGACATCCTGGTTACTGGGAGTGCTGAGTTGCACCACTGCCTTCACGGTGGTGGAGTCATTTTCGTTATGATTTATGGCTGGATTGGTAAAGGCCACAGTTGGCAGCGTAACTTTGCTGACGAAGGCATCAGCTACACCTCCGCCGTATGCTGCTTGCATGGCGTTGCCAGTCGCCATGCCGCTTGTAGAACTCGTCTGGCCCGCAACAACCGCCACACCGTCGTTCTGCAATCCAACGGCGCGCGCCGTTTCCGTGCCGCTGCCGCCAAGATAGGTGCTGTAGACCAAAGTGCTGGTCGTTGTATTCAGTCGCGTAACGAACGCATCCTGGCCCTGGCGTGTCTGCGGTGCAAGCTTCGGGAAATTATCCGACGTAGTGCTACCGACGACAACAACATCGTTGCTGGCCAGCGCAATGTCGTAAGCAGTGTCACCACCGCTGCCGCCAAGATACGTTCCATAGTCGAATGCAGTACCAGCAGCATTCAGCCGCGCCACAAACGCATCACTCAGCCCAGCATTGCTGGTTTGGAACGACGGCGCGCTGAACATGTTGGTCGATAGAGTGTAACCTGTGACATACACATCGCCGCTGCCATCAACCGCAATGCCATAGCCTTCATCGTCGTTGCTTCCACCAAGGTAGGTGCTCGCGACTACCGCGTCCGCTGCGTTAAATTGAGCGATAAAAACGTCGCTGTTGCCGCCGCCAAATGTGCTTTTTGCAACGGTTCCGCTGAGCGGGAAATTTGGACCTGCGCGACCAACAATGTATGCAACCCCATTGCTTACAGTGATATCGCGCCCTTCATCATTGGCAGTACCACCAAGATACGTCACAAAGGTTGGTGCGAGCGACATGCTGAGCCTGGCATAAAAGGCATCGTAGCCGCCTTTTTCTGTCGAGCCATTCGTCACCGGGAATGATTGCGCAGCGGGAACATTGGTGTAGCCAGTGACGTAGACCGTGCTACCATCGACCGCAATGCCATTGCCGACATCCTCGGCATCGCTGCCGAGCAGAACACTGGCTGGCGAGGCACCAGCGCTGTCGAGCTTGGTAACAAAAACATCAGCACTCCCCACGTTTGTCGTGGCCGTGCCAGAAAAGCTTGCAGAATATGTGTAGCCCGTCACGTACGCATTGCCGCCCGCGTCCACAGCAATGCTGCGACCTTCGTCGGCGGCAGTACCGCCAAGGATCGTGGTGTACTGCACTGCGCCAGCCGCGTCGAGCTTGACAACGAACACATCGCTGCCGCCCTGCATCGGGCCAGAGCCGCCAGGAAACGGCGCAGAGTCGGTGCTGCCAACGACATAGACGTTGTTATTGCTGTCAACCACAACGTCGTAGGCCGTATCAAAGCCCGCGCCACCCAAATAGGTCGTGTAGCTCATGACCGGGTCAATCGTTAGCGCATAGGCAGGATTGTAGCTGCCGAGCGCAAACGTGACGCTGCCATCATCCGTAATAGCATAGCGCGCAGCAACCGGCACACGCGCGCCGCCGATTTCCTGCCATGCGACAGGTGCCTGCTCAACGATTGGAGCCGCCGCGTCTGATAATGCCACATGCAGATTGCCGCTTGCGCGATCGATGCCGACCGCCTCCGCGCCGTTGTATCGCCAGCGCAATCGTGCCGGATTCGCTCCAGGCGCGACAACATACGTGCTCTTGAGGCTGCCATGCGCGTCTTCGTAGCGCAGGTCAACACCTGCGTAGAGCGACTGGTACACAAGGCTGCCGTAGGTTGGCAGGCCAGTATGCCAGCGCGACGCATCAGCGCCAACCATGTGATTGACGACGCCCGGCAGTTGCTGTTCGCCAGTAATCCGCGCGTCAGCGTTCGCGCCTTCAAACTGCACGCGAATAGTTGCTGAGTCATGCGCATCTGTCTGGCTCTTTGGCAAAGCCAGCACAACTTCGCCTGGTGTAAAGAAGATCGTCCCGCCCATGGCCTGGGCCTGGAAACGCACCTGCGGATCAGTCTGGCCCGCATTTGGCACAAATGTGAGCGGAAGCTTGCTTACATCCGCAGAAGATGCTGCTGCTGGCGCAGCAGCCGCGGCTCCCTGCGCGACATGGGGCGCAGATGTGAGCAATAATGCAAACTGCGTCCACATCATGGCGCAGACAAGCAGGTAGCTTGCAAGCTCAGAGACGGGTCGCAAACGTGGAAGGGGATTGGCGGTCACGAGCATGCTCCTCTCGGCACAAAATGAACAATTCCAACGACGAACATGAACAATGCTAGAGATATCCATGGCAAGGCAGGGTAGCCTGCTATTACACATCGCAAATCATTGTCGCATACAGGTATGTTGATTTAGATTGCAGTTCGCGTGCGGAACGTGATCAGAGATGTTCAGTAAAGTACAGGTTTATGTGCGGAAGCAGGAGCAGTTTTGAGGCGTCCATGGCAACCAGTGGCTGCCATGGACCAGATTTTCTGGGCGCTAGTTGTATTCGTTGCGCCAATAGTCGAGCAACTCATCGACAATTTGGTGCATGCCAATCGTCGGTTGCCAGCCGGTGTCCTGCCGCAGTCGGGTATTGTCGCCGAGCAAGATAGGCTCGTCGAGCGGGCGCAGCCGCGCCGGATCGACTTCGGCCCGCGCCGGGACGCGGCCCCGCGCCAGCACCATGTCTACAATGTCGCCGATGCGCGTGGTCGAACCGGAGCAAAGATTGTAAACCGTACCCGGCTGGCCTTTATCGAGCAGCAGCCACAGCGCCCGCGCCACATCCCGAACGTGGGTAAAATCGCGCCGCGCCTCCATATTGCCGACATGGATCACCGGCTCCTGCCGCCCGGCCTCGATCAGCGCCATTTGCTGGCAAAAGGTTTGAATCGAACAGCGGTCACCCTGGCGCGGACCAACATGATTAAATGAGCGCGTCACGACCACATGCAGACCGTAGCTGTCATGGTATTGCAGGCCAATGAGTTCCTGACCCACTTTGCTGACCCCATACGGCGACGCCGGGCGCAGATGGCGCGTTTCGGGAATCGGCACTTCGGCGGGCGTGACCGGTCCGTACTCGGCGCTGGAGCCCGCAATGTGGATGCGCGCTCCAGGCGCATGGTCGCGCACCGCCTCCAGCACATTGACTGTGCCTTCGATATTGGTGCGCAGCGTTGTAATCGGCGCGTCCCACGACGCGGACGGGTAGCTCTGCGCCGCGAGATGGTAAATGCGATCCGGCGCGGCGGCCTTGATCGCCGCACGTACGACATGCGGATCCTCGATATCGCCCTCATGAATCGTCACGCGCCCAAACAATTGTTGAATTGGGCGCGGATCGCTGCGCCAGCGCTTGAACACATGCAGATCAATATCGGGCAATGTCAAAAGATAATCTGCCAGAAAACTGCCAACCGGCCCGGTAATGCCGGTGATGAATACGCGTGTTGTCATGACCATTCCTTGTATGTACTACCCTCTGTCATTAGCAAAATGGATATTGCATTTCGCTTGAACATAGTACCATTATCTACTTGAAAATCCTTACACAGCACCGTATGCTATCGGAGAACGGCTTCTTTCGCAACTTGCGCCTGTGTAGGATAAAGAACTGTTTACAGTTCCCCCAAAAGGACTAGTTGCTACCAGCGCAGCAAAGCCCTATAATACAAATTATGGCCCTTCTTCGGGAGGGCATCGCTGTATAGAATCATCCCGGCACCCTTGCGGAGGACTACATGCCCCTTATTAAGAAAGCAGGGACAACCAAGAGCATTGGTCACCCTGGCGCAGCTGAGCCTGACGCTTCCAACGGCGCGCCTCAGACAGCCGTGCCCGGTGCTCGCCGGTCGCCCACGCTCCAGACGATGCAGCCCGGTGTCGTCCTGCAAGGTCGCTATGCTATCGAAGGAACGATCGGCATTGGCGGCATGAGTGTAGTATATCGCGGGCGCGACCTGCGGTTCAAAGATGTGGCGCGGTTGTGTGCTATCAAGGAAATGTACCAGAGCGCGCCCGACTCCAATACGCGCTTGCTTAATCTGAAAAATTTTGAGCGCGAGGCAGGTTTGCTGGCGACACTCCAGCATCCGGCTATTCCAAAAGTTTACGACTTTTTTGAAGAAAACGGGCGCATCTATCTTGCGCTTGAGCTTGTGTCTGGCAAAGACCTTGAGTCCGTTTTGGATGAAACCGGCGGACCATTGCCAGAGGAACAGGTTGTCCGGTGGGCTGTGCAGATGTGCGATGTGCTGACGTACCTCCACTCGCATGAGCCAGAGCCAATCGTGTTCCGCGACCTCAAGCCGTCGAACATCATTGTGACGCCGCAGAACCGCGTGGTGCTGATTGACTTCGGCATTGCTCGCAACCTGGTGCGCGCCGACCGCAAGGGTACCATGATTGGCACCGAAGGCTATTCGCCGCCCGAACAATACCGTGGTATGGCCGAGCCGCGCGGCGACCTGTACGCGCTTGGCGCAACCTTGCATCACCTGCTGACCAACTCCGACCCGCGCCTGGAAACGCCGTTTACGTTCCAGGATCGACCGATTCGCCAGTTCAATTCCAGCGTGTCACCTGAGCTTGAAGCTGTGGTGACTCGCGCGCTGGAGTATGATGTCGATGCGCGCTGGAGTTCAGCTGAGGAGATGAAGCAGGCACTGCTGCAAACGCTTGGCATGACCGATAGCGCCGTGCCGGTTGCGACAGGCCGCCCGCGTCCAGCCGCTGCCCGTGGTGCCACAAAAACGACCGAATTGCTGTGGGCCTTCCGCTGTGAGGATGAGTTGCGCTCCTCGCCATGCATCGCAAACGGCATGGTATTCATCGGCTGCTATGACACCAACTTGTACGCGCTGGACGCTAAACGCGGCGAGTTTCGCTGGAAGTATGCCACCGAAGGCGGCATTTCGTCGTCGCCCGCCGCATGGCAGGATATCGTCGTCGTCGGCTCGGAAGATGGCGTGGTGTATGCCTTTGATGCCCGGCGTGGCAAGCCACGCTGGACCTTTCGGACGGGCAAAGCCATCCGTTCTTCGCCACGGATCGAAGATCGAGCGGTGTTTGTCGGATCGGACGACCAGCATTTTTATGCACTGGACGGGCTGCGCGGCACCTTGATTTGGAAATATCGCACATGGATGCCGATTCGTTCATCCGCATGCATCACCGAGGACTCGGTGTTCGTCGGCGGCGATGACGGGCATGTGTACGGTTTTGACATTCGCAATGGCGGGTTGCGGTGGAAGCAGAAAACGCAGCAGCCAGTCCGATCGACGCCGGCTTTTGCTGAAGGACTGGTCCTCGTCGGCAGCATGGATAACAACTTCTATGCGCTCGATGGCGAAGGCGGCTGGCCAGCATGGCGCTACCGCACAAACCATTATGTAAATTCCTCGCCATGTGTGGTTGGCTCGCGGGTCTTTGTCGGCGGCGTCGATGGTGCCATGTACGCCTTTGAGGTGAAGAACGGCCGCGTCGCATGGAAGTTCGAAAGCGGCAGCCAGATCACGTCCTCGCCGCGCGCGGAAGGTGGTTTCGTCTACTTCGGCGCGACGGATGGATTCGTCTACTGCCTCGACGCTGGAACTGGTGAGCTTGCCTGGAAGTTCCAGACCGGCGCGCCGGTGGTATCCTCGCCGGTGATCGACGACGGGTGCGTATACATCGGCTCGATGGACCATCAGGTATACGCATTAAAGGCGTAAACGCTGCACGGTAATCTTGGGAGTGCGCCATGGCTTTTTTTCGTAAAATTTTTGGGGTGAGTGAGGCTGCACAGGAAGCTGTTGGCGACACCGCCGTCGAACGCGAAACGCCGCCTGCGGAAGGTGAAACGGCACAGCCAGCTTCGCCCGCTGAGGGCCAAACCGACGCGCAGACAAAAGCAGCCGAAGATCGGCCATGGTGGAGCGGTGAGGTAGTGACAACGGAGCAGCCCGAACAGCCTGCTGAAGTCATCGCCGCTGATTCGGTAGCACAAGAGCTTTCGGGCCAATTTGCTGATGCTCTCGTTCAGCAGGAGCCGCAGGACACGCAGCCAAAGCCGGGTACTGCGCCGTTGCCTGAGATGTCGAACATGGAGCCTGATTCGTCGATCAATCGCAATGAACCGTCCATGCCGTTACTGCGGCAGGGGTTGGCGGCAGCAGCGATGCGCGACATCGGCCAAGTTCGCTCGATTAATCAGGATAGTGTGTTTGCCCTGGTCACGACGCTGCCGCGCGAAGGGAACGATCTGCCACTCGGCCTGTTTGTTGTCGCCGACGGCATGGGCGGCCACGACGGTGGCGAAATCGCTAGCCGCATGGCAATCAGCACGGTGGCGCAGCATGTACTTGCAAATCTGGTCATGCCCGCGCTTTTCGATGGAACGACGGAAGCATTGCAGCCGCTCATGGTGTCGGCTGTGCAGGCCGCGAACAGCGCGATCTGGGAACATGCACAGGCAATCGGCTCTGACATGGGTACGACCTGTACAGTCGTGCTGTTGCTCGGACACACGCTGTATATCGGTCATGTCGGCGACTCACGCCTGTATCTGCGCCGTTCAGATGGCCTGCACCTGATCACCAACGATCATTCTGCGGTCGGGCGGCTGATCGAGGTTGGGCAACTCGATCCGTCCGAGGCCCGCGATCACCCGTTGCGCTCGCAGTTATATCGCACTGTCGGGCAGCACCCAAACGTGCAGGTTGATGTTGTGTACCAGCCAGTGGGCAACGCTTCGCACATGCTTTTGTGCAGCGATGGCCTGTGGGGCATGGTCGATGAAGCTGTGTTGAACGATGTGCTTACACGGCATGTTTGGCCGCAAAACGCATGTCGTGAACTCATCGCCCACGCAAATGCGGCAGGCGGTGACGACAATATTTCAGCGATTGTGGTAACGCTGCCCATGATCCAAGAGGAACAGGAATAGCGCAGATCATCGTGGATAGACGGTCTCTTTCCGAAAGTCGTATTCTATGGCCGGTATTCGTCTTCAGCGCACACTCAGCCGAGCAACGATCGCGAGCAGCAATGAACCGCAGTTGCTCTACGTCTTATTTGAGGCTGCGCCGGAAGGCTCCTCAACGCAGTTGCCCAAGCTACCGTTAAACCTGTGCCTCGTGATTGATCGCAGCTCGTCCATGCGTGGCGACCGGCTGATGCAGGTGCGCGAAGCGGCGCATCGCATTCTCGATCAACTCGGGCCTGACGATTACTTTTCGCTGGTGGCCTTTAACGACCGCGCCGATGTCGTGCTTTCCGCGCAACGTGTGACCAATAAAGCCGACATGAAGCGCGCAGTGAACACGGTTGAAGCGGCGGGCGGCACCGAAATGGCGAGCGGCATGGCGCTCGCGCTGCAGGAAGTTCAACGACCGCTGCTTGCGCGGAGTATCAGCCGAATCATCCTGCTGACTGACGGGCGTACCTACGGCGATGAAAGCCGCTGTGTCGAAATTGCGCGGCGTGCCCAAAGCCGCGGCATCGGCCTGACAGCGCTGGGCATTGGCAGCGAATGGAACGAAGATTTGCTGGAAACCATGACTGCGCGCGAAAACAGCCGCGCACATTATATTACCTCTGCCAGCGAGATTACGCAGGTTTTCAGTGACGAGATCACGCGCATGCACTCCATTTTTGCCCAGCATGTGCAACTCCGCGTGGCGGTGCGGCCCGGCGGGTTGGTGCGCGCGCTGGATCGCGTGCGGCCATTTATCGGGCCGGTGCAAATTGCCGAGGCAGGCGACCTGGAATGGCAAGCGAGCCTTGGCGATTGGCCGGGCAGCGATGTGCAAGCCTTTTTGCTTGAGGTTGTTGCGCCGCCGCTTCCGGTCGGCGATCACCCGCTGCTCCGCATGGCACTGCGCTATGATCTGCCAGGCTCAAACGCTCGCGACCAGGTCCAGGAAGATATCGTGCGGATTGCCGTGCGCCCGGCCCAGGAAACAACGTATGAAGTGGACGCCACCGTACGGCACTGGCTTGAGCGGCTGGTCGCTTATCGGCTGCAATCAAGCGCATGGAAGGATCTTGAAGAGGGCCGCATTGAAGATGCCACACGCCGCCTGCAAATGGCCGGAACGCGCTTGTTTGGAGCAGGTGAGACAGCGCTGGCACGTACTGTTCAAGAAGAAGCGGCCCGCCTGGCGCGCAGTGGTAACGCCAGCGAGGAAGGGCGAAAACGCATTCGCTTCGGCACGCGTGGGCTGATCAGCCAGGGGAAAGAGCATGAGCGTGAAGCGTGATGACACAAACCTACATCCATGATTATTTGTGTTAACTGTCAAGCCCTCCAGCTTGAGGGTACTGTTTTCTGCTCTGAGTGCGGCGCGAGCATTGTGGCAATGCATGGCGCACCTGCTGATGATCCAGGCAGATCATCAACCAGCGAGCCGCTATCGGTGCAACCGGATATCCGGTCACTAACGCTTATCGCTTCAACGAGCGGGCGCTCATTCATGGTGAGTAACGTCGATCATCCTGTCCTGATTGGACGCCGTGATGATGCGCGCGGCATTTATCCAGGCGTTGATCTTGGTGCTGAAGGTGGTTACGAAGCAGGCGTATCACGCAAGCATGCCACGCTCACGCAACACCAGGGCATGTACTATATCGAAGATCTTGGCAGCGCCAATGGAACATTTGTTAACGGACGGCAAATCGCGCCCCGGACGCCCACATCTATTGCACATGGCGACGAGCTACGTTGCGGCATGCTCCGCTTGCATATTGAAATCAAGTAGATCTCTATCACATCCATTGCAGAAAGGGTTATCAGCATGGCACGGACTGTTGTGCTTCATATTATGGGTGAAGATCCTGTATTGGCCGATCTAGAGCAGGATCCGCAGCCTACAGATGCATTCGTCAAGGTTTCCAACATTCGCAAGCGCGACGGCAAAGATGTCCATTATCTTACGCCGGGCGTGCAAAGCGTGATTTATCCATGGCATCGTATTACATTTCTTGAAATCATGGTCAGCGAGGAAGAGCGTGGCTCGGTGATTGATTTCTTCCGCACCTGATTTGACAAGTGCCGTGATAAGCCTTTAGAATGCGCGGCGAGAGTGGATGTGGCCCGGTGGCTGTCCTCGTCTTCAAAACGAGCGGGCGGGGTGACGAGCCTCGCCGGTGGGTTCGACTCCCACGCACTCTCGGGTTTGCCAATTTCACGACGGCCTCGGTTTGATGCTCTGCAATGGGATCCGTCGTGACCGTGAGATGCACCGCAAACGCCGACCTCGTGTTTGCCGCACGCACGACCGCCTGATGCACCAGCAACGTCAGTGCGCGCCGCAGGGCGGCAAACACCGCCGGTTCCTGCCAGCGGCTGGGGTCCAGATTGGGATCGGTCAGAATGGCGACGACACTGCGCGCCTTGGCCGTCACCGCATCAAGCGCGGTGCGCAACTGCAGCTGTTGGAGCTCAGCCGTCTCGTAGGCGGCGACCATGCGCTCGGCCCGCGCCACAATGGCCGCTTTGACACCTGCCGGGAGCGTCGGATCCAGCACCGCGCCGACGGCGTCATCGCGCTGCCGCGCAAGGCGAGGGAGTTGATCTTCGACGATCTGTAACGCCTCCAGCACGACGGCGCGTTGGCGCTCGATTGCCGCGTTGATTGCGTCGTGCAGCCGGGTGCCATCGCGTTCAACCGCCTCCGTAAACACCGCCGCAATCACCGCCTGTTCCAAGGCATCTGCGGAGAGAATCGGCATCTGGCATGCCCCCGGATTGTTGGCGCGTCCCGCACACCGGTACTTCCGATATTTGTAGGTGCGGCCATTGGGCTTCCGCTTGGTACTGGTATACCCGTGCATCGCCTCGCCGCAGAAGCCACAGCGCAACGACAGGAGAAATGTGTTAAAGGTCGACATGCGTTGCGGACCTGTGCTGGGGGTCTGTTCAACCACACGTACGCGGTCGAGCACGTCACGCGGCACCAACGGGCGTCCGGTATCGACGGTAATCGGCTCCTTGGGATTGCCATCCGCATCTTCCGCAAAACGGTTGTGGTGCTGCCCCCAGTTGAGCATGCCTGCGTACACGCCAGCAACCGCCTGGTGGCAGATATGCACAATGGTCTG
>DASTWM010000226.1:0-23632 GCA_035765855.1 Roseiflexaceae bacterium
CGCGGCGATTCTGGTAATAGCGTTCCTGGTTATATGACATAGCTGCTCCTTTTGAAAAACAAAAAGCCCTCCGCCCGCATGGGACGAAGGGTTGCTCCGTGGTTCCACCCAAGTTTACATTGTGCTATTGCACATTGCCCATTGCACATTGGAGATAATTGATCTTCAATATACAATCTGCAATTTACAATTTACAATACCTTGTTCGGCGCGGTAACGGGCGCAACACGCGCTTCCATACTTGCACATGGCGTTGGGGAAGCGACTCAGAGGTGGTTTTCGCCGGGCTCATGGCCGGGTGCGCTCGCAGTCGGTGGCGCGCCCTCCCTGAAGGCTGTGGCCGGGCTACTCGTCCTCGTCAATGTGCGTATCTACATTTATAGAATGTACTGTTGGCATGATATACGCCGTGCGTGTGGGTGTCAAGTCGGTCGAAGGGCGTAAAATCAGCAAGGCGGCATGTTATAACTCTATGAGCATCCCGAGTGTAATTGTCGGGACAATCGCAATAATCTGAGGTGCTAACTGTTTAATAACACTTAATTTGTTCGAGGGAAAGACGATGATGGCTAATGCGCGACCTTGAAGATTCTGCTGATAGCGGAGATTCTTATCCGCAGTGAGAAATACCGCAAACTGTTGTTCGGCTCGCGCCAGCAGCACGCCATTTTTGATACCGCTCCAACCCATTTCCTGGACCGTGACGCACTGGTGTTCGTGCAGCATGCGCTTGAGATAACGAGGCAAACTCTCATCGATCAGTACATTCATGCCGCCGCCGCCTCGCGGGCAATCTGACTACCGGCGTAGGCTAATATGGCCAAAGCTGCCTCTTGTGACACGGTCGGGAAATTGTCGAGGAACTCTGCCAACTCACACCCATCCATTAAGTAGTCGAACAGCGTCTGGATCGGAACGCGCGTGCCTTCAAAAACCGGCGTGCCGCTCATAATATCTTTGTCTACTGTAATAGGTAAACGCTTTTGCAGAGGAGACTCGTACATTGCACACCTCCTGTGCATATTCTGTTTTACATAGTATAGCGCATGGATATGTGGGTGTGCAATATTGAACACGCTGTCATTCCGAACGCAGTGAGGAATCTCTTTGGAGAGATTTCTCGCTGCGCTCGAAATGACACATTGTACAAGCTTTACTTAATTTCTCTATGTGGCTGTTGTTAAGCGGCGCGCAGTGTTAGGTTAAGCTGCTGTTGAGGCTTTACAATCCCTGCGGATGGTCAGATAACCATCGGCTGTATTGCTGATTCAGTTCATCTCGCCGGGCAGTAGAACTAAGAAATAAATCAGCGCCTCCATCATATGGGGCATAGATTTCGCCTGTTGTCAAGGACGCGAACATGATGTTTGCTTCCTGGTAATCCGCAACAGCTTTGATCAGGTCATTAAATCGTTCTGCCGACCACATAACTGGCGCACACCAAATGCTGATTAAGGCCGATTCTTGCCCAGGACCAATCAAGTCTATTTCTTGTACAGAATCGAAGAATGTAAAACTGACGCCCTCAAGTTGCGGTAGACTTCGTGGCAGTAGACCTTGTGAATGAACATCTGATTCGGCATGTTCTGTGTACCGCCCAACCAAGAGCAAGCATCGAGTTTGGGAGCCGAGAACCGCTGTTGCAATGGTGTTGTGCCGAGTAAGCAAAATCGAGTACTCATCTGGTGTCTCAGCATATCGCTTAGATTCAGGCAAGGAATGGATACGAAACCATCTGTTTGGAACCTGCTGCCGCAAAATGTATGCTAGAGGAGTAGCCGAGCCATAATGTGCTTGCCACCAATCTTTTAATTCTTTCGTGTTCGGCATTCTACCGATCCGTGCTGCAATGGAACTTTATTTTCAACCACAATAGGTGCCTTTATGCTGTCAGTCTCTCTCATTACCTACACCTCACCCAGCAGCGCCAGCAGCGCGGCCTCGTCCAGCATGGGAATATTCAGCGATTGCGCCTTGCTGTACTTTGAACCGCTTGGCTCCGCGCCGATCACCAGGTAATTGGTTTTCTTCGTGACGCTGCTGGTCACTTTGCCGCCATGCGCCGCGATGCGTTCAGCGGCCTGCTCGCGCGTCATGGATGGCAGCGTGCCAGTAATCACAAAGGTCATGCCACTCAAACTGTTACTCGCCAGCGTGCTTTCGGTTTGCTCGGCAACGGTTTGAACGCCCACATCTTTGAGTTCCTGCACAAGCGCCTGATTAGCAGGCACGTTGAAGAATTGCACCACGCTGCGCGCCACCGCTGGCCCCAGCCCATCGACAGAAACAATCTCTTCTTCAGAAGCATGGGCCAGCGCGTCGAGCGAGCCGAAGCGCGCCGCCAGCGCCTGCGCCGCCACGCTGCCGACGAAGCGGATGCCGAGTCCGGTGATCAGGCGGTGGAGCGGTCGGTTTTTCGCATCCTCAATCGCAGTGAGCAGATTTGAGATGCGCTTTTCGCCGAAGCCCTCCATGTCCGCGAAGTCCTCAGCGTGCAGGCGGTACAGATCGGCGACATCCTTCACCATGCCTTTGTCAACAAACAACTGCGCCTGTCGCTCGCCAATGCCCGCAATGTCCATGGCACCGCGCGAGACAAAATGCTCAATTCGGCGCACAAGCTGGGCCGGGCAGATGCCGAAGTTCGGGCAGCGGTAGGCCACCTCGCCATCGACTCGTTCCAATGGCGTGCCGCATGCTGGGCAGCGCTCCGGCATGTGCCATGGCTGCTCGCTACCGTCGCGCCGGGCGACTACCGGCCCGATAATGTAGGGAATCACGTCACCTGCGCGCTTGACCGTTACGTAATCGCCCACGCGAATATCACGCTCGGCGATGTAGTCGGCGTTGTGCAGACTGACATTACGGACCGTCACGCCGCCAAGAGTGACCGGCTCAATAATGGCGTTGGGCGTCACCATGCCCGTGCGCCCGACGTTCACCACAATTTGCACGAGCTTGCTGGTCGTTTCGCGGGCCGGAAATTTGTATGCAATCGCCCAGCGTGGATCGCGCCCGACGACGCCTAGTTCCTGCTGCTGCGCGAAGCTATCGACCTTGAACACGATACCATCGGCCTCATACGGCAGTTCGTCGCGGCGGCCCATCCACTCACGGCAGTAGGCAAGTGCGTCCTCAAAATTGGTGAAGCGCTGGGCATCCTTGTTGACCAGGAAGCCCAGCGCCCGCATGAGCGCCAGCGCCTCCCATTGCGAATGCACCTCGACGCCCTCGAACGGGCCAAGCTGGTAGGCAAAGAAGCGCAGCGGTCGCGTCGCAGTCACGCTGGAGTCTTTCTGGCGCAGCGAGCCAGCCGCGCCATTCCGCGGATTGGCGGCCACCCGCTCGCCTGCCGCAGCCAGCCGTTCGTTCAGCGCAGCGAAATCATCGATCCGCATGTACACTTCGCCGCGCACCTCGACGGAAGCAGGAACAGACCAGGGATGAACGACGAGCGACGAAAGCCGTGCCTCATCATCTCCTTCGTCCTCCGTCGTTCGTTCCTGGTCATGATTTGGTTCTCGCAGCACAAGCGGCACAGTCGGGATCGTCCGCAGATTGGCCGTCACATCCTCGCCAACTTCGCCATCGCCGCGGGTTGCGCCGCGCACCAGCCGCCCATCTTCATACGTCAGCGCAATCGCCAGTCCATCGATCTTCGGTTCAACAACAAAGGCAATCTCGGCGTCGCTGCCAAGCAGCCGCAAGATGCGATCCCGCCATGCGCGCAAGTCGTCCTCGTCGAATGCGTTGCCGAGCGAGAGCATGGACACCGGATGGCGCACCTTGGCGAATTTCTCTGAAGGAGGCGCTCCTACCCGCTGCGTCGGCGAGTCAGGCGTGACGAGTTCGGGATGTTCGGCCTCAAGCGCGCGTAATTCGCGCATGAGCGTATCATATTCCGCATCGCTGACCGCAGGATCGTCAAGAACATAGTAGCGGTAGTTATGCGCGCGGATCTGCTCGCGTAGCTCTTGAACACGGTGTGATGCATTGACAACCGACATAGCGTTCTCCATGGCATGCTGCTCAACCCGATATATATTATAGCTCATGGCGGGTATCACATGTCACTGCGCACATCTGCTTCTCGCAATTCGTAATCATTACAAACCATTTTGAACCGGAAAACTGGCGCTGTGCAAGCTTCTGTGCGGCTGATCTGGCACGCTCTATGCTACACGGCAAGCGATGGATGATCGACTATTGAGGCGATCACATTACGAAGGAGGACTGGAAGCAATGAGAAAAGCAGCTTTTGCCGGAACATTAGCGGTGGGCATGATCGCATTCGCGCTCATGATCGTTCCATTTGTTTCTGCGAGCGGGCGACTCGCACCGTCGTACCAAACTGGTACGGCAACAGCCACAAGCAACGAAAACAGCAACAGCAACGCGAACTCAAACAGCAACGCGAACTCAAACAGTAACGCGAATAGCAACGCGAACTCAAACAGTAACGCGAATAGCAACGCCAACGCGAACTCAAACAGTAACGCGAATACGAACAGCAATACGAACGCGAACACGAATAGCAATGCGAACGCGAATAGCAACAGCAATGCGAACGCGAATAGCAACAGCAATGCGAACTCAAACAGCAACGCGAATACGAACAGCAATACGAACGCGAACACGAATAGCAATGCGAATCGGAACACGAACAGCAACGCCAACACGAACACCAGTACATCGCCCACGCGCGCGCCAAGCCAGCTTCCGAACACTGGCGGAGACAACGATAGCTCCAACATTCTATTGATCAGCCTCGCAGCGCTGCTGATCCTGGGTGTCGCTTTTGCGATGCTGCGATCGAGTCGGAACGTGCGCAGCTAAAAACTGCTCAACTTTCAGCAATCGGTGAGGAGGCGATCATGCCTCCTCACGATCATTTGACAGAGGACTATGGGCCGTGTATAATCTACGGCGTTGCGCATAATCCCCGATAGCTCAACGGTAGAGCGGCTGACTGTTAATCAGTAGGTTCGTGGTTCGAATCCACGTCGGGGAGCCAAACCCTTTTCCCTACCGTTCACATCCTAATGTGAACCGCACTCTTTCGAGTAGTCACCAAAATGGTATGTACTGCTCCACAAAAACATCCATCATCTGATGGACTTGATCCGCTTTTGTGGCTCTCCCGCAGGTCGCGTGAATACTTTGCGGGGGACGGAGTAAGTCGCTATACTACCTGTTGGCTTATCCTTTTGTTCTCATTGTTGAGGTGCTGCTCCCACGCTATGTCTGTCTCGATTTTTCCTATATCTCTGCCCGGATGTACTATTGATGCCGTCCGTCCTATCAATGGTAAACTCCGTATTGACGCTCATACCGTTGCTCCATCCGCCTGTTGCCCGCGCTGCCATCACTCCTCGAACCGCATCCATAGTCGCTCCATCCGTACGCCGCGTGACCTGCCGATCAGCGAGTCGCCGGTGTTTGTGGTTCTCCAGGTGCGTCGCTTCTTTTGCCATCAGCCCGACTGCCCTCAATCCACCTTTGCCGAACGTCTGCCCGACCTCGTGCCATTTCGGGGGCAACGCACCGTCCGCTTCACGCGCCGCCTGCACATGCTCGCGAGCGCGTTGAGTGCTGAAGCGGGAGCGCGTGTGGCGCTCCAATCGCAACTCCCTACTAGTCCCGATACACTGCTCCGGCTGCTACGGGCAACCGAGCCACCATCCCCTGCAGTTCCACGGGTCCTAGGGGTTGATGATTTTGCCCTCCAGAAGGGCCGAACCTACGGCACCATTTTGGTGGATCTTGAGCAGCATCGCCCGGTTGACCTGTTGCCGGACCGTAGCGCCGAAACGGTTGCTGCCTGGCTCCGCAATCATCCCGGCGTCGCGGTCATTGCGCGTGACCGTTCCACCGAATACGCCCGTGGAGCAACCCTCGGTGCCCCCACTGCGCTCCAGATTGCCGACCGCTGGCACCTCCTCAAGAATCATCGTGAAGCACTTGAACGCATACTGACGCGCCTGCACGCGGATCTCGACCACCTTCCCGTGCCAACCGACGCCGCCACGGTGTCGCCCAACTCGGTAACACGGGCGTGCCCGCTCCGCACCCCTTCGGCCAGCGAACAGGCGGCAGCACAACTCGCCCGCACCCACCGGCTCGTCCGCTATCAGCAGGTGCAGACACTGGTGCAGCAGGGCATGCCGATCCTGCACATCGCCCGGCAGTTGGGAATGAGCCGGACCACGGCCACAAAATATGCGGCTACCTCCGTTTTTCCGGAGCGGGCAAGGCCGCAGGCACCCCCGAGTAGGCTCGACCCCTATCGTTCCTATCTACAGCAGCGCTGGACGGCTGGCTGTCGGAATGCCAGCCAACTCTGGCGCGAACTTCAAGCGCGCGGGTATACCAGTAATTATCGCCAGGTTGCCCGGTGGGCGGCGCAACAGCGAATGGATGCTGCTGCCGCCAGCGGTCGTGCAGCTCCACCACCACTGGCCGCACCACGGCAGCTCGTCTGGCTCCTGCTCCGCACGCCGACGTCGCTCAACGCGGTGGACGCAACAACCCTGACTCGTCTCCAGCAGCATCCTACCGTACAGCAGGCGTATGGATTAGCACAGGACTTCCAAACAATGGTCCGACAGCGGATACCGACGGCATTGGACGGGTGGGTGGCACGGTGTGTCCAGAGTGAAATAGCGGAACTCCAGACCTTTGCCAAGGGGCTCCAGCAGGAATATGCAAGCATACAGGCGGCGCTGAGCGAACCGTGGAGTTCGGGCCAGGTCGAAGGGCAGGTGACGCGCCTCAAGTTGGTCAAACGCCAAATGTATGGACGGGCGAAATGTGATTTGCTGCGCAAGCGGGTACTCGCGATGTAACCCCGATTCACGCGACCTGCGGGAGAGCCGCTTTTGTGGACACAAGACTACGCAGCAATCTGCTGCTCAAACCAGCATTGCTCGTGTTGGGCTGGCGTGAGATAGGCCAGCGTTGAATGCCGGCGCTGGCGGTTGTAGAACCGCTCGACGTAGTCAAACACACAGCTTCGCGCGTGGGCGTGCGAGTCAAACACTTCCACGCCTATCTCAGCTTTGCGTGAGGCGAAAAAGCTTTCCATCACCGCATTATCCCAGCAGTTGCCCTTTCGGCTCATACTTGGCGTGATCTCACTTTGTGCAAGCAGCGCTTGATACTCACTACTTGCGTACTGACTCCCGCGGTCAGAGTGGTGAAGCAGGCCACTCCTTGGCTGCCGACGGTTGAGTGCGTGTTCGAGTGCATCTATCACTAAGCTGCGTTCCATAGTCGAGTCCATCGACCAGCCAACCACGCGTCGCGCATACAGGTCCAGCACCACTGCCAAATACAACCAACCTTGACGTGTTGGTAGATACGTGATGTCACTCACCCACACGTGGTTCGGCGCATCCGTTTGGAAGTTTCGCGCCAACTCGTTGGCTACAATCGGTTGTGTGTGGCGGCTATCGGTTGTGCGAACACGCCGATGCTTGCGACGGGCAAAAAGCGAGTAGCACGGCTGATGCGTGCTACTCGCTTTTTGCTACAGCGTATGCCCTGAGCGTGCAAGCTCGCATGGACTCGCGGGCTACCATAGGTGCGCCGACTGTCACCAAAAATGGTCTTGATGTGTGTTGTCAGCGTGGCGTCCTGCTCGGCACGTCTGTTCGTCGGACGTTTTTTCCACCGGTAGTAGCCACTTCGCGCTAGCCCCAACACCCGACACAGCAGTGTGACTGGGTACGTGCTCGCCTGGGCAGCGACAAACGCGTACTTCTGCGTCAGTGTGGCATCCGCGAGAAGATGCCGAGCGCTTTTTTAGGATATCGCGTTCTAGAGCCTGTTATGCACTTTCAGGTAGGGCGTGGTAGCATGAAAGGATGACACGCAAACCCTATCCCAGCGATGTGAGTGACGACGAATGGGCGTTCGTCGCGCCCTATTTGACCTGCATGACCGAAGACGCGCCGCAGCGTGACTACGCGTTGCGCGAAGTCTTTAACTGCCTGCGCTGGCTGGCACGCAGCGGCGCACAATGGCGGATGATGCCCAATGACGTGCCGCCCCGGCACGCTGTCTATCAGCAGACCTAACGCTGGGTGAAAGCACAGGTGTTTGAAGCCATCGTCCACGACGTGCGCATGCGCTTGCGCGACGTGCTTGCGCGCATGCCCCAGCCGCGTGCGAGCATCAAAGATCGCCGCACGCGGCAATCGAGTCCAGAAAGTGACGACCGTACAGGCTGGGACGGCCATAAGCGCCGCAAAGGCAGCAAAGTCCATATTGCGGTGGACACGCTCGGTCAGTTGCTTGCCGTGCTCGTTACGCCTGCCAATGCGCAAGAATGTGCTCAGATCGGCGAGCTTGCCGAGCAGGTTCAAGCAGTAACTGGTGAATCGGTCGAGATCGGCTTTGTTGACCAAGGCTACACTGGTGAGCAGGTGGCTGAACAAGCCGCAGCACACGGCATCTTGAGATGGGATCGCAGGCGAGGAGAGTGTCCGACCACTTACCCGTGTTGGCAGAGTTCAGATAACCAACAGGCCGGTGAAAGCACCAGCCTGTTCTCCCCGCAAGACCTCTTTTCAACAGGCTGGACCATTTTTGAGAGACACCTTACAGTCAGCTATGATTGCAAGGAAACAGCTACCCTCTTTAGGGTGGAGTAAGTGCAGCTGACACAAGGGGCAGCATATCTATGAGTAATGCACCATAGTGCTTCGAAACAAAATATTACGACGACGTGGATAGGCTTCTCGGCAGTACTTCCTGCTCGCCAATGACCGCGTAGGAAAGTCTTTTTCTGTCCTATTGCCTCCGCTACCAGCGTCGCTGACCCCTAAGTTACTTAGGCAGGAATGATGCCCAGATCACGCGCCCGTGCGACGGCTTCGGCCCGGCTGTGTGCGCCAAGCTTGCTATAGATACTTTTGAGCTGGGTTTTGACGGTGTTGATCGAAACCACAAAATGCTGCGCGATCTCCGGGCTGGTCATCCCCGCAGCGAACAGCCGCAGCACCTCTAACTCCCGGGCTGTGAACACCTCTACTTCCTGCGCCGTGGTGGTCACAGCCCGCTGGGTAAGGGGCTCTGTCATGGTTGGTAGTGCTTGCTCCGCCTGGCTGCCAGCAAATGTATGGAGGAGCCGCGTAAGGTAGGGTCGGAGCGGATCGTGCGCTGTGCGCTGCGCACGGTTCTGTGCTAACAGCTCGGCCATCGGCGCGCCCAGATCAACAAAGGTGCCAATAAAACCTTCCGGCGCGGCCTGCGTGAGTGCCACGTCGAGTTGATCGTGCGCCTGCGCCCCCTGGCCGCACCGGGCAAGCGCGAGCGCTTCCAGGGCCAGCGTTTCGATGACCACGGCACCACGGCCACCGGCGATCGCATGTTCGCGGAGCCAACCAAGCATGGCTATTGGCTCCACCAAGTGCGCAGTGTCACTTGAACCGGCCTCGTCGAGGACGGCAACGCGCGCGCGCGTCAGCAACTCGATCTCGCGAAAGTAGGAGGGTGGCTCGTTCGGGTTCCACGGCGCACGCTCATCGGCCCAACGGCGCGCGGCCTCCACATCCCCTTGAAGCACGCGCACGCGCGCCACATAGGCCGTGAAGAACGCGCGCTCCCCGCCCGGCTCCCAGTCACTCACGATTGCTTCGACCACGGTAAGCGCCGCATTCGCACCTGCGCGATCGCCCTGGATCTGCCGCAGGCGAGCCAGAAACACATGCGCCCGCGCCATGGTGATGGTCACCCCATGCTGGCTGAGCTGGATCGCGCGGGCAAACTCCACTTCGGCGGCTCCAAACTCACCCTGCTCGAGCAGCACATGCCCACGCCAGATATGCAGCGCGCTGGTGGGCGGAAAGTGCTGCCAGCCTTCTTCCGCAACCCATGCCAGTGCATGCTCCACGCGGGCGTACGCCTCATGGAGCCGCCCCTGGAGCGCGCGCAATTTGACGATTTCGTTGGCGCTGAAGATTCCATTGATGATGTTGCCCGCCGCGCGACACAGCGGCACGTTTTCGCTATACACCGTAACGGCCTCGCTCGTTCGCCCCAGCACCATCAACGCATAGCCAAGAACCAGTCCGGTGTTGCTGCGCGCCAGATATGCGGTCGGCGGCAGCATGGCCATCGCCTCTTGCGCCAGTGCCAGCGTCTCGTTAAAGCGTCCCCGCTCAAGCGCGATATGGGCGCGGAGCGTTAGTAGCTCGCCACGTACCCGCATGGTATCCGACCCCGCGTCGCCCGCTAATCCTGCTTCCGCCGCCTGAAGATACGGCTCCGCCACCGCGACCTGGCGATTGAGCATGAGCACCTGCGCCTGGGTCAGGCACAGCTGTGGATTGCGGAGTACCTGCTCGCGGGGGAGGGCATCGAGCCAGCGCTGCAAATTGGTGGTTTCGCCTGTAGCGGCGAAACGCGGACCATGGGTGGTCAGCATGCGCGCAGCCATGGTCGTATCGCCAGCAGCCAGCGCGTGATTCAGCGCTTCGGCCACCGCGCTGTGCCGCTCGAACCATCGCGCCGCCCGACGATGCAATTCCGCTACGAGCGCGGGATGCTCCTGCCTGAGCCGGTGCCGCAGCAGGTCGGCAAACAGGTGATGGTAGCGATACCAGCGGCGCTCGTTGTCGAGCGGAATGAGGAACAGATTCATGCGCTCGATATCATTGAGGATGATCTGGCTGTAGCTATCGCGGGCGACAGGCGACGGACGACGGACGACCGACAGATCATTTTCGCCGGTGGTCGGTGGTCCGAGGTCGGTGGTCATGGCAAGCACCGCATCACACAGCGATCCGCACAGGCGCTCAAGAATCGAGGTCTGGATGAGAAACGCGCGGATATGATCCGGCTGGCGGCTGAGCACCTCCTCGGCCAGGTAATCAACGACATGGCGATGGCTACCGCTGAAGCTCGCGATGAAATCAGCCACATCGGCCTGCCCTTGGAGCGAGAGCGCTGCGAGTTGCAGGCCGGCAGCCCAGCCCTCGGTGCGCGCCTCCAGTGCGGTAACCGACTCGGCATCAAGAGTCATGCCCATGGTCTCAGCGAAAAACTGCCCAGCTTCGTCGCTTGTGAAGCGCAGATCGGCCGCACGGATCTCCACCAGATCGCCACGGGCGCGCCAGCGGGCGAGCGGCAGCGGCGGATCAATCCGGCTGGCAAGCACGAGATGGAACTGCGGCGGCGCGTAATCGAGCAGGAAGGCCATGCCTTCGTGGATCGCCGGGTTGCTGATGGTGTGATAGTCATCAAGCACCAGGGCGATGTGCCCTCCATGTATAGCCAGAGCATTAAGCAATTCCGCGAGCACTGGCTCTATCTCAGTTGGAGCGACACGCAGCAATGCCAGAGCAGGCGCGCCAACCCCAGAACTGGCCCGCTCAAGCGCCATGCAGACGTAGCTCCAGAAGCGGGTTGGGTCGTTGTCGCCTACATCGAGCGCGACCCAGGCGGAGCGTAGAGCGTAAAGCGTAGAAGGTAACGCGGGGAAATGCTCCTCACGAATCGTCTGTTCTACGCGTGCAAGCGCCTGCACCAGCAATGTGCTCTTCCCAAACCCGGCCGGCGCAGCGATCAGCGTCAGCCGACCCCGCAATCCCGCGAGTATGCGCTCGACAAGGCGCGCGCGCGGCACGGCGGTTGCGCGTGGGGCGGGGAGATGGAGCTTAGTGGCGAGCAGCGGCGCGACCATAGGCGGAGCGGTCATCGCGATACCTTTGCCAATACGAATGGATTACGCACAATTATAGCATTTGGGCGTGTTGCCGCCAAAAGCCATTCGCTATATGCTGCATACGGAGTCTCAACATATGAGCGTGCGGATGGCCCGATCTATCCCGCAGTGATCTCGCTGTACCCCTGCAAGCCCCTGATTCAGGCTGGAAATTCCACCATCCCAGCTCACTTGTCAGGTGCGTTGCCCCATGCCAAAATAGCGGGGAAATTCGCCCACGATCATTGCAGAAAGGACGGGGGACATGATGAAGCATGATGCAATGCCCGACGAGGCCGCGCACGATCTTCCGGTGTTGTTGATCGTGGATGCCGACCGGAAGGACCGCGTCGCGACCGAGTCGGCGCTGCTCCGGCGCTTTGCGCCTGACTACCGAGTTCTGACAGCCGCGTCGGCGGCCGCTGGGCTTGATGCTCTTGAGCGGCTGGCGCACCAAGGCAATGAGGTGGCGCTCGTGGCCGCCGACCTCGACTTATCAGAGATGGACGGCATCGCGTTCCTTGAGCGGGCGCGTGCGTTGCACCGGTGTGCCATGCGCGCACTATTTGTCGACATGGACAACCGCGGAACCCGTATTCCCTTTGCGGCGCTGGACGCCTTGCAACGTGCCACCGCGCTCGGGCGGATCGACTTTTGGGTGGTGAAGGGATGGCGTGCTCCTGAAGAGTTGTTGTACCCGTATATCCAGGAGGCACTGACTGCGTGGACGAAAACCAATCGCCCGCACCACGCCGTCTTTCGTGTTGTCGGTGAGCGCTGGTCGCCGCGCAGTCACGAATTGCGCGACGTGATCGCCCGGAATACCGTCCCGTTCAGATTCTATGATGTAGACTCAGACGAGGGTCGGCAGTTGTTGCACGATTACGGGGTGGATGTGGAGCGGCTGCCTGCGGTTATTCTCAACGACGGGTCGGTGCTGCACCAGCCAACCTATGTCGACATCGCACATGCCCTTGGGGTCCACACACAGCCATCGTCTGAGGTGTACGATCTGGCGATCCTCGGCGCGGGACCGTCCGGGCTGGCGGCCGCGGTGTATGGCGCGTCCGAAGGGCTGCGTACCCTGGTTATCGAGCCACAGGCCATCGGCGGCCAGGCCGGAACGAGCTCGATGATCCGCAATTACCTGGGCTTCCCATGGGGTGTCAGCGGTAGTGAGCTTGCCTTTCGCGCGTTTGAGCAAACCCTGCTCTTCGGCGCCCAGTTCGTTTTTCAGCAGCGTGCGACAGGGATGACCATAGACAACCATGAGCATATCGTTACGCTGACTGATGGATGCGAGGCACGCGCTCGAGCAGTGATGATCGCTGCCGGTGTGGACTACCGCCGCGTAGGTATTCCGGCGCTGGAGCGGCTCGTCGGCGTGGGTGTCTTCTACGGCGCGGCGCAAGCTGAGGCGCCAGCCTTGGTCGGAGAGGATGTGTACGTCATTGGCGGCGCGAATTCTGCAGGGCAGGCGGCGCTGCACCTGGCCAGGTTCGCGGCCCGCGTCACCCTGCTCGTGCGCGGCGAGTCGCTGGAGGCCAGCATGTCCGACTATCTGATAATCCAGTTACAGGATACCCCAAATATCCATGTGCGCCTGCGCACCCGCGTGGTCGACGGCCGCGGAGCAGAGCGCCTCGAGACGCTGCTCGTAGAGGATGGCGGGACAGGCCAGCGCGAGGAGGTTGCCGCGGCGGCCGTCTTCATCATGATCGGCGCCGAACCACGGACGGATTGGCTGCGCGACATCATCCACCTCGACGATCGCGGGTTTATTCTGACCAGTCGTGATATTCCCGTGCAGGCCTGGCCGTTGGAGCGTCCGCCGCTGCCCTACGAGACGAGCATGCCGGGCGTTTTCGCCGTGGGCGATGTGCGGCACGGCTCAGTGAAGCGTGTGGCCGGGGCGGTGGGCGAGGGATCGGTTGCGGTTGGCTCCGTCCATCAGTACCTGGCTGAACTGGCAGCGGGCATCGCGGGCAGAAAATAGACTCAGATGTATGGACATTAACGGGATGACGTGTGTATGGCGTCAGGGTGGCTCGCGCCTTCATCGGTCAGGCGACGGGCCGCCGAATCCTGCATCCGCCAGGCGACGACGACCAGCCAGATCATCCACACCAGGTCCAGGATCTCGGCAAGCACGATGGCATTCGACATCGTGGGCGAGAAGCCCTCGGAGCCGACCACCCAGCCCTGCGCCAGGTAGGTGAGGCCGGCGAGCCCCATCAGGTAGCCTATCGGCCGCGGGATCCACGCCGTCCGCACGACTGCGACCGCGAATAGGAGCACCGCGAGGCCCAGGGTGAAGGCCTGGTAGCTCCGCAGCCCCCACTCGATCCACCGGACGGCCTCGGCGCTCGCGAAGCGCGCCGCCTGTTCGGCGTCCGGGGCGTTCGCCCACGCGACATCGACCAGCTTGTTGGCGACCCCATCCACCGCCTGGAGGGTACCGTACAGCGCCAGCGCAGCGACCGCCGCAGCGGCACCGAAGCGCCCGGCCCAGCGCGCCGTTCCATCCTGCACGTCCAGCGCGAAGAACAGGGCGAGCAGCCCGGCGAGCAAGATCGCCATGGCCGCGAACTGGCCGAGGTGGTCGGCCGTCCAAGTCCCGCTGGCAGCGTATGCGGCGAAAATGGCGGGGTGATTATTCGCGTCCCCACCAGTGTGGAACAGGGTGATCACGATGTACAGGAGTTGTCCCCCGAGCAGCAGCGTGGCGGACAGGCGTAGCGATTGGCGGAGAGTGCTGTTGTTCATGACCATGCTCCTCGTTTGATTGACCGAGCGACGTCGACGTGCACGAGACGAGCACGCCGTGAAAGGCCGCGCTCGAGCCGCACCAATTCGATCACTGAGGTTCGTCTCACATTCAAGATCCTTTGTCTTGATGGGCAATCGACACGGACAACCGAATTGCCAGTGACGACGAATGCGGTATCACATGCCACCCATGCAGCACGTCGAGCAATGGTTGCGTTTCAGTTCCCCGTGCTGAGGCTCCGACAACCTCGCTCAGTCGCTCGTCGGACGGCTAACCCGACGAGCGACCTGCCGAGTCATCCAAAAGATTGAGCGGCCACAAAATCATATCGTGTCGCAGCATACTATCGGAGTTTGGGTGGCCCGTCAAGCTGTAGGCCAAGACTACGTCAAAGTCCTTGGTAGTCGCTGATTCACAACGCGCAAGCAGCGCCGTCAGTCTATGCGCACGCCCACCATAGCCACCACATAACCGCACGAAACGCCGTTGCTCTGCCATCACCCGCGCATATCACCCGCGACGGGTGATGGCAACTCACCCGCAGCCCGGCTATGGTAGCCATATCAGTCGGCGCACTTGCGCCACCGTCGATGGAATAAGGAGGAAATATCATGGCTCACCGTTATCGCCGCACCATGACCCGTGTTCTCGCCTACATGTTCGCGATTATACTCGTCCCGCTGCTAGCAGGCGTTGCCGGGCTAGGCACTCGGATGGTCACCGCCGCACGAACCGATACCAACCCGCCAGCCTACACCGGTGCGCTCCCCATGCCGCCCGTCCATGATCCAGGAAAGCGCACGGCGGTGATCATCGCTGCCAACAGCGGAACGGAAGGGAGTGACTTCCTGGCGCCCTACGAGGTGATCGCCACATCCGGCGCGTTCAACCTGTACGCCATCGCGCCGGAGCGCCGCATCACCCATCTCTTCCCAGGCAGCCCACTGTTGCGCGGCGTCGATATCATGCCGCACTATTCATTCGCTGAATATGACACGGCGATCGGCAGCGACCCGGACCTGATTGTCATTCCGTTCATGCCGTTTGAACAGGCACCCGAATATCAGAAGATTATGGCATGGATTCGCGCGCATGCCGGCCCGCACACGATCCTGCTTTCGATCTGCGCCGGTGCGAAGAACATGACCGATACGGGGTTGCTGGCCGGTCGTTCCGTCACAACCCACCACTACACCTTCCCGATCATCGCGCAGGCGCATCCTGACGTTCGCCTGGTCCAGGGCGTGCGCTACGTCGAGCACGGCAACTTCATCTCCTCGGCAGGTGTAACGGCGGGTGTGGATGCGTCACTGTTCACCCTCAAGCGCATGCTGGGGCGGGAGGCCGCGCTCGACGTGGCGCGGCAAATCGGTTATCCGTACGCACAGTTTCTGGACAACCCGGCCTACAACCCGCCGGCTGTACCCATGACCGGCAGCACTGCGCCGTCGCTGTTCAACATGTTCCTGAGTGCTTACCGCATGAGCACCAGCCAGCTTGGCGTGGCGCTGTACCCCGGCATCAGCGAAATCGCGCTGGCATCGGTTGTCGATACGTATCCACATGAAAACACGCTGACGATCAACACGGTCGCACCGGAACGGGCAGTGGTGATCTCCCGGCATGGACTGGCGCTCGTGCCGCGCTGGAGCTTCGCAGACGCGCCCACACTCGATCGCATTATCATGCCGGGCCGCGAAAGCAGCGCCGACATTCCCGATACCTTCGAGCGCTGGGCCGAAGGACGCTACCAGATCCCTGTGGAGCGCATCCATGCGAACGGAGGCTACCCGTACGACATCACGTTCAATGACATGGCCCATCGTGCTGGCAGCGCCATTGCCAACCAGACGGTCTACCTGCTGGAGTATCCGGTTGGTCGCGTGCAGGTGGCCGCGCCGCTGATCCCGCTTGGTCTAATCGTTCGAATCGTCATGCTGGCACTGCTTGGCCTGGCACTGGCCGTCATGATCGACAGGCGCCGCGCAGCGCGCACGCAGCAGCGCTCGCTCAAGAGCATGCAACCGACCGCCGCTGCATGACCGTCGTGTCCATGTGACCTGCCATCACCCTTTCGTATCACCCTTCGCGGGTGATGGCAGGTCACCCTTCCGCTCGCTATAGTCGGACCATCACGAACGCCATATGGCACGATGCATAGTACAAGAAAGGCGAACACATCATGAGCACCCTTATCACCACCGCAGCGCAGACCATCGCCCGCCCGCGCCGCCGGATGCTGCGCTGGATTGCCGGAATCGCTGGCGGAATTGTCCTTGTCATTGTCGCATTGTTCGGCTTCATGCTCTTCCGCATGAGCTACGTACCCGCCGATCTCGATCTTGCGACCACGCGGCTCTCAAACGCGGGTGTGTATCAAGTGAGCTACGAGCCCCGGCGCGGCCCAATCGTCATCAATCAGATTCACGCCTGGACCATCCATGTCGCAACGGCTGATGGCCAGCCCGTCACCGACGCGGCAATCACCGTCGATGGCGACATGCCGCAGCACGGCCACGGCTTGCCGACCCGGCCCGAGGTGACCAAAAATCTCGGCAATGGCGATTACCTCGTCGAAGGTATGAAGTTCCAGATGGGCGGCTGGTGGGTGGTCGATTTCACCATCGACGCAGCCGGCAAACAAGATACAGTGCGATTCAACATGATCCTGAAATGAGCAGGTGAGCCGGTGAAGGGGTGAAACGCCTTCCCCACGCAGAAGGAAAGAAAAGATGCAACGCAAACCAATCCTGATCAGCCTAGCCATAGCGACAATGATCAGCATCGCCAGCACCGCCTACCTGCTCTGGCCGCGCTCGGAATGGTCACAGGATGAGATCACGACGTTGCGCGGTCTGTGGATCGGCAGCCTGCCCACACTCGCGCCCGATCCATCGAACCGGGTTGGCGATGATCCTCGTGCGGCAGCATTCGGCCAGAAGCTGTTCTTCGATACGCGGCTCAGCAGCAACGGCCAGGTGGCCTGCGCGACATGTCACCTGCCATCCAAGGAATTTCAGGATGGCAAGCCGCTGGGCCAGGGCGTCGGCACGACCACCCGTCGCACCATGCCCATCGCTGGCACGGCCTACAGCCCGTGGCTCTTTTGGGATGGTCGTAAGGATAGTCAGTGGGCGCAGGCGCTTGGCCCGCTCGAAAGCCCGGTCGAGCACGGCGGCTCGCGCACGCAATATGCGCACCTGATCGATCAGCAGTATCGCGCCGAGTACCAGGCGATCTTCGGCCCGCTGCCTGACCTGTCCGATGCTACGCGTTTTCCGGCGCAGGCCGGGCCGGTCGCCGACCGGAGCGCGCACGCGGCATGGGATGGCATGGCGCCAGCGGATCAGGATGCCGTCACGCGCATCTACGCCAACATGGGCAAAGCCATCGCCGCCTACGAGCGCACGATCATGCCCAGCCCGTCGCGCTTCGACCGCTACGTTGAAGCGCTACTCAAGAGCGATATGCCAGCGATGCGCGCGGCATTGTCGCCGGACGAAGTGGCGGGGCTACGACTGTTCGTTGGCAAGGCGCAATGTATCAACTGCCACAACGGCCCGCTATTCACCAACAACGATTTTCACAATACCGGTGTGCCTGCCGCGCCGGGATTGTCGGAGGATACCGGACGGGCACAGGGCGTGCGCCAGGTGCTGGCGGATGAGTTCAACTGTCTGAGCCAGTACAGCGACGCCGCGCCAGAGGATTGTGGTGAACTGCGCTTCGCCAAGAGCGACGATCACGCACTGGAGCGGCAGTTCAAGCCGCCGTCCTTGCGGAACGTGGCCGAGCGCGCGCCCTACATGCATGCCGGGCAGTTCGCAAGCCTGCGCGAGGTGTTGGAGCACTACAATCGCGCGCCTGCTGCACCAACTGGCCACTCTGAACTCAAGCCGCTCAATCTCTCTGAGCAAGAACTCGGACAGCTGGAGGCATTTCTGCGCAGCTTGAGCGCGGAGGCGCAAGCAGCGGCAACAACGTGCCTGAGCTGCCACCCAGAAACGAACATGCACCAGGCAGCACGGTAGGTGGGTGCGATACATGCGACTTGATGTATTGATTTTGATGGAGGTATGCTATGGCTCTCGCAACTTGGTGGCGCTCTGACGCGCTCCCGTCCATGTCCGTTTTGCCGGGCTTTCATGCCGCGATTGCCGATGACGAGCACATGCTGGCGCAATTGAACCGCATTACCGTTGAGGAAGTTCGCGCCCGCCGACAGGATGGACATCTGCCCTATGTTGGCTACCTGGATGACATGCCAGTGGCCTATGGCTGGGCCGCCACCCGCGCCGCTTCAATCGGAGAGCTTGATGTAACGCTGAGGCTCACGCCAGTTGATCGCTACCTGTGGGACTTCGCGACGCTGCCGGCGTGGCAAGGGCGCGGGCTCTACCCACAGCTGTTGCAGGCAATCCTGCAACAGGAATCGGATGCCGATCGCTTCTGGATCATCTACGCACCTGAGAATTTGCCCTCAGGCGCGGGTATGCACAAGGCCGGCTTTACCCTAGCGGCGGAACTCTCATTCGATGCCGGTTACCAAGTGCGGCTTGCGCTATTAGGCACGTATGAGCGCGCCCGCGCAGCGGCTGAACTGCTCGGCGTGCCGCTCGTTGAGCAAGAGTTGGCACCCTGTTGGTGCTGCCAGAGCGGCAGGGAGACGATGCCAGTAGGTGAAGCCTGCTGGCCGCCTGCAGAGTTTGAGGTGGCAGGGTGTACCTGCGCAATCAAGCGCAAACCGTCAGCATATCTCTTGGTTTGAGATAGTTATTTATCAGTGACACGAGTCACGACAGGAGATTGGATCATGGGGCAGGAGTGCTACGAAATTCATATTAAAGGACACGTGAGCGCGAGTTGGTCGGATTGGTTTGATGGCCTCGTGGTGACCAACCTGGATGGGGGAGAGGCATCTATCAGCGGCCCAATCTCCGACCAGGCGGCATTGCATGGCGTCCTCGCACGGCTGTACTCCCTGAATCTCACGCTGCTGAGTGTGCGCCGCGTCAGGCCAGATGGCGGCGAGTTGATGCAGTATCGGATGGATACGAGTGATCCAGCAACAGCGGCGTGCTGCATGGCAATGGTCCAAGCAGCTGACTAGCGAGCTGGCGAGATCACGTAACAAGGGGCAAGGAAGCGCAGCTGACACCCGGGGCAGGAGGCATGAGCAGACCGCATCCTAGTGCTTTGTACTATTGAGACACTAAACTTGAGAACAGACTTCGTCTAAATTAGGTCGCCTTCATTTTAGCGCATCAGAAAGCCATCCAGAACGAAAGTTGGCCCGGGTGTCAGCTGCGCTTCCTTGCCCCCGATTAGTCTTGCACCGTCATTTCGCTTGGATAGTGTACTGTAGAGACGCGGAGAACGATGCGGACGAGAAACGTTCCGCACGTTGCGTCCCCACCCCTCTATCGCAGAAAAAGTCAGACAGTAATACTAGTGCTGTATTATGTTGATGCTTAACTGCTCTCTACACATGACGCTACCTCATTGGGAGATGTCTCACAAACGGACGGATACTGTTGGCGAATTTCTGGAAGGCTTTCGCACCAGTGCGATAATGGGGTATGCGGATCAACCACGCGAGGTGCAGCTGTTCAAACCGGAGGAACCCATGTCACTCAAGCCTAGCCCAATTCCAGCCATACCTGAGGACACCGCTCGTGTCGCTTGGGCTGCCTTTTCCAAAGGCACCCCTTACCTGATGGTGCGCGATCAACTGGGAGCATTTTCACCAATGAAGACTTCGCTGAACTCTTTCCCCAGCGGGGCCAACCGGCCTTGGCACCCTGGCGGTTGGCACTGGTCACCGTCATGCAGTTTCGCGAGAACGTATCGGACCGGCAAGCGGCGGAGGCGGTCCGAGCACGCATCGACTGGAAGTATCTATTGGGACTGGAACTGAGTGATGTTGGCTTCGACTTTAGTGTGCTCAGCGAGTTTCGGGATCGCCTGCTGGCAGGGGAAGCCGAGCAGCGGCTGCTCGACAAGCTGATCGAGTGCTGCCGCCGCCAAGGCTTGCTCAAAGCACGCGGCCAACAGCGGAGCGATTCGACTGCTGTCTTAGCGACCATTCGCGTGCTCAATCGACTGGAGTTGGTGAGCGAGACGCTGCGGGCGGCGCTGAATGAACTGGCCACGGTCGTCCCCGACTGGCTGCGCCGCCGCGCCGCCTGACTGCTCCAAACGGAGTGGTTTCGGGTCGAGGCCGGACAGACCGACCTCACGCGTGATGTGGGGCTGGTCGGCGGGCAAGACTTAGGATTGTGAAGACCGCGCCAACCATCATTGCGCCCGGCGATCCGCTGCGCTACACCATTACGGTCTTCAACAACAGCACGCAGTACTCTTCGAATATTCTTGTTGAGGATGCCGTGCCGGTTGGGGTCACGGTCACATCCTCAACCTGTGCCCAGGTGGGACAGCGGTTGACGTGTTCCGTTCGCTCGCTCGCGCCGGGCAATAGCCTCGTGTTTCCGATTGACACCACCGTCGATCCGAACCTGGACCAGCGTGTCACGCAGCTGGTCAACACGGCGACCGTAAACGCGGCCATGGGCGTATGGCTTCATGCACTCCGGTGTACCGAGATGGCGGGCATGCGCCGCGCACCAACTCGCCTGCAGCTCGGCGGGCGTGTGCTGCCAGGGCAGATCGTCGGTGCGGTGGCGGCGATGCTGGTGATCAGCGTGCTGCTGGCGAGCGGTGCGGGCGGACACCTGCGCTGGCTGCTGCTGTTAGCGGCGGCAGCAGTATATCTGTATGTCGGGGTGGTGCTGCCACGCAAGCCAATAGTTGCGGTGTCAAGCGTCAATTAGCTTTGTTACCCGTTCTGCCTCACGGAAGAATCTTACTTTGCGGGGGATCGTTGCCTCACGAAAAAGCTTACCACACCTCATGAAAGATCTTACCAGTTGTTTGCACCGCCTCGCCGAGTGCGCGACCGAGTGGGGATGTGCGCGGCGGTCAGGAGCGCCCTACCACACCAGGTCAAGGCCGCGCGGGGCCATCAGAAACAGATGCGCGCAGCGCCTCCATCAGTTGGCCCATCGTGCGCTCGGCTTGGCCTTGAGCGGTGGGGTAGGCTTGAGCGACCTGCCGCGGTGGCCTCAGGCTCACAACTGCCTCAGTCCGGTATCGCTTTGTCGGTTGCACGAGCGCCAGTGTGTAGATCCTCAGCAGCACGCTCGTCTGTCATCCCTTGCAGGGTCGGCTGAACCTGGAGGTGGTCCTCTGCGAGCCACTGGTCTTGGAATGTCAGGATCGCCTTCGCGCGCCATTCTGCCACCCGACGTTGCAGCGTGTGGAGCTGAACGTCGGGGAAGCGACCGGGATAGTTCGTTTGCAATTCCTCGAACAACTGCTTGGCTGTCAGCTCAGGCTGAGTCGCCAAACGCTGCTCGACACCGACAATCACGTCGGCGAATGGGTCGGGCCGTGTCCGGTACGTTCGCGGCCCTTTCTCGGGCTTGCTGCGCCGATACTTGCGCTTCTGTCGCGCTGGCGCGTTTCCTTCCGCGGCGCTGGGCAGCGCGCTTGCCTCCTGCACCTTTCCACCCACTCCACATGCTGCGCCCTGAAATGTCAGCGGCGCCAGTGTGCTTGCAAGCGCTGGTGTGCTTGCTGTCGGAAAAACCGCCAGTTGCCACAAGGCATCTTGAAGCCGATCCAGCTGACGCAGCAACCGCACCGGGTCGAGTTCCTCAAACAGGCTCGTGAGGCGCGTGTGTTGCGCTCCTGTCAGCACCTCGCCTGCCGCAAGCCGCTGGAATGGCGTTTGGGCCGCATCGTAGCGCCGCTGGACATGACTGCCCTCACGTGTTTTCTCCTTCAGCTTCATCGATGGCTGGAAGAAGTTGATGTACAACCGCAAGGCCCGATACACCTCAGTCAGCTGCCGATAGGCTCGCTCGCCCTCGTAGCGGTCGTAGCCGATGAAGTGGCGGACAATCGCACCGTTCTTCTGCTCGACAAAGCACTGATCATTCTTTTTGTAGGCACGTCCGCGGGTGAAGGTGATCTGTTCACGTTCACAGTAGGCCAGCAGCTCGTTATTGAGAAACTCGCTCCCGTTATCGGTGTCAATACCCGCCAACGGCAGAGGTAGGAGCTGGCGGGCCAGATCCATAGCCCGCAAGACTGCATGCTGTCCACGGTTGAGCAGGGGCAGGCACTCGGTCCAGCCCGTCGCCACATCAGTCAGCACGAGGGTGTAGAGGTAGGTGCCCTCGGCACTCCCGCCGCAATGCGCGACAAGGTCAACCTCGAAAAAGCCGGGCTTGGCGTCATCCCAATCAGTGAAGGTGCGAACGGGTACCTGATGCTTCAAGAGCTTGCCGGCTTTGGTGGTGCTGATGCCGCGCAGAGATGGATCGCGGCGGATGGGAGTGAGGAGACGATCTGCGGTTGCAGGGCTGATGGCGAGCAGTTGGTCGCGGAGCTGATCGGCCAACTTGAGATGACCGTGTCGCTCAAGATGTGGCACCAGTTCAGGAAGAAATGGCACGAGGCGCTTGGCACAAATGCAGTTGGCGGCCTCCCAGGCCACTCGCAGAGCGGCTTGGATCTCTGGACCATAGCGCCGCTCACGTGGGCGGGTGATCGCCGGCCGAGGTGCAACGACCGGGCGAGACAACAACCGGATGGCATATTTGCGGACATAGCCGGTGGCAGCGACAAACTCGTCGAGGATGACCGACTTCTGCTTGTGCCCGGCTTCGTGGTAGCGTGGCGCTGTCTGGGCCAACAACTCACGCTTCGCTCGATAACTCATTACAGACCTCATGCAGCACCCTTCGCTCTCTAGTTCTATGTGCGTTGGGTGACATTATTCGTGAGGCAACCCTCCCGTCAAGGTTACATCTAACGTGAGGCAATGCGGTGCGATAGCTAATCGTCGCTTGACACAACGTGTCGGATCGTCAATCCCACGAGGTAACTCCTTGGCTTGCTTTCGTAGTTGGCGCTCGAAAGTATGCCATAGAAGTTGCCTCGTTGCTTATCTAGAGCCTGTTATGCACTTTCGAGCATAACAGTGATAAAGCGCTTGAGCATCAGCATGGCACAGGCAAGAAAATGCAAGCCAGCGAGTGTTTCGGGCAACCGTTCATAGTCGCGGGCCAAACGGCGAAACCGCGCCATCC
>DASTWM010000227.1:0-10284 GCA_035765855.1 Roseiflexaceae bacterium
ACCTGTCCGGGGCACAGTTGCTGGGTGTAAACTTATCTGGAGCGCAGTTGCAGGGCGCGGATCTCAATGGTCCTATCTTTGGAAGTGCCAATCTGAAGCAGGCAATTTTGGACACGGCGAACCTGACTGACAGCGACATCACCGTCGAGCAGCTATGGCAGGCGGCTTCTTTCGCGGGAGCCAAGCTGCCGCCCGAAGTTGAACAGCAGCTTCGGCAGGCAGCGCCCGGCGATGATGGCAAGGAGGGAGCCGTACCGCGTCGCCTGTAAAAACGGGTCTTGCAAACCTGTCAGGTCGGAAGCCACGCCAACTGATACCGTGCCATGTGCAGCATACTGACCTGACAGGTTTGAGACAATCTCAGGCCATGTTGCTAATCAGCGCATCCGCAAACTCGCTGGTCCTGACCTCCTTCGCGCCGGTCATCAGGCGGGCGAAGTCATACGTCACGACCTTGTCGGCAATCGTCTTCTCAATCGAGGCGATCATCATGTCGGCTGCCTCATGCCAGCCGAGGTGTCGCAGCATCATGTCGCCGCTGAGAATCACGCTGGATGGGTTGACTTTGTCCTGGTTGGCGTACTTCGGCGCGGTGCCGTGCGTCGCCTCGAAGATCGCATGGCCAGTCACATAATTAATATTGCCGCCCGGCGCGATGCCGATCCCGCCCACCTGCGCCGCAAGCGCGTCGCTCAGGTAATCGCCGTTGAGGTTCAGCGTCGCGATCACGTCGAAATCTTCAGGGCGCGTCAAGACCTGCTGCAACGTAATATCAGCGATCGCGTCCTTGATCACAATCCCGTTTGGCAGCTTGCACCACGGGCCGCCGTCGATCTCGGTCGCGCCGAACTCGCGCTTGGCAAGCTCGTAGCCCCAGTCGCGGAACGCGCCCTCGGTGTACTTCATGATGTTGCCCTTGTGGACAAGCGTCACGCTCTTGCGGTCGTGGTCGAGCGCGTACTGGATGGCCGCGCGCACCAACCGATCTGTGCCGGGCCGCGACACCGGCTTGATACCGATGCCGACCGACTCGATGTCATCCGCGCCGAAGCGAATCTTCTTGAACTCCTTCGGCATCTGCTCCTTGATGAAGTTGAGGATCTTCAGCGCCGCGTCGCTGCCCGCCTGGAAGTCAATCCCGGCATAAATATCCTCGGTGTTCTCACGGAAGATCACCATGTCCACCGCTTCGGGCCGCTTCACCGGCGAAGGCACGCCCTCGAAATAGCGCACCGGCCGCAGACACACATACAGGTCGAGCATCTGGCGCAACGCCACGTTGAGCGAGCGGATGCCACCACCCACCGGCGTCGTCAGCGGGCCTTTGATGCCCACCAGGTACTTCTGGAATGCCGCCACCGTCTCGTCGGGCAGCCAGTTGCCCGTCTGGTTATACGCCTTTTCACCGGCCAGCACTTCCATCCATGCGATCTTGCGCTTGCCGCCGTAGGCTTTTTCCACCGCCGCATCGAACACGCGCACGCTGGCCCGCCAAATGTCCGGCCCGGTGCCGTCGCCCTCGACGAATGGAATAATTGGCTGATCCGGCACGCGCAACTCGCCATTCTGAATAGTAATGACATCGCCGTCTGGCGCCTGGTACTGTGGTGTTGTCATGTGCATCCTCATTTCAACTCTGCTGACGCTTTCAGGCCCCATTATAGCATCAGTCAGTCCATCGCTTACGCATGACCGTTGACCCGGCGTGCAAGGTAGGCTACAATCTGCGGCGGCACCCGCAACCAGCCAAGGAGAGCTTCGATGGCGCAATTCCTGACCTGCATGGGCGAAATCCTGATTGACTTCTTCCCAATTGAAGAACATGGCCAGACGGTCGGCTTTCGCATGTTCCCCGGCGGCGCGCCGATGAACGTCGCCATCGGACTGGCGCGGCTCGGGCAGCCCACCGCCTTTGTCAGCAAGGTGTCCACCGATTATTTCGGGCGCTTCCTGCGCCATTACCTTGAAGCCGAACAGGTCAACACGCGCTTTCTCATGAGCGACCCCGCGCTTTCCACGCTGGCGTTCGTGGCGGTTGAAAATAACGAGCCGACCTTCACTTTTTATGGCGAGGGCGCGGCAGACACATTGCTGTCGGTTGACGACCTGCCGCCTGAATTATTCGAGCAGACGCGCGTGCTGCAAATCGGTGGCATCAGTCTGCTGCGCGGCACGACGCCAAACACCATTCTGGCAGCCGTTGAGCGCATGCACGGACGGGCGCTGATCGCGTTCGACCCCAACATCCGACCCGCGCTGGTCGAGGATGGTGCAAGCTACCGCGCGCTGCTCGATAAACTTTTCGGCATGGCCGATCTGATCAAGATCAGCGCGGTCGATCTCGATTGGCTCATGCCGGGCAAAGCGCTCAACGAGGCCGCCGCTGAGGTGGCAGGGCGCGGCGCGGCGCTGGTGGTAGTGACGCGCGGCGCGCATGGGGCCATGGCCTTGCGCTCCACCGACGGCGCGCCGGAAATATTCGAAGCGCCCGGCTTCCGCGTCACCGTGGCCGATACCGTGGGCGCGGGCGACGCGTTCAACAGCGGGCTGCTGGCCGCGCTGGCCGAGCAGGGCGCGCTGACCCGCGCGGCGCTGCAATCACTGCCGCCAAACGAAATCCAAGAGATACTGCGCTTTGCATCGGCCACCGCCGCGCTCAATGTACAAAAGGCCGGCGCGAATCCGCCCACGCGCGCCGAGGTAGCGGCATTTCTGGGCCAGCATGCATAGCGCCGTTTGCAGGACTGTTGAGCCTTGCCCGTAGCGCGGATTGACAATCCGCGCCACATGAGCGGTTCAAGCGATCTCAAAACCGTTATAGGATTGAAACGATGTGTGATCTCGTGATTGGATTTGACGCCGACGACACGCTCTGGCACAACGAGACGCTGTTCTCGTTAACACAGCAACGCTTTCAGCAACTCCTGGAGCCGTACCGCCAGCAGACATGGACCGGGCAGGAATTGTTTGAAACCGAGATTCGCAATCTCGACTATTTTGGCTACGGCATCAAAGGTTTTACGCTCTCGATGATTGAGACCGCCATTGAGGTGACGAACGGCCAGGTCGCCGCGCGCGACATTCAGCAGATCGTCGATTTTGCCAAAGAGATGCTGCGCGCGCCAGTGCAACTCATCGAGCAGGCTGCCGATGTGGTGGCGACGCTCGCGCAAACGCACACGCTCATGCTGATCACCAAGGGCGACCTGTTCGATCAGGAGAGCAAAATCGCGCAGTCCGGCCTGGCCGAGTATTTCACGCATGTCGAAATCGTGCGCGACAAAACGCCTGAAGTGTATCAGGCGCTGCTTGCCCGGCATGGGCTTGCGCCTGCACACTTCGTCATGGTTGGAAATTCGGTGAAATCCGACATTTTGCCAGTGGTGGAAATCGGCGGCAAGGCCGTTCACATCCCGTATCATATCACCTGGGAACATGAAACGATAACGCAGCCCGGGGCGCGCATGGGCTATGTTGAGATCGAGCATATCGGCCAGTTGCCAGCCTATATCGAGCAGTTACGCGGCATGCGCTAGCATCAGGCAGCCGGTTGGAGCACAGGCAGGAAGCGCTTGCGAATCATCGCAGTTACTTCTTCAAGCACGCTGGTATGTTGCACAACCTGCGTTGCGCCAGCGTGGAGCAACACATCAGCTTGTTGCACCTGTGGCGTAATGATCAATACCTGCACAGCCTCATCCATCGAGCGCAGGCGCTGAAGAAACGAGGTCGTTTGCTCGTTCGGCTGCGCGGCTCCTACAAGCACCAGATCGACTGGCTGCATGCAATAGGCCCGCAACGCCGCCTCGTGTTCATCCATGGCTGTCACCGCATACCCATCCTGCTCCAACAGGCGCGCAAGATCCGCGCTGATGTTGACTGCGAGCATGCGCGGCGCGGCTGACTCTCGCGCAGGTACACAGGGCGCGGGCGAATGAATCACAGGATCGGGCATCGGGAGCCGTAGCACAACGTTTGTGCCAGCACCAACCGTGCTATCGATCGCAATCGTGCCGCCGTGTCCTTCGATAATGCCGTATGAAATCGACAGCCCCAGACCTGTTCCGGGCGTTTTGCTGCCGCCCATGGCGCCCTTGGTGGTTACGAACGGCTGGAATACCTGATCGAGCATATCAGCAGGAATGCCGCAGCCTGTATCACGCACAGCCAGTTCAAGCTGCTGGCCGCGCTGGGCAAGATCAACCGTAATGACTCCGCCATCCATGTCAAGCATGGAATCGCGCGCATTGGTGAGCAAATTCAGAATCACCTGCGTTAACTGGCCCGGATCACAATAAATGGAAGGCGTGGGAGCGATGTTGCGCTGAATACGAATATTATGCTTGACCATGTCGCGCTCCACCAACGCCAGTGTATCCTCGACAATCGCATTGAGGACGTGCAATTCGCGCTGCACCGAACCACGCCGCGCGAACGTCAACAAGCTGGTGGTGATGCTCCGCCCGCGCATGCAGGCTCGCGCTGCATGTTCAAGCACATCATTTTTTTCATCGACATCCGTGGTAGTGATTCCAAGCTGCACATAGCCAAGAATAGCCGCCAGCAGATTGTTAAACTCGTGGGCAATGCCAGCGGAGAATGTGCCGAGCGCCGCCAGCTTTGACGAGCGGACAAGCTCCTCCTGCTGTTCGCGCACCTCCAGGAATAAACGCGCATGTTCCAGTGCCAGCGCTGTTTGCGCGGCGAACGCGCGCAGCACGCGACAGTCATCATCGGACAACGTCAGGACATGCTCGGTTGCAAGGCAGATGCCGCCCAGCACGCGGTCGTCCAGCGCAAGCGGAATGATCGCCAGTGCCTGCCATGCAGGTGGCGCGTCAGGAAAGAGCAATCTGAGAGCAACCCGATCAAGCTGTTGCACACTCCAGCCTTGCAGTTCAGAGGTTAATCTGCCGGGTTGCAATCCAAACGCTGCGGGAACATTATGTGCCGCCAGCAGGCGTGGCGACGTATTATTGAGCAAAACCACCCAGCTTGCTGACGCATTCAGCAAGGTCGCCAGGCGCGTGCTGACCGTTTCAAGCAGCGGCTCCGGCTCGAACGCGGCAATCATCGCCGTAGCAGTTTCCTGCAAATTCTCCAATCTGACCGCCAGCGCCTTGCTGCGCTGGCTTTCCGCCTGCCAGCCAGCAATAGATTGGATCGACCGTTGCGCTAAGATGAGTGGCACCAGGCCAAGTACGAACAGGAACGGATCGAGCTTCCACAGCACGACAAGCAGACCACCAAGCGGCATGATCATGAGTTGAATCCAATGCGCTTTCCGGACAATCGCAATATAGATCCGCAACATGGGCTGATCTGATGTTAACGTGAGGATCGTAGCCATCAATAACGTACTGATAACATAGTTGGTTATCGATACAGCGACAAACGTCGTGATGCCACGCAGCCCAACGAAAACCAATTCATTCGATGACCCAATGAGTAACAGGATACCAACCATCGCAAGATAGGTCAGACAGCGTTGGGAAATATTGAAGAGCACCCGATACCAGGACTGGCGATGGACGATTTCAATAATGGCAGTGCCTAGTATGATAATTAAGACGCCTGAAACACCCGTCACGCCAACAATAAATACGATGATGGCATCAGTGACGGTCATGAGCACGCTTTCGCCGTCGCGTATCTCAAATTTCACTTCGAAGTAATCGGCGAAACAGAAGAGCAGGAGCAAGAACACCATAAGCGGCAGCGTGGCAAGCAGTTGATAGTGCAGCACGATGAGTATTGCCAATATTGCACATGCAGCCGCTGACCAGAGAGTGATCAAATAGATTTGCGCAGAGCGAGGAAGACTGCTCATGAATACCTCAAAAGAAGAGCGCATTGTGCCGCGAGTTACGTGCTGCTCTATTATACAATGACTATGAAGAACCTCGATATTGGCGACAACCCTCCATGTTCTTCAGTTGTAAGGAGCCACGCGACCGCGCCTGAAAAGCCAGAACCTCCCTGTGCTCACGTTCGCTCAGCTCCAGGTTGCATGAAGGAGCACGGCGTAACTCCTATCCTATAAAACGATCATGAGTGTAAAAAGATATGCCTAAATAGCATGTTAAAAAAGGCAGGGAGAGGACACTGCCTTTCCCTGCCACGATTTATCCAAATAACGCATATCCATTTGCCTGGATGTACCAATGCTGTAAGTTGCAGGAATCTGTGCTGCTACTGCTGCACTATCCGCCCCACTTGTCTCCAGCACCTGATGCGAGGACGAACGACGCGATAGCCCCGAGAACAACGGCCACTTTCCAGTAGGTTTGCATGAGCTGCCATTTCATAGGGAAACCCCTTCCTTCGCTAAAGATAATTTCGGAACACTCCGACTGTGCTTAAGGGTTTCCTCCGCTCCGCTTCGGGCTAACGCGCCCTCCTTTCTTGATATGCGTTATGGTATAAATCTGGTTAAATTTATACCACTTTTTAACAAATTTGTCTAGTCAGAGAATTATTGCGAAACGGTATCTATTTCGCAATAAACATTGCGAAATGGAAGATGCCCACTGTTGCACAGCGCGCATGGTATAATTCAGCCACCATGAACCTCGACGAAAAGCTTGATATCCTTGCGCCCGCAGCGCGCTTCGACGCATGCGACAGCTACAGTCAGCCAGGTCGCCGCTACAAGCCGAAAAGCGCTTCATGGCCGGAGCGCGGCACGGCCATGGAAAGCGCGCCAGACGGTAAAGCGTTGCCGACTTTCCGCCTGCTGATGAGCAGCAAATGCGAATGGAACTGCCCGTATTGCCCGCTTCGCTCCGATACGGATGAGCCGCGCGCAACCCTGGAGCCGGATGAGTTGGCGACAGCGTTTCTGCCCCGATTTCAGCGCGGCGCGGTGCAAGGATTACTGCTTTCCACTGGCGTGGACGGCGATGTGCAAAGCTCCACCGGGCGCATGCTCGATGGTGTGGAGGTATTACGCAAGCGCCATTATTACGAAGGCTACCTGCATGTCAAGCTGCTGCCTGGCACGCCGCACCACGAGATCGAACGCGCCGCCAGGTTCGCCAATCGGCTGAGCATCAACCTGGAAGCGCCCTCGCCGGAGCACCTGGCGCGCATTTCGCCAAAGCGCGACTGGGCCGCCGACGTGATTGCGCGGCTGGCATGGGCGCGCGACCTTCAACGCGCCAGCAAACACAGCGCCCAGCCGTTGCTGCCCGGCGGTCTCGCCACGCAGTTTGTCGTTGGCGCGGCGGGCGAGAGCGATCGCGACCTGCTGCTGACGACCATGTGGCTGTATCGTGATCTTGATCTGCGACGGGTGTATTTCGGCGCATTTCGTCCGGCAGTTGGCACGCCATTTGCCGACCAGTTGCCGACGCCATTCGTGCGCGAGCAGCGTCTCAAAGAGGCTGACTGGCTGTTGCGCCATTACGGCTTTGCGACCGACGAGATGCCGTACGGCGAGGACGGCAACCTGCCGCTGCACCTCGACCCGAAGCTGGCATGGGCGTTGAAGCATCCCGAGCAGTTTCCGGTTGAACTCAATACCGCCGACGAGGAATTGCTGCTGCGCGTACCCGGCCTGGGGCCGATCAGCGTGCGCCGGATTCTGCGGCTGCGGCGCGAGCATCGCTTCCGCGAGCCAACGCAGTTGAAAGGTCTTGGCGGCGCGCTGAAGCGAGCCAGCGACTTCATCACGCTCGACGGGCGCTTCTTCGGGCGTGACGCGCTGCTGCTTCATCGCCAGTATGCCACGCCGCAACCAATCGTGGAACAGATGACCCTGTGGTAACAAGGAAGAAGACATCAACACGCATGCCAACCGTACCTGACATTCAGCATGCCCGACGACAAACGTGGGGCATGTATCTTTTTGTTCTTGGCATCAGCGCCGCTGGATTGTACAGTGCGGCGCTGTTTCGCTTTCCGCTGCTGTCTATCTACGCGCGGCCAATTCAGAACCTGGACAAACTCACCGGCTCAAGTCCCGGCACCGGCCTGATCATGGCGGGCTGCGCGCTGCTGCTGTTTGTGGCGTACGGCCTTGGCGCGCGGCTCGTCAGGCGTGTGCCAGCCCGCATGCGATTTCTGCTGATTGCCTTTCCAGTGCTGTTTGCTGCCATCCTTTTCTGGACCTATCCTGTCACATCAATCGACATCTACGATTATCTGTTTCGCGGGCGCATGCTGGTGCGCTTCCACGCCAACACGTTTGTCATGGCACCGATTAATTTTGCAGACGATCAACTATTCAGCTATGTGGCGTGGCGACGTGCGGTGACAGCCTATGGCCCAATCTGGGAATGGATGAGTTGGATTGCTGCCAGTTTAGCTGGCGAAGCGCCGCGCGCTGCGGCAACGGCTGGTCAAGCGGGATTATTGCCGCTCATGCTGGCGTACAAAGCCATGGCAACAACAGGGTTTCTGTTGTGCGGTGGGGCGCTTTGGCTCGCATTGCGGCATGTCGCGCCAGAGCAGCGCTGGCTCGGCCTATACCTGTGGCTATGGAATCCGCTGGCATTGTGGGAAACGGTAGCAGCCGGACACAACGACGCGTGGATGGCGCTGCTGATCGTGCTGGCGCTGTGGGCCTACGCATGGACGCGCGACGATGCGGCCAGCACGCGCCAGATCGTCGGCTGGTCGCTGGTGGGGTTGCTGGCGCTCACTATCGGCGGGCTGATCAAATACCTTGCGTTCTGCTTCGGGCCGCTGCTGCTCCTGGCGACGCTACGGCGGCTGCCGACATGGCAAACGCGCGCTGGCTTCGTCGCGCTGGCCGGGCTGGCATGCGGCGGACTGGTAGTCGCCGCGTATGTTCCGTTCTGGGTTGGCATGGACACTTTGCGGAATTTTAGCGACCGTGGCACGCTGTTCACCGCGACATGGCTGGCGGCGTTGCAGGCGCTGCTTGTCGGCCCGCTAGGCAAAGAAGCCTCACAACATCTTGCCGCAAGCCTTGGGCTGAGCCTGTTTGCGGCGGGCATCTTCTGGAGCAGCATCCGCGCATGGCTCCAGCCGAACGATATGAGCAAGCATGTGCTCGGCTTGCTGCTGTGGTTTTTGTTCGTGTGCAGCCCGTGGTTTCAGCCGTGGTACCTGTTGTGGGCGCTGGCGGTGGTGGCGCTGCGCCCGCAGGACACGCACGCGGTACGGACCGTAGCAGTGTTTTGTTGCACAGCCTTGCTCAGCTACGCGGCAGGATCGTTTTTGCTTCCGGCGCTTGGCTGGGACGGGCGCAGCGCCGCGTGGAACGCGCTGGTGTCATGCTTCATTTACGGCCCGCCGCTGCTCATGCTGATCTTGAATCGCCCGAAGCATGGCGCAGCGTTGCGGCTGGCCGCGCGAACACCGCGCATGCTCGGCGCGCGCCGCAGCAAACGGACGGCATCGTAGAAATAGTGCCGCTACTGCCGCGTCTGACGCAATTCCTCGACGCGGGCGGCCAATTGCGCGATTTTGATGCTCAACTCGTCGATGTCGCGCTTTGAGGGAATGTTCAGGCGGTTCAGCACCTGTTCGACGCCGCGTTCAAGCGTTTGCTCAACCTGAGCGCGGCCCTGCTCGCGGCGGGCGCGTAGCTCGCGCATGAGTCGCTCGCCGTCCTGCTGCGCCACGTCACCACGATCCACAAGTTTATTGACGAATGCCTCGATTTCCTCGCGCTTCATGTCCGCCGCGCCGATGCTGGCAAGCGTCAGTCGCCGCAGCCCTTCAAACAGCGATGCCGCGGACGATTCACTCCCTTGCGGTGCCGGACTGACATTGATATCAATATCTTCAACCATGGTTTTCCCCTTGTAGTTGATTTTACGTTTTGGCAAAAGCGATCTACGATAGCAGCGTTACGGGCATGGCACACGAATAACGCAGTGCGTCATGTACTAGTATAGCATGGGCGGAATGGTTTATCAAACAGAAACCTGTCAGGTTCCCATGCTTGCTGCATGCATCCCATCGACTCCGCTACTGACCTGACAGGTTTGAGATCGATTAGAAAGGAACGCTGCAATGACATGGCAGATTGGATGCGGTCAGATCACATGGAACCGCGCAACACCGGAAGATCGGATATTGGCCGAGATCGCGCAGGCTGGGTACGAAGGCGCGCCGGCTGGCCCACAGGGCAACCGTTCACCGAAGGAAACGGTGGAACTGTTTGCGCGCCATGGCTTGAAGCCAGCGCCGGGCTATTTTTCGGCTGACTGGTGGGATGCAAGCCAGCGCGCCGCCATTCTTGAGCAAGCCGACCGCTATGCGAACTTTGCGCGCGAAGTCGGCTGCACCGAACTGTACGTTGCGCCGTCG
>DASTWM010000228.1:0-6050 GCA_035765855.1 Roseiflexaceae bacterium
GGAACAAAACACCCGGCCAGAGAAAGTGAAACGCGAAAAGCAACGCCAGTCCGAAACACCACATGCCCGCCTGAACTGCCTCAATCGTGCGCCCAGATGCCCGGCGCTGCGTATAGACGATAACGCCAGCAACGACAAGTACCCCCGGCAGCAGCAGATGCCACAGACCGAACAAAGCTACCACGCCGATTGCAATGAGAAACAGACCGGCGGCGACTGACTGATTTTTTTGAAGGTTCATGAAACGCTCCTTGATAGCACTGTGTGCTTGAACTATCTCAACGTATGCCTGCTCATAATACGTCTGATTGCGCATAATTGTTGCGTGGCGCGGCAATTCATGGTTTGACTGCTTGAACAGCTAACGGTTGTGCTATGATTGCCGCATGCTATCTGTCATCATCGCCACCTGGAATGGCCTCCGCTACCTGCCAGAGTGCCTGGCAGCCCTGACGCCGCAGCTACCCGCTGCTGCCGAAGTTATCGTTGTTGACAATGGCTCCACTGATGGAACGTGCGCATGGCTGCGCGCGACCTATCCGGCAGTGCAGCTTGTCGCGCTCCCTGAAAACATCGGCTTTGCGGGTGGCACAACTGCTGGATTGCGCGTTGCGCGTGGTGATTTGCTCCTGTTGTTGAACAATGATGCTTTCGTCGAGCCGGGCTTTGTGGCAGCCTTGCTTGATGTGATGGCCGAACGACCGGATGTAGGTGCCGCAGGGGGGGTCCTCACCTTTGCGCACCGTCCTGATGTGGTTGCTTCGGCAGGTATTCGGATTCGGCGCGATGGCGTGGCGCTCGACATGTGGCCGGGGCGGGCTGTGGACGATCTTCCAACCACACCCGTCACTATTGCCGGGCCGAGTGGCGCTGCCGCGCTGTACCGACGCGCGCTGCTGGAGGATGCAGGATTGCTGGAGCCAGCGTTTTTTGCGTATCTGGAAGATGTCGATCTGGCGTTACGCGCGCTGCTGCGTGGCTGGCAGAGTGTTGTGGTGCCTGCGGCTCGCGTGCGGCATGTGTATTCTGCCACTGGAGGGCAGGGATCGCCGTTCAAGCAGCGGCTGCTTGGCCGCAATCGGCTACGGGTTATTGTCCGCTGCTTCCCGGCCCCGCTGCTCTTGCGTTGCCTGCCAGCCATGGTAATGTATGATGTGCTTGCTGCAGGCTACGCTGTTGTGCGCCAACAGCCTGCCATGATCGCAGGCCGCATGGCCGCGCTTCGTGAACTGCCGCGCCTGCTTCGGGAACGCCACGAGATCCAGAAACGCCGTACTGCGCCAATCACAGATCTTGAGCATTGGCTCGATCCATGGGTGTTGCCCTGGACAACCATGCAGGAGCAGCAGCACCTGGAAGCCATTCTGGCGAGCAGAACCGCTCTATAAAAAGGCCGACTGTTGAGACATGCTCAACAATCGGCTTTTCCTGAATGAAACGACGTACTATTCGGCGTTGATGGCAACGCGGGCACTCATGCCAGCGCGCAATCCTTCCACGGTGTCCAAATCTACCCGTACCAGATACGTGCGAATATTTCCGGCGACATTTGCCGCAGGTGCAATGTATGACACCTTGCCAGAATACTCTTTATTCGGCAGCGCATCCACGCGCACTTTTGCCTCCTGTCCAAGCTGGACCTTGGCAATGTCGGTGTCGCTAATCTGCACTTCTGCGCGAAGTTTGCTGACATCGACGATCCGAATTGCTGCCGCAGTGCCGGTTGAGCTTGGATCGCCTGGGTCGATATTGACGGCGGCGATCACGCCATCGAAGGGCGCAGTCAGCACGGCACGTTCGCGGTTGATCTTGGCCAGTTCTACCTGGGCCTCGGCCTGTGCAATGGCGGCGGCGGCCTGCTGCTGCTGCGAGCCGGTAGGCGCGGGATTAAGCTTTGCAAGCTGCGCCTGGGCCTGTGCCACACCTGCCCGGGCCTGCGCTACTTTATCTTTGTCGGGCGGTAACGTGAGCTTCTGGAGCGATTGTTGCGCCTGCACCACCTGCTGTTCGGCTGCCTGCACGCCGGTCACTTCGTTCTGCCGGGCCGTATCTGCCGCTTTGACCGCCTGATCGACATTTTGTTCAGCCTGGCGCAACGCAGCTTCTGCCTGAACGAACTGCGTGTAATAATTCTCGCGTCCACCTTCGCTGAGCTTGTTGCCAGACTTCTTACCCGTTGCGACGTTCACCGTGTTTGGTTGCACCGGGTCATTTCCGGTATCCTGCACGTATTGCCAGTTGCTCTTGGCTTGCGCGTATTTTGCCTGTGCCTGGGTCAGCGCCTGCGTGGCCTGGTCGACCTGCCCCTGCGCCTGCGTTTTCGAGAGTGAAAGCTTATCGCGGGTGCTTTGCAAATTGGCTTGCGCGGCATCTACCGAAGCCTGTGCAGATCGGACATCCTCTTCTTTGGGGCCGGCCTGAGTTTGGCTCAGTGCCGCCTGGGCGCTCTGGATCTGTGCGCGCGCCGCAGCGAGATCAGCGGCCCGTGGCGGTTCCTCAAGCGCCGAGGCCTGCGCCTTTGCGCTTTGCAGACCGGCCTCTGCCTGCTGCACCTGCTGATCGAATGTGCTTGTGTCTAATGAGGCCAGTACGTCACCTTTTTTGACGTTGTCGCCTTCTTTGACTTTGACTTCAGCGACGATCCCCTGGACCTGAAACACAAGGTCCGAGTCCTGTATCGCTGTTATCTCACCAATACCGCTAATGCCGCCCAGCAACTGAGCAGTTGTCGTATCTGCGGTATTCGAGAGGCCTAATGTGCTCGAAAGCGTACTCGTTGCATTCTGTGGCGACGTGACTGGCCCATGTGTTGGCTGTGTGGCTGCCTGCTGCGCGGCTGGCTGTGCTGTTGGCGCATTTGCCTGATTGCCGCCGGATGAGCAGGCAACCAACCCGGCTGCCACAACGCTCGCGACGGCCCCCTGAATCCACCTGCGTGTCATTTCCTCAATGCTCCTGATAGTCTATTATGTACGATAAGCTGATTAACTGATTAATCCTGACTGTGTGATGGCTTGGGGCGTGAAAGCGGCCCTTTACCGGCTCCGCTCCCATCGGCGGCGCGCGAACCTGAAACGCCGTGTCCATCGCCATCCGTTGCATGGTCATGGGCAGTTTCTGTGGCATGGACAGGTACTGCTTCGCCTGACTGTGACTCTGCTTCTTCAGTCCTCCGCCGTCGGAACAGCCTGCCCACCCGTGTGGTGAACGAGTCAAGCAAGCTGTATGCGGTTGGAATGACCAGCAATGTCAACAGCACTGATGTGATCAGGCCACCAATAACCGTGATAGCGAGCGGGCGACGTGTTGCCGCGCCTTCGCCGAGACCGATTGCAGACGGCAAGCTACCCGCGATTAGCGCGAAGGTTGTCATCAGAATCGGGCGCAAGCGAATGGCACTGGCGCGCGCAAGGGCATCATTCTTTGCCAGGCCAGCATCACGCAGCTTGTTAGTAAAGTCCACCATAAGAATGGAGTTTTTGACCACCAGGCCAAGCAGCATGATCAAACCGATCATGGCAATAATGCTCAATTCGGTGTTGGTGATGCGCAGCGCGAGAAATGCGCCGATAAAGCTGAACGGCATCGCCAACATGATCACGAACGGTTGCAGGAATGATCCGAACTGCGAAGCCAGCACCATGTACACAAAGAGCACCGAAAGGCCCATGGCGATGAAGAGCGTCTGGAATCCTTCGTTCTGGTTTGCTGCAAAACCGACGAACTCTGTTTGTACATCTGGCGGTAAATTCAGTTGCTTGATGCCCGCCGCAATTTCCTGTTGAACTTCGTTGACATTACGCCCGACGACGTTAGCACCAATGATGATCTGGTTTTCTCGGTCATAGCGCCGAATTGTGGTCGGGCTGGCCGCCACCTGGATCGTCGCGATCGAGCTAAGCGGTACACTACCATTCTGCGTCGGGACGGCGATGCTGCGAATGGCGTCTGCGCCGACACGATCTTCCGGGCGCAAGCGCACGACAATATCCGTATCATTCCCGTTTTTACGGAATGTCGTGGCGGTATCGCCATTGATCAACGCGCGCACCGACGTTGCGATGTCGTCATTGGTAAATCCGAGATCGCCTGCACGGCTTGGATTGACAATCACTTCAATCTCTGGTTTGCCCGGCTTGAAGGTTGTGTCAATATCAGTCAAACCTTTGATGCCCTGCGACTTGCCTTCAATAGTTTGCAGCAGCGGAATCAGCGTGTTCGGATCGCGATTGGTCCGAATGCTCAACTGAATATCGCGCCCCGTCACCGCTGTGCTGGAGCCTTGAAAAGTCGGCTTGCCAATCACCAGCCCTGGTAAAAAGTCAAGCTTCGGGCGCAGTGAGTCAATGAACGGAATTGTCTGAGCGCCGTCATGGAGACGAATTGAGAACGAAGCCGTATTAGCTGAACCCGTTCCGCCGACGTTGCTTTGGAAGGCTTCGATTTCGGGCTCCTTAAGCAAAATATCTTCAGCACGCCGCGTCAGCGCGTCGGTCTGCTCAAGTGGTGTGCCAGGCGGCAGTTGGAAACCAAGCGAAAACTGTGGCGTATCCTGCGCCGGGAAGAAGGATACCTTGACGCCCGCGACGGAGACAATACTCAGCGCAAGCACGGCCACCGTGACGAGGATAACGACCCAGCGATGGTGCAGGCTCCACCCCAGTATTCCTTCGTAGATACGCGCCGACCAGCTAAGTTCCTCGTTCGCTTCCTCAATAGCTTCTTCGGCAAGGCTCAGCGCCTGGGTATGTGGCCGGGCAACTTTCTTCTGTTTGAACAGGTACGCCGATACCATCGGAGCCAGCGTGAATGCCTCGACCAGCGAGAGCGCCATGGCACACGCAACAGTGATACCAAACGACTTAAAGATAATGCCAGTGATACCACCGGTGAATGCCACAGGTAAGAACACCGCGATGATCGTCAGCGACATGGCCAGCACGGAGAGCGCCACCTGGCTGGTGCCACGGCTCGCCGCTATCATGGGACTCACGCCGCGTTCCATTTGCCGGAAAACATTCTCGCGCACCACAATAGCGTCGTCGATGACCAGGCCCACCGAGACAGAAAGCGCCAGCAGCGAAATCAGGTTGATCGTGATACCAAACGCATTGATTGCTGCGAACGTGCCGATCATGATAACAGGCAGGCCAAGGATAGTTACGAAGGTATTTCGCAGATCGCGGAAGAACACAAACACCACGATCATGGCCGCAACAGCAGCGACGATAAGTTCGTCAATCGACGAGTTCGTGCTCTCTCGAATGCTGTCCGACTGGTCGCTTGGAATAAAGACATTCAGATCCGGATACTCTTTTTGAATTTGGGCAAGCTGCGCCTTCACTGCATCAGCTACCTGAATAGTGTTCGTTCCAGACTGCCGCCGGACCGCCAGCGACACGGCATCCTTGCCGTCGAGCCGCGCGTACTGGTCAACTTCTTTTACCCCATCCTGGATGGTAGCAACATCACCGACTGAATAGGGCGTTCCGGTAATGCGCACCCTGGCTATGTCAGATGGCTGCTGCAACTGGCTTGGCGCGCGTAAACTCACATCGGTGTTATTGATTTCAACGGTGCCGAGACCACGGTCGGTGTTAGCGTTCTGAAGCGCGCGGCTGATTTGCACAGGGAGAATGCGGTACGCCGTCAGCTTGTTGAGGTCCATGAGCACATTGATCTGGCGCACCTGGCCGCCACTGACCGAAATTGAACCCACGCCTTCCGCACGCTGAAGCTGGGGCACAATTTCATCATCCACAAGCTGGCGTAATTCCAGCGGTGAGCGATTCCCATTGCTCGCCAGCGCAATGCTGAGAATCGGTTGCTGGTTCGGATCGAACTTCTGGTAAATAGGATCGTTTACATCCTTCGGGAGGGCAGGAATGGTTGCATTGACCTTGTCACGTACATCCTGCAAGGCCCGATCGACATTAACCGTGCTGTCGAACTCCGCAATAATAGTCGTCGATCCTTCGTTCGACTGCGACGTGAGATGCTTCAGACCATTGATTGTTTGTAGCTGATCCTCGACAGGCTTGGCGACTTGT
>DASTWM010000229.1:0-4618 GCA_035765855.1 Roseiflexaceae bacterium
CGTCCTGAGCCAGGATCAAACTCTTCATTATGTGGACAGAGCGGACTGCCGAAGCAGCCCTTCCATCCGACGCGGTCACCCTGGATATGGATGTCACTACGATTCAGTTGTGAAGGTACAGCGGGGACGGACCACCGCAGGCGATAAAAAACCCAGGTAGGTGATTGCCCCACCTGGCACCGCCGCGCCAATCCCCTCAATTGTTGCGTTTACCGTCGCCGGTGAAACGTCCAATCAACTAACCTCGATATCTTACCACAACCATCCGAAACTGTCAAATGATGTTCAACACCATTTTCGATGAATTGTGCCGCGCTCGATTGAGTGCAGGTCCGGCATTTGTAACGCCCGGATGTTCGACGAGCGATACTATAGCACAGTCCAGGAAACTTGTCAACGAATTTTCGTAGCTTGCCCCTAACGCGTACGTTCGCTATAATTCACATATGCGAAGCGCTACCAAAGGCGACAGCTATGCACCTCTTTCATCCGCTCACAATAGGGAACGCGCGTGTATCGAATCGGATTGCCATGACGGCGATGCGAAGCGGGCATGCATCTGCCGACGGATTCATGAATGATGAACTCTGTGCGTATTATGGAGAGCGCGCGAAAGGAGGTGTCGGCTTAGTGGTTCTTGAACCGGTCCATGTTACTGCGCCAGAAACTGCTCGGCCACATCTTGGGCTGTACGACGACGTGCTCATTCCCTCTTTTCGCCAATGCGTAAGCATATTGCACCAGCATGATACCCGCGTCCTGGTCATGCTCGATCAAGTAATGCCAGTTGCCGATGCAACCGCAGACGAACTGCGCGTGCTTGCCGACACATGGGTGGCCGCTGCAACCCGCGTTCATGCAACCGGCGCAGACGGGCTCATGCTGTCGTGCGCTGATGGCGGCCCGTTCGACCAGCTTATTTCACGAACGACCAATCACCGCAGCGATATGTACGGGGGCAACAATAACGGGCGCACCCAACTGCTGCTGAAGGTCATCGAAGATATCACGAAACGATTAGGCAAGCGCCTGATCATCGGCGTGCGGCTCAACGTTGGCGAGTCGCAGACCGGCGGCCTGTCGCTCCAGGACGCGCGCGTGATCGCCAAGCGGTTGGCAGGCGCGGGCGTGCGCCTGCTGGAGATTGGCTGCGAAACAGACAGCGACACACCACTGGCGCGTTTCCCTGGCTGGTGCGTCCCGCTCGCCGCTGCTATCAAAGCCGTGGTTGACGTGCCTATCATGGTTGGCGGGTTGCTGGCAGATCCCGAACTCGCCGACAGCGTGATCGCCGATGGCAGCGCAGACCTGGTGGCACTTGGCGAGAGTTTACGTGCTGAACCGCGCTGGCCTCACTACGCGCAAAGCGTGTTGTTCGATCAGGAAAATGAAAACGAGCCACAGTAAATATCATCCTGCAGCGTATCTGGCTCCATGCCGCTGATTCCGACGTGCAGCCACTTATCTTTATGCGCTATGGCGCATGGGGCATGCTGAGCGAAGTTGTTCATATTTTCCCTTCCGCACGGCGCGCATTTGAAATCCGGGCTGGGCGCTGTGTCAACATTGGTTCCTGTCTGCGTTGCCCCTGGCACATATAGCAAGAGGTCTTCATTGAAAACAGTTGCTCATAGATTGCCGAACGGCATGCTGGTACTTTTACGCGAAATGCGCGCCGCACCGGTTGCCACATGTTGGGTGTGGTATCGCGTTGGTGCGCGCAATGAAACGCCCGGCACCACTGGCATTTCGCATTGGGTCGAGCACATGCTCTTCAAAGGCACGCCGAACATTCCCAAGGGCGCGATGGACCGGTTGATTGCGCGTAACGGCGGCACATTCAACGGCTTCACGTCCTACGATTACACCGCCTACTATGAGACGCTGCCGTCCGACCGGATCGAGCTAGGCTTGCAGATCGAATCCGACCGCATGGTGAACTCGCTATTTGACCCAGCCGAAGTCGACAGCGAGCGCACGGTGATTATTTCCGAGCGCGAAGGCCATGAAAACGATCCGGAGTGGTGGCTGAGCGAAGCCATGATGGCGGCGACGTTCCAGATTCATCCTTATCGCAATGAGGTGATTGGCTGGAAAAGTGACCTGCTGGCGATGACGCGCAACGAGTTGTACAACCATTATCAGACCTATTACATGCCAAACAATGCCGTACTGGTGCTGGTTGGCGATTTTGAGACTGATGCGATGCTCCGCAAAGTCGAAACGTATTTCGGCGATCTGCCGACCGGCCCGATTATTCCGGCGGTGCGTTCCGTCGAGCCAGCGCAGCAGGGCGAGCGGCGCGTCACAATTCGGCGGCCCGGCCCGGCGCAGTATGTGCAGATCAGCTTCCATGCGCCGAACTGCCGCCATGAAGATTTTGCGCCGCTCGTCATTCTCGATGCCATTCTGTCAGGCGCGAAGTCGCTGGGCCTTGGCGGCGGCGGACAGACCAATCGCAGCGCGCGCATCTACCGGGCGCTGGTTGAAACGCAGCTTGCCGCCTACGCAGGCAGTGGCTACCGCGCCACAATCGACCCGTTTCTGTTTGATTTCGACGCAACGGTGAATGACGGCCACACGGCTGACGAGATCGAACGGGCGCTGCTGGCCGAGGTGGATAAGGTGCAGCAGGACGGCGTGACCGAGGCCGAGATGGCAAAGGTCATCAAGCAGGCCCGCGCGCAGGTGGCCTACTCCAGCGAAAGCGTGACGAACCAGGCGATGCAGCTCGGCATGTGGGAGATGCTCGACAGCTACAGGCGGCCTGAGACGCTGCTGGACGAACTGAGCGCCGTGACCGCCGCCGATGTGCAGCGCGTCGCGCAAACCTATCTGGTCGAGAACAATCGCACAGTCGGCTACTTTATTCCTTCTGAAGACAAATGACGAACGACGAAGGTAACGCATGATCATTCGTCCAGCGGAGCAAATATGGCACAACCATCTCGAAGCGAGGCAATTACAACGGCCGTGCGCCATGTGCTGCCAAACGGCACCATCGCGCTGATCCAACGGAACCCGACCAGCCCAACCGTGAGCGTGCGCGGCAACGTGCAGGTTGGCGCGGTGAACGAGCCAGCCGAAAAGAATGGCCTGGCGGTGTTCACCGGCGCGGCGCTCATTCGCGGCACCACCAGGCGCTCGTTCCAGCAAATCGCCGAGGAGACCGAGGAGCGCGGCGCGAGCGTGCGCGCTGGCGGCGGCGTCCACACCAGCGGCTTCTCAGGGCGCTCGCTGGCCGAAGATTTGCCGCTGGTGCTGGAAATTCTTTCCGATATGCTGATCAGCCCAACCTTCCCGGCAGAAGAAGTCGAGCGCATGCGCGGCCAGTTTCTCATGGGGCTGCGTGAAAGCGAACAGGAAACCCGCTACCAGGCGTCGCGCGCGGTTCGTGAAATCATGTTTCCGCCCGAGCACCCGTACAGCCGCCTGAGCAGTGGCACACCGCAGTCGGTGCAAAGTCTCACCCGCGACGATCTGGTGCGCTTTCATCGCCTGTTTCACCCGGCTGCTACAACAATCGCCATCGTCGGCGATGTAGAGCCGCATGCCGTAATTGGCATGCTGGAGCAGACCTTTGGCCGCTGGGAAGCGCACGGCGCGCCGCCGCAGCAGGAACTTCCAGCAGTATCAGCATTATCAGGCGCGCAACGCCGCGACATCGCCATGGCGGGCAAAATCCAGAGCGACCTGATCTGGGGCGTGCATGGCCTGAAGCGCACCGATGACGATTTTTACGCTGCCAGCGTCGCCAACATGATTCTGGGGCGCATCGGCCTGGGCGGACGGCTGGGCGACAATGTGCGCGAGCAGCAGGGTCTGGCGTATTACTGCGGCAGCAGCCTAGATGCGGACTTAGGCGCGGGGCCATGGGCGGCGCTGGCGGGCATCAGCCCGGCCAATGTCGAGCGGGCACTGGAGGCTATTCTTCATGAAATCGCCGTGTTCTGCGCCGACGGCCCAACTGACGAGGAAATGAACGACGCCCGCGATTACATGACCGGCAGCATGGTATTGGGCCTGGAGACCAATGACGGCATTGCGGGCACGCTGCTCGGCATTGAGCGCTATAATCTTGGATTGGACTACATCGCGCGCTACCCCGATATTATCCGCAGCATCAGCGCCGAAGATGTTGTCAACGTGGCGCGCAAATATCTTTCCACTGAAGATTATGTGGTTGTGGTGGCAGGCCCGGAAGCGTGAGCGGGAGCGGCGGTGTGGAGGTGTGGAGGTGTGGAGGTGTAGGGGAGACAAGGTGACGAGATGACAAGATGAACGCTGTGTTACGTGTCACGTTTTACGCTTTCGCGAGATAGGCTATATCTATGAGCACAGATATCTGGATTCCAATTGTTGACGGCATTGTGCGGCAAACGCTGGCCGTGACCGAACACATGATGCAGATCATTGTGCGGCTCGATGAAAATGCCATTTTGCCCGCGCACCAGCACCCTGAGGAGCAGATCACGCACATGATCAGCGGGCGGCTGCGTTTCACCCTCAACGGCGAAATACTGGAACTTGGCCCCGGCGATTCACTGGCAATCCCCGGCGGCGTACAGCACGCGGCGCTAGTGCTCGAAGAAGCCGTAGCGATCGATACGTTCAGCCC
>DASTWM010000230.1:0-4469 GCA_035765855.1 Roseiflexaceae bacterium
TTTGCCAAGCTCGGTAAACGGTCCAGCACCAACATCCAAAATCAGGACTTTTCCTTTTGGAATATGTGCCAACAAAGCGCAGAGTTGCTCTGAGAGTTGCGTGTTCGGATCTAATCGGCGGGCGTACTCTTCCGGCCAAGCTAAACCTTTCGTCTGAAAATACCTGCGCCAGAATCTACGTTCGTGCCACAGACCTGCCTTTCGGTTGGCGGTAAGTTGATTATAGATACGCATAATGGACAGAATATAGTGCTTTGCTCTAGAATGCATTAAAAGGATTACTCCAATCTGATCTCGTTCAGTCTGTAAACTACAGTATGCTTCATCTGCCAGCCATTACGGACCATTTCTTCAATGTAAGTTGTGTTCGCCTAAGAATCTGCTTCGCTCGGACGCGCAGTTGCACTGGAACCAGGCGCATGATACGACGTTTGCCGCGAGGTTGCATGCCGATTGGCTCTGATGGTTCAGGGGGGGCCTCAGGGGCCGGGTTTGTTTCGAGAAGTGGCATTATTTCCTCGACGGCAGTCTCATTGCTGTGCATGTAGTACGTAGCGGGCAGTGGGTGGGCGGTCAAATACTGATCAGCCCAGCGCGCCAGCTGTTTACCGTACAATTGCTGGTGCTTACTGATAATATATGCCCGCGCGGACCAGCCATAGGTGGATGATTGCGCCATAAGGCTTGGGCCATGCCGCCGGTAGTACAGCAGCGTTTCAGGAAGCACGATGCCCCGGCCACCCTTCACGACAATGCGCAGCCAGAAATCCCAATCTTCGTACAATTGTATCGCCGGATCGAACCCACCCACTGCTTCCCAGGCTGTGCGCCGAACGAGCGCCGCCGGAAGCACGGTGTTATCGAGCGCAAGTGTCGCCAGATCGACTGGCAGCCCCGGCCAATACACATTGTCATTGCCAAACACCTGAAACGCGCCAGATACAAAGGACGCATCGGGCGCATCATGAAGCGCCTTTACCATGCGTTGAAGCGCCTCAGGGGCGAGCATGTCGTCGGCGTCGAGGAACAGCAGCAGCGGCGCACGCGCATGACACGCGCCAGTGTTGCGCGCTGCGGAGGGGCCGCCGTTCGGTTGGCGCAGCAGCCGGATGGGTGCGACAGTCTGCAACTGCTGCGCGACGATAAGCGTGTCATCCGTACTGCCATCGTCGACGATCAGCACCTCCCACGCCGTGGACGACTGTGCCAGCACGCTTGCCACAGCATCGGGCAGAAAGCGCGCGTAATTGTAGCAGGGAATGATCACGCTGACCTGCGGTCCGATCATGGACGAAGCTCCCGTAGCTTTCTGCGCGCCTGTTCGGCATACGGCAACAGCCACCAAGCACGTTCGGCGAAGATGTGCCAGTATACGTTACGCATGCGCGTGCCGGTCCTAGCTTGCGTTTTTGCACGATATATAGCGGCATCACGTTGGGCGACCCGTTCTGACGCAACAAGTGCTTCCTCTACGTCGGCGGCAGTAACACGGGAACCAGGCTGGATTGCTGACAGGTGACGAGCATCGTGCAACGCAACATGCATACATTCGCCCATCGCTGACAGGGTAAAGTGTTTTTGCACCCGCTGCCGTGCTTGTTCGCCCATCGTGCGCATAGTGTGCGGCTCGCGTATCAGCCGCAGCAAGGCTGCTGTGTAATCAGCTTGTTCATGCGGACCGCGCGGCACCAGTACGCCGCAGTCGGCGGTCACAAGCTCAGCCTGTCCACCCACCGCAGCACTCACCGTCACGACGCCCATCGCCATGGCCTCGTAGATCGCCAGCGAAATGCCCTCCGCTTCTGAGGGCAGAAAGAAGATATTGCTGGCCGCCAGTAGTTCGCGCACGCGCTCGTTCGAAACCGATCCTAGCATGTGGACGTGGCATCCGATACCCCAACGTCGCAGCGAATGTTGCATGTAGGTGCCAAATTTACCTTCGCCCGCCACAAGCACCCGTGTTGCTGGCACGGCGCTAATGATCTCGCGGAACACATGGCTCGCTAAAATTGGTTGTTTCTGCCTTTCTAATCGTCCGGCATACAGCACGACTGGCGCATCTGGATCGATGTTCAATTCCGCCCGAATACGCGTGCGATCATAGCGCGCGGCGCTCCATTCCGCTGTGTCGATGTTTGTCGTACAAACACGTACTCGTTCGGCTTCTGCGCCATGCGCCAGCATCCAATTGCGCACCTGTTCCGAGGAAACGATCTGGAGATCAAGAAAATGATGCTGTTGCACGCTCATAGCTGGGTATCCCGGTACGTCCGCTTCAACAATGTGGCAGTAATCGACGCAGACCGTCCGCGGCAATTGGACGCGAATGATGGGCAATGCTGCGTAGCCAAGATCGCTGTGCGAAATGAACATAACATCCGGTTGCCGTTCGAGAAGAGCGCGGATCAGGGCCGGGATCTGCTGTTCGGTCGGCAGCGCGCCAATGTCAACAATGTCGTTGCAGCGCTCTGCAAAGGCGACCCGCCAGGCGTGCCTGGCAGGCAGTGTGGTAATAATCGACACGTGCCAGCCGCGCTGGGTCAACTGGCCGATCATGTCGAGATTAAATTTATCAGCGCCGCCCATCTCCATCCACGGCAACAGGCAGCAAATCGTGGGTTGCTTTGTCACGTTAGCAGATCATTCATGAGTGCCACAAAGTCCGCGACCCGCACCTCATTGGTATGGTGCGCGAGCACATCGGCGCGGGCGCATTCGCCTATGGTTTGCCGCAGTGATGGATCGCGAGCCAGCCGCAGCAGCGCCGCTTCCCATGCCGCCGGATCGCTCGCCAGCAGCCCAGTTTCGCCCGCCCGCATGACGGTGTTGTACGGCTCCATGTCCACAGCGACGGTAGGCACGCCCACTGCCGCAGCCTCCAGGTATTTTATGGCGCTTTTCGCACGGCGCTGCGGATTATCGACAAGCGGCGCAATGTTGATACCGACCCCTGCGATTTCGCCAGGAAGCTGCTGCCAGTGTACCATATCTCGCCGCTCGATCTGCGCTGCCAATGCTGGATCAGACAATTCGTTTGCCAGCGCGACATCGCCGGCGAACCGCAGACGTGCCTGTGGCTCTTGCCGCAGCACAGCAGCCAAAGCTGGCGCGACCGTCGCCATGTCCTCGTCGTGGACGCGCGGTGTGCCGCTGAAATAGCCAATGACTGGGCTCGAGTCGTGAGCAACGCGGATGGCGTGTGCTGCCGCCGAGTGAGCAAGCTGGTCAGCAGAGAGCGCATTCTGGTGGACGAACGCAGGCTGGCGGAATATCTGGCGCGCCAAGTGTGCCAGATAGTCAGTCGAAAACACAAAGGCCCGCACTTGCTGCATCAGCAGCCGCATGCGTAGTGTGAAGATCAGCATGCGGGCGATTTCGCGGCGCGTGTAATGATAGGCGAGATAATTGTAATGCCGCTCGCGCGCATCCCACACCAGGTCATCGCTGTCGAAAACGACCGGGACATGGGCGCGCCGGGCGGCCGCGAGAACAGGAACGGTTCGCTGGGACAGTGGCAGCCGGTGGATATAGATAAGATCGACGTCTTTCAACTGAGCGGCGGCACGCCACGCTGCGATTGGAACGAGCGACACATGCCAGCCTGCGAGCCGCGCCTGTTCAGCATGGTGATGCACGCGGTAGCGGGTTGGTGCGCCAAGATCATAGTAGACAAAACGAATATGTGGCATGCGCGTCATGGACTATTTCTAGCCGTTGCGTGGCTCCCAGACTTCTTCCAGTACGCAATTCCAGGGGAACTTGAACTCGTCGGCGGCATCGTAGACGTGCGACTGGAGATTGACGACGATGACTTCGGGCGGCGTAAGCGCCTTCCAGCCGTGCATGATCATGGGCGGAATCTTGATCAGGCGCGGGCGCTGAACGCCGAGAAAAATCGGATTGACATGCCCAAACGTCGGCGAATCGGGGCGAATGTCGACAAGCGTCACCTGGAGCTTGCCGCGCGTCACGGTAAACTGATCGGTGTGGATGTCGTGCAAATGCCAGCACTTCACCACGCCGTAATCCGTGGCGCTCTGGTACACATGCGAAGGCATGAGCAGATTGTGCTGCTCGATCCATGGCTTGCTCCAGAGTTCGATCACGTCACCGCGCCCGTCAGGCAGCGCGTTGAGTTCGCGCATGACCACACCTTCGATCGTCGGCGGGCGATACGGCGAGGTGACTTTGTACGTAATCGATTGCAGCCATTCGACGGTAACATCCGCGGCGCTAGTTGGACGAGTAATGATAGTCATAATCCTATACACCTAACTTTTTAACAAAAATGCTTCCATTGTATTACCATAACGAAGCCGATCCAACGACCGGCATACGTCTATTGATTGTACTGCAAAGTTGCCCTTCTGTCGCATGGCTGGTACAATCACCGCTTGCAATACGATTGAAGCGTAACTCATTGTACCTGGCAAGATATAACTATGGCATCAACACAAACAACGCTGTTC
>DASTWM010000231.1:0-11064 GCA_035765855.1 Roseiflexaceae bacterium
ACGCCAAAGAAGGTCCGCTGTCTGTGTAAACAGAGCGTTTTTGAGATCGCTGTAGGTTTTTCACTCCGCCGACAGGGAGAAATCAAGTGGATAACAGTCGGCCAGCGATGTGTGAAGTGCGGTGTTCTGGCGAGCTATGTCGATTGGAAGATTGATTACAGCCCATCACTACATTTACTAACCATGCTATAACAGTTTTCAAGCTATCGATTCGTGCGAGATTTGCTTTTTGAAGCTGGCTAGTGACGCGCTGCGGTGCCAACTGAATCGCAACACGTTAGGCGGCACATTCGCCATGAGCCAAGATGCGCCAATATGGATTAGCCAATCACAAGCGTATAAAAATCACGCTCGCGCTTGTCCAGCAAGGGCGTGATCTGCTCTTCAATAATGCGTTTGAAGTAAGGCGTTTCGCGGTGCGCTTGCAGCGCTTCCTCATTCACGTACTGTTCGTACAGCAGGAAGTTGTCCGGGTTGTCGTTCGAGCGGCTCACGTGATACAGCGCGCAGCCCTGCTCATGCTGGCGAACGAGCGGCGACATTTCGTTGAGAGCGGCCAGCACTTGATCGCCCATGCCCTTCTTTGCGTAATACTTGGCAACGAGAACAATCATACATCCACCTCCTTGTGATAATTTCTGGTTGCGCTATGGTACCACACCTTCGTGCGAAGGTATGCCAACGCAAAAAGGCCACGATCTTCGAAGATCGTGGCCTTTTTGCTGCTCAATCGCGCATGCGCGCCTACGAGTTCTGGCGTGAGTTCGTCGCCGAGCGTGAAGGCCGCGTCTGGTGCGCAGGTGCGCGGCGCTGCTGGCGCGCCTGCGGCTGCGTTGCGTCGTACCGCGGTGCCTGCGTTGTCCGGCGCTGCTGGCGCGGTGGTTCTGCGGCTGTGCGCGCAGGAGCTGAGCGATCACTCTGGCGCGGCTGTGATCGCGCCGGACGCGGATCGCGCTGAAACTCGTTCTGCATTGGCGCGGGCATGGAATAATCAAAGTCGGGCAGCGTGCGCCGCTCGATTGGCTTTTTCAGCGCGCGCTCGATGGCCCGGCACGTCGCTGTGTCCTCGCTCGTGACCAGCGTCAGCGCATCACCCTCACGCTTGGCGCGCCCGGTGCGGCCAATGCGGTGAATGTAGGCGTCGGGCGTGTCGGGAATATCGTAGTTAATCACATGCGAAATGCTTTCGACATCAAGCCCGCGCGCCGCGATATCGGTCGCAACCAGGATTTGAACCTTACCCTCACGGAAGCTATCTAGCGCCTGCTGCCGCTGATTCTGCGACTTGTTCGAATGCAGCACGGCAGTGGCGTAGCCAGCCCGTTGCACCTGCTGGGCAACGCGGTTCGCGCGGTGCTTGGTGCGGGTGAAAATGAGCACCGAGTTGGTATCAGTACCCTGCAACAGGTGCAGCAACAACGGCGTCTTCAAATGTTGTGCGACTGGATACAGCGCATGCGCCACTGTTTTGATAGGAGTTCCAAGCCCAATATCAACACGGGCCGGTTTGCGCAGTGTCTGCTCGGCAAGCTGATGCAGCTCCGGCGCAAACGTAGCCGAAAACAGCATGGTCTGGCGCTCGCGCGGAAGCAAGGCCAGAATGCGCCTGACAGCAGGCAAAAAGCCCATGTCAAGCATGCGGTCAGCCTCGTCGAGCACCAGCACCTCAACGCCGTCGAGCCTGGCTGTGCCGCGATCAATATGATCGAGCAGGCGACCAGGGCATGCCACAATAATTTCAAAGCCGTTGCGGAGCGCATGTTCCTGCGGCACCATGCTGACGCCGCCATACACCGCTGCCGAGCGAACATTCGTATTGCGCGTGAACTCGCGCACGGTCGTATTGATCTGCTCGGCCAGTTCGCGGGTCGGCGTCACAATCAGCGCGCGGGTGCGGCCCAGGCGCTCTGGATGGTCGAGCAGGCGCTGCACGATCGGCAGCACGAACGCGGCGGTTTTGCCAGTGCCGGTCTGCGCGGTGCCGATTAAGTCGCGGCCTTCAAGACCGATCGGAATTGCCTGTTCCTGAATTGGTGTTGGTGTGGTGAACCCGGCCCGCTGAATGGCGCGCTGAAGATGAGCATGAAGCGTAAAATCTGTAAAAAGCATATGGTCCTTGATATGCGCCAGCCGAAAGTAAGGAACGTGTTCTTTTCATGGCTGGCGCGGAACGCACAAAAAGGCTTGCCGTGTTCGGCAAGCCTTTGCTGAAAACACGTAGAAAAAATTACCAGCGCGAATTGCTGCGCGCCGGACGCTGATTCTGGAAGCAGTCCGAGCAGTACACGGGCTTGTCGCCACGTGGAATGAACGGAACCTGTGCTTCCTTGCCACAACCAGCACATGTCGTGGTGTGCATCTCGCGCTGACCACGTGGTGCGCTGTAGCCACCACCGAAGTCACGATCGCGACCGCCACCGTAATTGTCGTACCCACCGCTGCTGTAGCTGTTGTTGCTGCGACCGCCACCCTGCTTGCGCTGCTGTCGGCAGCCTGGGCAGCGGGTCGGCTCGTTGGTGAAGCCCTTCTGCGCGTAGAATTCCTGCTCGCCGGCGGTGAAAACGAACTCCGTGCCACAATCCCGGCACGTCAACGTCTTGTCTGCAAAGCTCATTGCTTGCTGTTTCTCCAAAAACTGATGGTTTAACACAATTGTCTCAGGGTTAGGGCCAACGAGCACGGGAGAAGATCAATGAAGCGATCGATCCGAGGCAACGTGAGGAGCCAAACCATTTCAACAACACTGTGAGTATAACAGATTCATGAGCAAATTGCAAGAGGCAAATTATGAGTATTTCAACTACCTCGATGGATCGGGCTAGGCTGGACGATCCATGCGCTCCTCGCCCGGCCTGGCCGCACGTTGCTGCTCAACCAGACCTTTTCATGACGTGATGAACTGATTGGTAAATGCTTTGCTGACATCTACATCGGTTTTCAGCAGATGGCTGTCGCGCAGGAACTTATAGGTCGCCTGCCAGCTATTCGCGTCGGTGTAGCCCAGCCCGTTTTTGGATGTCATGTCGCTCTGCCAATAACTTAGCGTTTCTTGTAATACCTTGCGCTGGAGTTGTGTATCGCCGTGCTGCGCTTCGGGAATATATGCAAGAGCGATGCTGAAGCCTTCGTCAGGATCGTTGATCACGTCCTGCATGCCTTTAATGGTGGCCTGCACAAACGCGCGCACAACGTTCGGATCCTGGTTAATCAGTGTTTCACTGGTGATCAATCCGTCGGAAGCCAGCGGAATATAATCAGAAACACGAATGATGTTGGTCTTGATACCTTGCTGCTCAAGTTGAATCGGCTCGTTGTTGCCGTAGCCGACGCCGACCTGCACTTTATCCTGCTGCACCGCCTGCACCTGCGTGAAGCCGATTTCCTGCACGTTCAGGTCATTCTCGGTCATGTTGTTGGCGTACAGCAGCGCCTGCAAGCCGATGTAGCTCGCGCCGAAGCGGCCCGGAACACCGACGCTCTTGCCTTTAAGATCGGCGGGCCTGGTGATATTTTCCGCAACCTTGCTGAATAACACAATCGGGAACTTCTGGCTGTTGGTTGCTACGGTAACGACCGGCAGCCCCTGCCCGCGCGCAAGCAGCACCGAGTCGCCGCTGGCGAGGCCGAATTGCACGGTGTTCTGCGCCACCCGCTGCACCACGTCGGTCTCATAATTGTAGTCAAACGTGACCTTGATGCCAGACTGCGCGTAGTAGCCCTTTTTGTCGGCAACGTAGAAAGGGGCGAACTGCACATTCGGAACATACGGCATAGCCATGACGATCTCATGGGTTGCCGTGTTCTGATTCGCCGCACCGGCGGTCGGTTGCGCTGGCGCAGCTCCGGCGGTTGGCGCACCCGCCTGGCCGGGAGCGACCGTCATTTCGGCGGGCGGCTGGACCTCGGTGGGCTGCCCGGCAGTAGGCGCGGTGGCTGTTGGTTCGGTCGCGCCACATGCGGCCAGGAGCAATGCCGAAAGAACCACGTACATCATCTTGCGGAACATGTATTTCTCCAAAGAACAAAGAAGGTGAAGAACCAAGAACCGGGTAGACGACGAATGACGGATGACCGAAGACTGGCAACTGCGAACTGCCGACTGCTCCTTCACTCTGCGCTCACTCACTCCACGCTACCACTCCCAGCGCACCAGTGCGCGTTCCAGCAGCATGGCAATGAGATAAAACGACAGCGTCATTGCGGCCAGGGTGATCAAGGCGGCGAACATGAGCGGTGTATCGAACAAGCCGCGCGCGATGTTGATCAGCGCTCCCAGCCCATCGCGCCCGCCGACGAACTCGCCGACAACCGCGCCGGTGGTCGCCAGCGCCAGCCCGGCTTTCACGCCGCCAAAGATGCCCCGCAACGCCAGCGGCAATTCGACATAACGAATCGTCTGCCATGCGGTTGCGCCGCTGATATGCGCCATCTCCAATAATTCGCGCGGCACGGCCCGCAACGCGACGATCGTGCTGGTGAGGATTGGAAAGAACGTGACCAGCGCGGCAACCATGATTTTGGCGCGAATATCGGCACCGACCCACAAAATGATCAGCGGCGCGATTGCCACCACCGGAATTGCCTGTGTGGCGGCAAGTTGCGGCGCGAGCACTCGTTCCAGGCGCGGCGCGTGCGCGAGTGCATAGCCGATCAGCAAGCTTGCCGCAAGCGCGATGCCAAAGCCGCCCAGCGCCTCGACCAGCGTAATTTCGGTATGATGCAGCAGCGTGCCGCCCGCAAACTCGCTCACCAGCCGACTGAGCACCGCGTCGGGCGCAGGCAGCACAAAGGCCGGGTAGTTCTTGACAACAACCAATGCCTTCCAAGCTACCACCAGCACGAGCAGCGACAGCGCGAGCACGACGCCCGGCGATGTGATGCGTGCATGTCCTGGTGCCGGTGGCTCGTTTGTGGCACTGCCGCCGTCGCGATAGGGCAAAGAATGTTGACGAATCATTGCCTTCTCCATAAACAAAAAGCCCCGAAGCATACCACTTCGGGGCCAAACATTCACCAGGCATGCGTTCAGGCCAGCCTCCCGCACGATACGAGATAAGCAGCCATGCACGCCACGGCATACACCGCAGCATGATGAACGCACAAACCGATCTTCTTCCATCCGGACTATACCGTCGGCCCCGGATTCTCACCAGAGTCTGCCTTGCGGCTCGCGGCGCTCGTCCAGTCGGTAGTCATCAGTCAGCAGCTTGCAGCCGGCAGTCTTGATGACTGGCTCCTGCATACTGGTAACTGGTAACTGACGCTGGCATCACCGCCGGTCAGGAATCGCACCCTGCCCCGAAGATCTTTTCAATTTTCTGCTAAAAGAATAGCACTCCTGTTCACACTTGTCAAGCAACTTACGAAATGAAAGCGCGCCTTTCTAAAAAGGATCTTGCGATTGGCGCGCATCGTCTACCAGCGCGCCGGGTCTTCGCCGAACTCCTCGGCGTCGCCGATGCCACAACGCAGATAGTGGCATTCGGTTGGCGTGGCGATCAGCGCGCGCGCCGCGGGCAAGTACGATGCTGTACGGCGCACGTAATCGCGGGCGGTTGGATTGGTACGAATATCGTGCGCGTTGACGATGCCCTGATTGTGCCATGCCGCCAGCGCGCGCCATGTCACAGGCACATCTTCAAGCTGCGCCCGGTACACGCCGCGTTCCAGGTTGGCCGCAAGATATTCAACCGCCATGGATGGCTTGCTGATCTCATTATTCAATGCGGCGTACAGCGCTTGCTGCGACGAAAATCGGTCGAGTTGTAACTGGTTGCCAGCCACATGGATCGGAATCGTGATCATGCCAGTCGGCGTTGGCAGTTCATCGCGCAAGATTTCCAGCGCAACAGACGGGCGCAAATTCGCCGGCCACACGCTGAGGTCAGCGCCGGTTTCATTGACCTTCATCTGCAAATCCTGGTATAACGGCGTCAATGCTCGTAGCGGCGCGACCCGCTCTTCCAGTTTGCCAAAATTTTCGTTGTACAACAGCAGCGTAATCACGGAAGCGAATTCCTCGTCGGTCATGCGCGACAATGCGGGGTGATTGTGCCGCCGCGCCGCCGCCAGAATTGCGGGACGGAGCGAACGCATTTCATGAGCGAACTCAGGCCGAATATACGCTTCGATAGTCGGGCCGGGCTTCGCTAAATCGCTTGCCTGTTGCGCGGAATCGAGCCACAGGTGGCGGCTGAGCGTTGAAGCTGCCGCCTGCGGGCGCGGTACATATATATGTGTTTCGGCTGCGCTGACATGCCATTTTGGAAGAAAGCTACATGTGCTTAGTAATGCAAGCGCGAGCGTGAGAAACACTGCGCGACGATAGATAGCCATACACCTGTTCAGTAACCTTTACTATCACAAAGCCAAGAGGATAACCATGCAAATGTGATACCAACAGTTTTTTAACACATCAGTGTGGGAGTACAGCCGGTATGCGGGGTGCAGGAACTGCCGGGTGGTACGCTGGAGCGCCTGGGATCATGTGGCTGTCTGAACGTCGTTGTTGCTTGTTTAAGTATAGGTTTGCTGGTGTGCATGTCAACCATCTTTTGGCGGACTTTGCCTGACATGCAGATGATACTGCGGCGGCACACATATTCACAGACGACTGCGCCATGGTATAATACCTCGTGCGGGTCTGGCCCGCGCTTCTTTTTGTGTAGTGTATTTGGGGTTGTTGCGTGGAATATCAGCCGGATATCAAAAATATCAATGCCGCAGGTGGCATCATCGCGCGTGTCGAGCGTGGCAGCACTGCCGAGGAGCTTGGCCTCCAGCCGGGCGATGTGATCATGGCGATCAACGACATGCAGTTGCGCGACGTGATCGATTATCGCTTTGCGATTGCCGAAGAAGAGATCGAGTTGCTGGTGCAGCGCGGCGACGAGCAGACGCTGTTCGAAATCGAGAAGGACGCCGATGACGACCTTGGGCTTGATTTCGTCGAGCCGCTGTTCGACCGCGTGCGGACATGCAACAACAAGTGTCCGTTTTGCTTTCTGACACAGATGCCGAAGGGCATGCGGCGCTCGCTCTACCTGAAGGATGATGATTACCGGCTGGGCTTTTTGTACGGCAATTTTGTCACGCTCACAAATCTGAAGGAAGAAGACTGGCAGCGGATCGAGCAGCAGCATCTCAGTCCCATGTACGTTTCGACGCACGCGACTGACCGGGCGCTGCGGGCGGTGCTGCTCGGCAAGGCCGATGTGCCTGATGTTTTGGAGCAGATTCGGCGCTTCGAGAGCCTGGGCATCACTGTTCATACGCAGATCGTCGCCGTGCCAGGGCTGAACGATGGCGCGGCGCTGCACCAGAGCATCCGCGATCTTGTGGCGTTGTATCCCACGGTGCAGACAATCGCGGTCGTGCCAGTCGGCCTGACGAAATTCCGTTTCGATGGCAAGCGCCCGCAAAGTGTCAAGGCCGCGATTCATGTCCATGAAACGCCGGAATGGATCAATGAGAACTGGGAGCGCCAGCCGTTGTGGGACGAGACCTTTGACGCTCAGCAGTTGTCAGGCGGCAGCAGCCAACCGATTATGTTGAATGTATCGCCTGCCGAGCGCCCAGCGGTTGATGTGGCCGAACTTGGCCACTGCGCGCGTCAGATCGTTTCGACCGATATTCCGCTGCGAACCTACCGCCCTGAAGAGGCGGCGCAGGTCGTTGACTTGATCGAGCCGTATCAGCAGCGCTTCCGGCAGGAGTTTGGTACCAGCCTGGTGTATCCATCCGATGAGTTTTATATTCTGGGGGGCCGCGAGACGCCCGCCGCAGAGATGTATGATGGCATGCCGCAGTATTCCAATGGCGTTGGCATGACACGCGATTTTCTGGACGGCTGGGCCAAAGCACAACGGCGTTTGCCGGCGCGCATGCCGCGCCCGACGCAGGTGACGCTGGCATGCGGCACATTGATCGCGCCGGTGCTTCAGCGCGTAGTTGATCGGCTCAATCGAATCGAGAATTTGACCGCTGCGCTGCTGCCAGTCGTGAATGAGTTTTTCGGCGAGATGGTGACGGTTTCTGGCTTGCTGCACGGCCAGGACATGGTCGCAGCTCTGCGCGCAAGTGGCGCGGAGCGGGCGCTGCTGCCGCGCGTCATGTTCGATCACACCGGCACCCGCACGCTCGACGAATACTCGCCGGAACGTATCGCCGCCGAGGCGGGCATGCCGGTTGCGGTCGCGGGCGAGCCGGAAGAAGTGGTGCGCTACATCCGCGCGCTCACAAAAAGTTTTGAATTATGAGTTTTGAATTATGAGTTCTGAGCCTGCAACTCAAAACTCAAAGCTCAGAACTCAAAGCTGACGAAGTGAAATGAAACCGATTGTTGCAATAGTTGGCCGACCGAATGTCGGCAAATCAACCTTTTTTAATCGCCTGATTGGCGAGCGCAAGGCCATTGTTGAAGATGTGCCGGGGACGACGCGCGACCGCTTGTACGGCGACAGCGAATGGAATGGGCGCGTGTTCACGGTTGTCGACACCGCCGGGCTGCTGTTCGAGGGCGACGATCTGCCCGAAGGCACGCCGCAATCCGAGATTGCCGAACACGCGCGCGCGCAGGCCGAACTTGCCATGGCCGAGGCCGACGCTATTTTGTTTCTGGTGGATGCCCGCTCCGGTTTGACGGCTGCCGACGCCGAGGTGGCCGATGTGCTGCGCGCCAGCGATAAGCCGGTGATTCTGGCCGCGAACAAGGCCGACAGTGCCGAGCGCTCGATGGATGCGGTGGAGTTCTATGAGTTGAATCTTGGCGAGCCAATCCCCATGAGCGCCTATCATGGCATCGGTACCGGCGATGTGCTCGACGCCTTAGCCGAGGCGCTGCCGATCGTCGAAGGGGATGACAACGAAGCGTCGGTCAGGATCGCGATTGTAGGGCGTCCGAACGTCGGCAAGTCGTCGCTGGTCAACCGGCTGCTGGGGCAGGAGCGCAGCGTCGTCAGTTCGATTGCTGGAACGACCCGCGACAGTATCGATACCATGCTGGATGTGAATGGCGCGCAGGTGCTGCTGATCGACACGGCGGGCATTCGGCGGCGCGGCAAGATCGAGCAGGGCATTGAAAAATATAGTGTGCTGCGGGCCTTGCGCGCGATCGAGCGCAGTGACGTGGCGCTGCTGCTGATCGATGCCGAGGAAGGCGTGACGGCGCAGGATACGCATATTGCTGGCATGATTCTGGAGCAGCTCAAGGGCGTCGCCATTCTGGTCAACAAATGGGATCTGGTGGTCAAGGACGAGGAAACGTTTAACACGTTCACGCGCTATCTTCAGGAGCAGTTCAATTTTATTCCATATGCGCCGCTGTTGTTCATTTCGGCCAAGACCGGCCAGCGCGTGGATAAGGTGCTGCCGCTTGCCATGGACATCGCGCAGGAGCGCCAGCGCCGCATTTCGACGTCTGATCTGAATCAGTTGCTGCAAAAGTCGACCTACGAGCACCCGCCCACGTCGATCAACAAGGGCGCGCACCTGCGGATTTATTACGCCACGCAGGCCCAGGTCAACCCGCCGGTGTTTCTGTTCTTTGCCAACAATGCCGAGCAAGTTCACTGGGGCTACGGGCGCTACCTCGAAAACCGGCTGCGCGAGCAGTACGGCTTCACCGGCACGCCGATCAAGATCGTGTTCCGCAGCCGCGAGGATAAGGACGAGAAACGGCGGCGGTAGAATGTGACAAGGTGAGCGGGTGAAGGGGCGACACGATGATACAAACCCTCCTTACCTTGCCACCTTGTCATCTTGTCTCACATGCAGAATCTGTTCTCTACGGATGGCCTCTTCGCCCACTTCGCACCGCAGATCGCCGCGCTGCCGGAGCATACGCCGCTCACCAGGGCCGATCTGCTGGTTCCGCGCTTCTTGCTCCACGAAACGCCGGCATGGAGGCTGCATTACGCCCCATTCGACTATATAAACACATCAGCGCGGGTGGTGATCGTCGGGATCGCGCCGGGCTGGTACCAGACCGAAATGGCCTTCCGGCTGGCGCGCAACGCCCTTCGCGAAGGCCAATCGCTTTCTGACGCCAGCCACTACGCCCGGCAGAACGCCAGCTTTTCCGGCCCGATCCGCAAGAATCTGGTCAGCATGCTGGACGGCATTGGCCTTCATGAGGCGCTCGGCATCGAGACATGCTGGCAACTGTATGGCGAGCGGGCAGATCTTTTGCATACCACAGCGGCGGTGCGCTACCCCATTTTTGTTGGCAACCAGCAAAACTACGCCGGTTACACGCCGAGCCTGTTCAAAACGTCGCTACTGCGCCGCTTTGTCATCGAGGTGCTGGGCGGCGAAGTGCAGCGCATCCCCAACGCGCTGGTCATCGCAGTCGGCAAGAGCGTGGGCGAGGCGCTGCAATTACTTGTTGCGGAAAGGCTGTTGGAGGCCGAGCGCTGCCTGATCGGCATGCCGCACCCGTCCGGTGCGAACGCCCACCGCCCGGCGCAGTTCGCCCGCGTGCGCGAGGAGCTTGCGGCGCTGGTGGCGCAGTTTTATCGCTGAAGTAGAGAGATTTCTATTGTGAGTCCGACTCACAGGCAATAGCGGCGATATTCCCCGGCGCAAATATGTCGATGAATGCGCGCACAGAATCGGCGCGGGCTTGCTCGCTCAGATCGGGCGAAAAGAAGACATCCTCGGCGTACGCGCCCATCTCCTGCACCGCCCATGCATAGCGATAGTAGGTCAGCGCGCGGCGGTCAATTGCCGCTTCGCCATATCCCTGCAAAAAGCTGGCCGTTTCATGCGGGCTAACCAGATCGCGCGCAATGCCGCCGATGATGAACATCAGGTCGCGCTCTTTCGGCGCAAAAATCACTTCATCCCAATCCACAATCCACATGCGCTGCTTCGCGTCGAGCAGCACGTTCCAGGTGTGAAAATCGGCATGGCACAGCACGCATGGAAGCGACGCATGGCGTAATTCGTCGGCAAGCGCGTCGGAACGGTCGATCAGCATGCGTATTTCGTCCTGCCGCGCCTGCCAGAACGCGCTCAGTTTGCGCTGCGCCGGGTCGGCGAGATCATGGCTGGCGATCACTGATT
>DASTWM010000232.1:0-15718 GCA_035765855.1 Roseiflexaceae bacterium
GGCGGCTCGGCGGCCGGCGACTGGCGCGCATCGGCTCCATCCGTCGGAAATGCTGCATGCGCGGAAGGTGGCAGCAGAAACACGAGATAGAGCATGACGATCATCAGCGCAACGATACGCGTCGCGCGTGGCAATACGTGACCAATGCTGTATCCACAGCGGGGTGGAGTGCAACGATAATCCAATGTCTGCCTCGAATGCTTGTTGTGCGTTGAGACGAATACGGCGCGCAAATCTGATCATCGACGAGACTGATGCTTCGCATAAACGTGCGTACCAAGCACCCAACCCTCGCCAAAGCTCAAGGTGTAATACTGAACGAGCGGCTCTTGATTGGGTCAGATAATCCTGAAGGCACGGACGTCGGCTGGTCGGCAGCTTGAACGCTTGTCATGCCATTCAGTTGTGTTCCCATGATCGCGTCACGCCGGATACTCTCGGCATTGCGCAACACATGGGCAGGGAGACTGGGCGGCATCAAGAGACTTGCGGTGAAACTGACCAGTACGGCGAGCATCACGATAAGCAGCAAGGACCAAAGCGAGTAGTACCAGCATTTTCGCCGCTTGCTCGCGTCATAGAAGACCGGCTTCAATGGTGTGATATGTTCAGCGGCTGACTGTTGTGGAAGCGGCGTGTGGCGTTGGCTCCGAAAGGTGCGCAAGGAAATCATGGTACAAGCAGCCCCCATTATCTGCTATTGTCCAACAAATGCGCTCTGCCTTATTGCACTCTGTGCTGTACATGCTGTTAGTTCGCCGAGATGATTGGCATGGAGTACGCTGCTAGTATGAGCGTTAGAGATGAACATGTTGTGAACGTGACATGAGGGAAAATGTCTATGATGTCATTACTATCGCTCGACGTGCAGATGAAAGTAGCCGCCTGATCGCATTAGTGCAGACCGGAGCGCAGGGCATTTAGCAGCGAGTGCTGTGCGTCATCGCCACTCAGTTCCCAGATCATGACGCCGCCGAGCTTGTTCGCTTTGATATAGCCAGCCTTTACGCCGAGCGACTGCGGGTCGTCGTAACTGATCATGATCTTGGCCGCGGCGTTATAAATCCACGGCGACTGCGCCACATCTTCCCAGAAGCGCGCATAATCTTGCAAATAGTTCTGCGTCAGGTCGTCATAGGCGAACGAGCCTTTTTCAAATGTTCCGCGCGGCTGGCCGGCATGCTGTTGATACAGGCCGTGATTACGATTAGGAACACCTTTCCAGCCAACGCCGTAAAACGAAACACCTAGCACAAGTTTGTTCGGCGGCACGCCCGCCGCCAGGTAGGACTGAACAGCCGCGTCCACGCTGTCGGATGGCCGCGTTGCGCTTTCGGAAGCGGCATGCAGCGGCGCATTAAAGCCAGTGACGCGGCTCCAGTTGCCAGCAAAATCGTACGCCATGAGGTTGATCCAATCCGCGTAAGTGGCTAGCTGGCGCAGATCAAAACCGGCGAGTTGCTGCTGCCCGGCAGGCGCGGCGATAGTCAGCAGGTATTGTGTATGATCAGCGCGGGCCTGCATATCGAGCTGCTGGCGTAGCTCCGCTAACAATGCAGTGAAGTTGCGCTTATCGTCGGCGCCTGACGGATATTCCCAATCGATGTCAAGACCATCAAAACCGGCATCGCGCATGAAGCGCACGCATGACTCCGCGAGGCGCTGGCGCGCATCGGCGGTTCGCACGGCCTCCGAAAAATGCTTCGATCCCGTCGCGCCGCCTATTGAGATAAGCGTGCGTAACTGCGGGTTCTGCTGCTTCAGTTCGCGCAGCGCGGGCAGGTTAGCGCGGTCGGCCTGCGCGTCCATGCTCGCGCACACACCATCGGCGGAAACACCAGCGAAGGCGTAATTCAGATGAGTCAGGCTTGAAGCTGGCACGTCCGAAGCCATGTACTTGCGCGTATAAGTGCCCCAGCTAGTGAAGTAAGCGACAATTCGCATGGGTGGTTCGATTGATTCTGTAGTGACGCGGGGCGGATTGGTGGAAACAAGTCCCATGGGCGAGCATGCTGCCAGCGCCAGCATCAGAAACATCCATGCGCCGATTGTAACGGGCACTGCGGGCCGAACGAGCCGACTCATCTCTGTTCCTTCTGTCGTTATGATCAGCATTGCCTGACATGCGCCCGAAAGCCAGGCGCCGCAAAAGCGTGCGAGCTATTCGTGTCGTAGTACAGGCGCTCATGGAAATTATAACGCTCGCCGCGTACTTTGCGCGTATTCTTACAAAATTGATATGTGCTCACCGGCTTGCTCTTCTGCGGTACAATAACTTTCTCAGCTTGCTAGAAAGAGGTTCTCATGGCCCCTAACAAACAACTCCCGCGCAGCACACCGGAAGCGCAGGGCATTTCATCGGCGGCGGTGCTGGGCTTTGTGGAGGCGGTGGAGCAGCATGGTTTGGCGTTGCACAGCATGCAGTTGCTTCGTCATGGTCATGTCGTCGCGGAAGGCTGGTGGCAGCCCTACGCGCCCGACGCGCCGCACATGCTGTTCTCGCTCAGCAAAAGCTTCACTTCGACGGCGGTGGGCTTCGCGGTCGCAGAAGGATTGCTCTCGGTCGACGACCATGTACTGACGTTCTTCCCCGACGATGCGCCCACCGATCCAAGCAACAACCTGAAAGCCATGCGCGTGCGCGACCTGCTGACCATGACGACTGGTCATGTCGAAGATACGCTGCCACGCTTCTTCCGCGAGCGGAGCACCAACTGGGCACGGACGTTTTTCTCTGTGCCGGTGGAGCGCGAACCGGGTACGCACTTTCTGTACAACAGCGGCGCAACCTACATGCTGTCGGCGACTGTGCAGCAGGTGACGGGCATGAAGCTGATTGATTACCTGGAACCGCGCCTGTTCAAGCCGCTCGGCATCACTGGCGTGACATGGGAGGAAAGCCCGCAAGGCATCAACACCGGCGGATGGGGGCTGAAAGCGAAAACAGAGGACATTGCCAACTTCGGGCAACTGTATCTCCAAAAGGGTATGTGGGACGGCAAACAGGTGGTTCCTGCCGCGTGGGTCGAGGAGGCGACGAGTTTCCAGTCAGACAACAGCAATCAGGGCAACCCCGACTGGCAGCAGGGCTACGGCTACCAGTTCTGGCGCTGCCGCCACAACGCTTATCGCGGCGATGGCGCGTTCGGCCAGTTCTGTGTGGTCATGGAGGAGCAGGATGCGGTGCTGGCAATCACCAGCGGTCTCCAGGACATGCAGGCAGTGCTGAATCTGGTCTGGGAACATGTGCTGCCAGCCATGCAGCCGGGAACACGCGCAGAAGATCACGCGGCGCAGACCAAACTGGCCGGGAAGCTCGCGAGCCTGGCGCTGCCGCCACAAACTGGCGAGGCGTCGTCAGCAATGGCGGCGCGCGTGTCGGGCACAACCTACCACATGGACGCCAACGAATTGCAGATCGAGTCGCTGCGCTTTGATTTCAGCGGCGACGGCTGCACGCTGGCGCTGCGCGACGAGCATGGCACCCATGAGATTCGCTGCGACAACGGCGCATGGGAACGCAGCACGACGCGGCTTGTCACTGGCGCACCGCAGCCGACTGCGGCCAGCGGCGCGTGGACGGCAGACGACACCTACACCGCGCAGATTTGCCTGTATGAAACGCCGTTCATCTACACGCTGACATGCCGGTTTGCAGAAAATCAACTATTCGTCCATGCGTGTGTCAACGTTTCATTTGGGCCGACCGAGTGGCCGACGATTGTGGGACGAGTGGCGTAGGGTGTCCGCTGATTCGCAATGACCATGCCGCCTTGTCATGTTGAGCGCAGCGAAACATCTCGATGCAATACCATGAGATGCTTCACTTCGTTCAGCATGACAAAGGCATGTGCTATGTTGTGTATACAAGCGGAACAGTTACAAACTATGGCACGCCCTCGCAGACATGCGTCTTGCAATATGACGCGGGAACGTGAATCCAGACTGAGCGTTGGTGGCTGCCTTGGCCCATCGTGAGGCGCTGCCGCCCACTGCCATCTGGTTTGATGATGTAAATATCGCCTTGCGGATTGTCGCTGTACGAGGTGAATGTGATATGTTGTCCATCGGGCGACCAAGCTGGATAGAGGTCATTGCCGCGACTCGTCGTGAGGCGCTGCTCCCCACTGCCGTCTGCATTCATGACATAGATTTGCGTTGGTCCATCGCGGTTTGACCGAAATGCAATCCGCTGTCCATCTAGTGACCATGCTGGTTCATCATTAAAACCTTCTGATATATTGGTGAGTTTAATTAACCCTGTACCATCACGGTTAATGCGATAAATGTTCCCCGCCTCTGCCATAAAACCAGAGAAGACTATTTGCTGACCCTCCGGTGACCAAGCAAAATTAGCAACATTGAGTGAACTCGCACAGGTGAGACAGCGTTGTGTTGTTCCATCACGGGATACGACGAAAAGTTGTGACTCCGCTGTGGTAAAGGCAAGCTCTGACCGCGCTGGCGACCAGAGTGCTGTTGGATCGCCGGCTCGCGGTGATGGAATACGAACCTGCTGTGAACCGTCTATATAGATAGAATATGCGTAGTAGTCGCCTTCGAATGTTGTGCGGAACATGACTGAACCATCCTGCTCAGGCGATGGCAGGAGCATGTACGGAATACGATCCCCACCTACAACTGGAAATGGCCACCACCAATCGGTTGAAAGGCGCACATTATAGGTGAGCCGGGTTTGCTGCGTGCCATCAGGATACATCACATAGATTTGCGGTCCCTCACCACGGTCGGTTTCAAATGCGATCACATTGCTAGCGGGGCGGGCGGTAAAGATGCTTTCGCGTCGTGGAACATTGAGCATGCGTAACCCTACACAAGCCAGCACACAGCCGCCAAGTAGTGCGAGAATAAGCATCACTGGCAGCACAAGCCACCGTGAATTACGTACGGCGGAGGTGTCAGATGATGTCATAGCTAGGACCTGCACGAGAGAAACTCCTGATTTGCAAAATTTTAATGTGACATATTGGTGTATAGCTTATAGGGAAATGATCTCATGGTATATACCGCAAGACAGTGTAAAAAGATACAAGTGTTTAAACGAGTTGACCACGCCCTGAAAATGTTTATAATTGATCTTAGTAGCCCCTCAACAAGGACGCGCCTATGAACAAATGACACGGTCAATGTTCTCCACCTGCGAAGCCTTCGCAGTGTTCTGGCGTCTGATGCCTCTGTGAATGCTTCGCGCTGTCCCGTGATATCGCTCTGTCAAGGAGGATTTGATGCGAACCTACGGACCCTCTCAACTCCACAACGTTGGACTCTTCGGCCACGGCGGATGCGGGAAGACTACGCTGCTTGAGGCGCTGTTGCTCACCGCCAAGGCTATTTCCCGCGCCGGGCGCGTCGAGGACGGCAACACCGTCAGCGACCATGACCCGGACGAGCAGAAGCGCCAAATGTCCATCAACCTCTCGGTTGCGCCAATCGAATGGAAGAATGACAAGATCAACATCATTGACGTGCCAGGCTACGCCGATTTTGCCGGCGATGTGGCCGCCGCCATGCGCGTGATTGAAGGCGCGGTAATCGTGCTGGACGCTGCCGGTGGCGTGGAAGTCGGCACCGAGGCCGTCTGGAATGCCGCTAAAGCCGCCAAAGTTCCGCGCATTCTGTTCATCAACAAACTCGACCGCGACAACGCCAACTTTTTCCGCACACTGGAGCAGGCCCAGCAAATGCTGGATGAGTCGATCATCCCCATGCAAATTCCGTTTGGCGGCCAGCGCGACTTCCACGGCATTATTTCGCTGCGCCGCAAGCGCGTCTGGATGATCTCCGACAAGCATGACGGCAGCTTCGAGGAAGCGGACATTCCTGAGCATCTGGAGGCCGTTGAGGAGGAATGGCGCGAGAAGCTGATCGACAAGATCGCCGCGACCAACGACGATTTGATTGAAAAATACCTCGACCAGGGCGCTGACGCGCTGACGCCGGAAGAGTTACAGCGCGGCCTGCGGGCGGGCATCGCCAACGGCTCGATTGTGCCGGTGTTCTGCGGCTCATGCGCGCAGCTTGCCGGCATGGCCCAGTTGCTCGACGGTATTCTCGATAGCATTCCGTCGGCGGCGCGCGTGCCGGTGCAGGCCACCGACCTCACTACCAACAAGCAGATCACGCTCAAAACCGACCCAGGCGAACCATTGGCGGCGTTGCCGTTCAAGACGATTGCCGACCCGTACGGGCGGATCAGCTATCTGCGCGTGTTCAGCGGCGAGCTGCATGCCAATTCCACGGTGTACAACGCCCGCAGCGGCAAGGACGAGCGGATCGGCCAGTTGTACGTCGTGCGCGGCAAAGAGCAAATTGCGGTGCAATCGCTTGTGGCGGGCGACATTGGCGCGGCCACAAAACTGGCCGACACGCTGACCAACGACACGTTGTGCTCGCGCGAGCGACCGCTTCAACTTGCGCCAATTGCCTTCCCGAAGCCCGCGTTTACCGGCACGATCAAGCCGAAGACACGCGCCGATCTCGACAAACTCGGCAGTTCGTTGCACCACATGATCGACGAAGATCCAAGTTTGCAGATCAGCCGCGACGCGCAATCGGGCGAAACGCTGATCTCCGGCCTGGGCGAATCGCATGTGCAGATTGTGGCCGAGCGGATGAAGCGCAAGTTCGGCACCGATGTCGACATCGAGTTGCCGCATGTGCCGTACCGCGAAACGATTCGCGGGCGCGCCGAGGCGCAGTACCGCCACAAGAAGCAGTCGGGCGGCGCGGGCCAGTTCGCGGACGTGACCATTCGGGTCGAGCCAATCGACATGACCGGGCGTGAGGATCCGCTGGAGTTTGTGAACGCAATCGTCGGCGGCGTGATCGATCGCTCGTTCATTCCTTCGGTCGAGAAGGGCGTGCGAGCGGCCATGCACGAAGGTGTCGTGTCGGGCAATGAGATGATCGGCGTGCGGGTCGAGCTGTTCGATGGCAAGATGCACCCGGTCGACAGCAAGGACATCGCGTTTCAAATGGCGGGGCGCGAGGCGTTCAAGATCGCGGCCCAACAGGCGAATCCGGTGATCATGGAGCCGTATTACGCGCTGGAAATCACCGTGCCTGACCAATACGCCGGCGATGTGATGAGCGATATGAGCACGCGGCGCGGGAGGGTGCTGGGCATGCTGCCGACCGGCGATGGCTACACCACCATCAGCGCGCAGGCACCACTGGCCGAAGTGCTGCGCTACGCGACTGACCTGCGCTCAATCACACAGGGGCGCGGGCGCTTCTCGATGGAGTTCGACCATTACGAAGATGTGCCGCCGCATCTCGCGCAGATGCTGGCCGAGGAGCAGAAAAAGGAACACGTTCACGCGGCGTAGTCCCTTTTGACAAGGTACGGAAGACGAACGACGAATGTGGTACAATTTCGTCGTTCGTCTTTTTTATCACATTAGCCCATGTCCCTCACCCCGCCGCTGCCGCGACGCCCCTCTCCCATGTGGGAGAGGGGCCGGGGGTGAGGGCGTCAACAACACTATGCCATCAAACCAATTTCCCAAGCTGCGCGCGCTCGATATTCGTCCAATCGTTCATGAAGGCCGCCCATGCTTTTTGCTGCGCGATCCGATGCAACTCAGCGACAGCATGCTGACGATCTCGCAATTGCTCGGGCCTCTGCTGCTGCTGTGCGACGGCACACACGACCGCGACGCCATCCGCGAGAAATGCGCTGCCTATTACGGCCTGCCGCTCGACCGCAACACTGTGAACGTGGTGCTCAATACGCTCGATGACGCGCTGATGTTCGAAAATGAGCGCTTCTTCGCGGCGCGGGCAGCGGCGGTTGAGGCATATCGCAGCGCGCCGTTTCGCGTGCCGTTCCTGGCCGGGCAATCCTACCCCGCCGATCCCGATGAATTGCGCGAACTGCTCACCGAATATCTCGATGAGGCTGACGATGTGGAGACGCACACCGGCGCGTTGCGTGGCATGCTCAGCCCGCACATTGACTACGAGCGCGGCGGCCATGTTTATGCAGCCGTGTGGAAGCGCGCGGCGCAGGCGGCACGCGCGGCCGATCTGGTGGTGCTGTTCGGCACCGACCACTACGGCGACCGTGGGCGGCTGACGCTGACATGCCAGAACTACGCCACGCCGTGGGGCGTGCTGCCGACGCCGACCAGCATGGTCGATGAAATTGTGGCGGCGCTCGGCTCGCAAGTGCTGGAGCACGAACTGCGACACTGCGGCGAGCATTCGATCGAACTGGTGGCGACATGGCTGCACTTCATCCGCGGTGGCGAACCTGTTGAACTGCTGCCGATTCTGGTCGGCTCGTTTGGCGACTTCACGCGGCGCGGCAATGGCACGCCAGATCAGGACGAGGAAATGAATGCGCTGCTGGACGTGCTGAAGCGAACAACGCAAGGCAAGCGCGTGCTGGTTGTCGCGTCAGGCGACATGGCGCACGTCGGGCCAGCCTTCGACGGGCAGCCGCTCGACCAGGCAGGCAAGCGCGCCATCCGCGCCAGCGACGATGTGCTGCTCGGCTGCATGGAGGCCGGCGACGCGCAGGGATTCTTCAAGGCCATTCAGCGCATCGGCGACGAGAACAACATCTGCGGGCTGCCACCGCTGTACCTCGCGCTACGGCTGCTCGGCGCGACCACCGGCGAGCGCGTGGCCTACGACCAGTGTCCCGCCGACGATCATGACACCTCGATTGTGTCGGTGGGCGGAGCCGTATTCACGTAGCAACCCAAGCCACAGAGCACACAGAGAGCACAGAGTAATAATCTCTCACCGTGTCATCGTGTCATCGTGTCAGGAATGTGATCGAATCCACATGCTGAACGTGCGCTGGTTCACTGTGCATGCTGCCATGCGGTGCTATGCTTCAGGCAACAGAAAAGCATACAGTGGCTCTCGTTCCTCATGGCGCAGTTGGCACCTGCGTCCCTTGCCCCTCTTTTCCTCTCTTCTCCCCAAGCAGCGATGGGTGCGGCGCAATCGCCACACCCATCGGCAAACGTCAGTTCGCTACAAGCTGTTATGCCGCCCGCCGTGCCTTTCGCCGCAAGGCTGCGCCCACGCCGAGCGCACTGAGCGCAAGGCCACCGAACGCCCATGGCATGTCTGCATCGCCGCCGGTATTTGGCAGCATGGCCGGTCGTGGCGTCCCGCCGGTTGCTGGCGCTGGCTGCGTGGTGTTTGGATTGCCCGTTGAAACCGGGTCAGAGCGCGTCGGTGCCTGTGGGATCGGTTGACCATTGCCGTAATAGTGCGCGTACAGATCAGGCACGAGCGTGAAGTTTTGGGTATTGATCTGCTGCGGATCGATGGTCCCCTTCGCCTGCACGTAATTTGCGATCAAATCGCGGATTTCGTTGGTGGACTGCCAGATGCGCTTCCCTTCCTTGAACATGGGATAGCCGCCACCACCGCTGGAGCGGTAGTTGTTGATCGCAATGCGGAACGTTTGATCGGGCCGTACATCCTGACCCTTGAACTGGAGTTTCGTCACGCGCTGCCCGGCTGGCTTCGTGATGTCAATCGTGTAATCAATGCCGGTGTAAATATCCCAATTGTAGTCGCGGGCCGTCTCAGAAACTACGCCTTTTGGATCGGCGGGCAGATTCTGAGCGTCCACCTGCTTGAAATATGTGGCATCCTGCTCCAGCGCGCGCCGCAAAATGTCGCCGTTGATCTCCAGCACGTACAGCGTGTTGTCGTAAATGTAGGCGCTGTAGGCGTCGCGCAACGTGATCTGACCCGCCGGAATCTTGCCGGTGTCATTGAAGATCGCCGCCAGCGAAATATCCACCGGATAGCCGCTTGCCGCCGCCGCTTCAGTCTGCACCGTGTTGATCAGGTCGGCCAGTGAGCTGTCATGGTAGCGCGCCTGCGGCCCGCCCGCGAACGCGCCCGCCGATGTGCCGATCGGCGTGCTGATGTATTGCACGGTCTGCGCATGGTACGGGTACGACAGATTCTGCAACTCCTGATCGGCATCAATGCCCTTCACATATTCCAGCGCCGAGTCTTTGTTGGTGATCTGCCACTGCTTGCCGTTCTTCTGCAATTGCAGCGTAACCTTGCCCATGGCGCGGCCCCAGTACGACGGCTCGACGATCAGCACGCCATTGATGACGCTTTTCGGCACATCCAGGTGGGAATGACCGGCGAGAATGACATCAACGCCCGGCACCTGCTGCGCGATCTCGATCGTCAGATTTTCGTCCGGCAGCGAGCCGCTGTCCTGCCATGTGCTGGGGTCGGTGAGCCATGCTTGCGGATTGTTGGTGGTGTTGGCTGGCACTTTGTCCCAGCCGATGTGCTGCGAGATGACAACAATATCTGCGCCCTCAGCCCGCATCTTCGGCACATAGGTCTTTGCAATCTCAACCGGATTGTCCCAGCGCAGCCCGGCGATGTTTTCGGGCTTCTCCCAGTTCGGAATCGAAGGAGTTGTCAGCCCAAGGATGCCAACCTTGACGCCGTTCACCTCTTTGATCACATATGGCTGGAAAGCCTCGCTGCCGTCGGTCTTGCGCGTATTCGCGGAAAGCAGCGGAAAGTTTAACTGACTTTTCCAGCGATTGAGCGTATCGAGGCCGTAATTGAACTCATGGTTACCGACCGCTGCGGCATCGTACTTCAGCGCGTTCATGGTGACAGCCATGGGGTGCGGCGCGTTCTTGTCGATCGCGGCGTAGTAGTAGCCCAGCGGCGTACCCTGAATCGTGTCGCCGCTGTCGAGCAGCAGCAGATTCGGGTCTTTGGCGCGCTCCTGCTTGATCAGCGTGGCGACTTTCGCCAGACCCCAGTCAGCGATGTTGCCGGTGTAGTAGTCGTACGGCAACAGATTGGAGTGAAGATCGCTGGTCTGCAAAATTGTGAGCGTCACGCTCTTGTCCTCGGCCTGAGCGGGCAGCGTGATCATGAGCAGTGGCAGCACGACGAGCAGCGCCACTGCATGGCGAATAAAGCGCATACGGCTCCTCTTTCTTGCGTATATGGCAGCAAAGGGTGAAACAATGCGCGTATCTTACCATACATCGCCGTAGCTTCTGCAAAGATGCGCGGGTGAGTGGGTGACAGCGAACGTGAAATTCAAACCTGACAGGTTTCACATCAGCGCCGGGCGAACACACCGGTTCGCCCCTACTCGCTCCCCTGCTCATTCCCGCCCTCCGCCAGCCGCCGCTCGATTATCGCCAGACTCTCGCGTGAGCCTTGCGTATCTGGGTCTGGTCGGCGTCGCCCCGATGTAGTCGCCGCCCTCGGTGTTGATGTCGCGCGACCCAACAACGCCTGGCGAAGCGTTTGGGCGAAGCGTTTGATTGTTGTCCATTCATGGCCGACCTCAGCTGCACTACGGAACGATTGCGCGAATCTTTTCGACGATCTGCATGGCAATCGGCAAGATGGTTGGCATCACAGCGGCAATATTTTTCGCGGCTTCTTTCAGGCCGTTGGCGCTGATCTGCACCAGCGAACGGTTGGGCTGCTCTTTGGTCGCCTTCTCGACGGCATCTTTCGCCGTTTCCGCAACCGCTTCGGCATCAGATTCGCTGCCGCTCGGTGCCTTCTGCAACTCGGCGCGCAACTGCTCAACAAGCTGCTTGAGTTCATCCTTCGTCGTCTGGTTCAGGCTCGGCGCGTTAGAAATTGTTTGCGTCACATGTTCCAGCATGGAGTTGACGTTGAGAATCGCGCCGCGAAAATCGCCTGAAAAATTGTACTGATCGCCGCTCACACTATTTCCCTTTCGCTTGTCGGCGTTGCCTTCAATATAGTCGCCGCCGCCAGTATGAATAATGCGCGTCTCGCGTGAAGAAGGCGGTGTTGTCGCGGCACCGGGCTGCGCAGAAGTGGCCTGCCCCTGATCTCCTTCTTCATCCGCAACCGCGACGCCCCAGCCGCGCAGCGTGGCCTTGATGCGGGCGATGCTCGCGCGGGCTTCGTCAATCTCGGTAATTACGTGCGGCGGAGCATAATTACCGAGCGCAGTAGCTTGCTTCACCAGAACACGCAGCCGATTGCGGTTGATGGTGAGCAGTTCCTGCTGGTGCTTGATCTCGTCTGGTGTCGGCATGCGTCCTCCAGCTATGCACAACAATGGCGGTCCTGGTGGGGATTAAGGTTGAGTATAGCATACAGGCGCGCATTTCTAGTTGAAAATATGCCTGCAATATGATACCCCTCTCCCGAAGCGACGGGAGAGGGGCCGGAGGGTAAGTGAAACCTGCGCCACGCCTGCGAAACAAGGTAACTATGCCTTCGCCGCGCTCGGTACGAGCACGCGCCCATTCGTGGGAATGGCAACCGCCTGGTGATTGTGCAAGCGCGCGTAGAAGCCCTTGCGCGCCAGCAGTTCGGCATGCGTGCCGTCCTCCACGATCTGCCCGCGATGCATGACAATGATGCGGTCGGCGTTGCGGACGGTGGACAGCCGGTGCGCGATCACCAGGCTCGTGCGGGAGTGCAACAATCGCTCCAGCGCCTCCTGAATCAGCGCCTCGGTCGCCGTGTCGATGCTCGATGTCGCCTCGTCCAGCACCAGCACGCCATCCGGGCTGAGCGCCAGCGCCCGCGCGAGCGACAATAGTTGCCGCTGCCCGACCGACAGGTTCGAGCCGCCCGGCAGCACCTCGTAGTTGTAGCCGCCCGGCAGTTTTTCAATGAACTGCGCCGCGTTGGTCCACTCCGCCGCCCTCCGGATGTCGGCGTCGGTCAGGTCGTCGCGGTACAGGCGAATGTTCTGCGCAATCGTGCCGGCGAGGCAGACCGGATCCTGCGGCACCACGGCGACCGCCCGCCGCAAATCTTGCAGCGACAGTTGTTTGATGTTCACTCCGTCGAGCATGATCTGGCCTTGCTGCGGGTCGTAGAAACGCGCCAGCAGGCCAACGAGGCTCGACTTGCCCGCGCCCGTCGCGCCAACGACCGCGACGTTCTGACCCGCCGGAATGGAAAGCGACACATCGCGCAGCACTGGCTCGTCGGGCAGATAGGAGAAGCCAATGTGCCGCAGTTCGATCGCGCCGCGCACCCGTGGAAGCGCCTTGGGCGCGGGCGGATTGGTGATTGTCGAAGGTGTGTCCAGCATGTGCTGCACGCGCTCCGCCGCGCCAAGCGCGATCTGCACCGCGTTGTACTGCTCTGAAAGGCGCAGGACCGGCTGAAAGGCCCGATCAGCATATTGCACGAACGCTACCAGCGTGCCGAGCGTCGCCCAGCCAGCCAGCACGCCCTGGCCGCCGCCGTACAGCAGCAAGCCCAGGCCAACCGCCGCCAGCACTTCCTGCACCGCCAGAAACATGGCGCTCTGCTTGCGCAGCATCAGCAGCGCGTGGCGATAACTGGCATTGTGCTCATCGTAGCCCTGCGCTGTTTCGGCTTGCCGTCCAAATAATTGCACCAGCGTCATGCCATTAAGATGCTCGCTCAGGAAGCCGCTGATCCGCGCCAGCGCCGAGCGCTCGCCGCCCGACGAGCGCCGGATGCGCCGCCGAAAGTAGCGCGTGACCACCGCCAGTATCGGCAGCACTGCCAGCGCCAGGAGCGCCAGACGCCAGTTCACCAGGAACATGACCACCACAATCGTCACGAGCGTGCCACTTTCCGACAAAATCGTGACGATGCTGCTCGACAGCAAGGCGTTCAGCGCGTCAATGTCACTGGTCAGGCGCGCGACAAGATCGCCGACCGGATAGCGGCCATGAAATTCCTGGCTTTGGCGCAGCATGTGCTCGAACAGGCGGCTGCGCAGATCAGCCAGCGCCCGCTGCCCGGCCAGCTGAATACAGACCAACTGCGCGTACTGCAAGCCGAAGAAACCGAGCGCCGCGCCACCATAGGCCGCCGCCAGCCACCAGAGCGTGGAAGTCGCGTTTGGATCGGCTGCTGCCGTGCCGTTGTTCTCCAAAAGATCAACCGCCCGGCCAACCAGGTACGGCGGCAGCGCGTTCATGGCGGAGGTGCCGAGCAGCAGGACGACCGCCACCGCCAGCAACCGCCAGTGCGGGCGCATGGTCGCCGTCATGAGGCGCAGCAACGATAAATCCTGGCCGCGCTCCTCGGCAGGTGTTTCAGATACAGATGTCATTCGCTGATTTGCTCCTCTGCTTGCTGCACTTCACGGCGGAACATTGCCGCGTACAATCCGTCGGCTTGAAGCAGGCTATGGTGCGTTCCCCGCTCCGCAATGCGTCCGTTATCAAGCACAATGATCTGTTCGGCGTCACGCACGGCGGCGATCCGCTGGCTGACCACCAGACATGTGCGATTCGCGCGCGACCGGCCAAGTTCGGCGATAATTTCAGAAGCGGTGTGCGCGTCCACACTCGCCAGCGAGTCATCCAGAATCAGCACATGCGGGTCGCGCACCAGCGCCCGTGCAATCGCGGTGCGCTGCTTCTGTCCGCCAGATAAGGACGCGCCGCGCTCGCCGACAATCGTTCCAAGCCCATGCGGTAATTGCACAAGATCGTTGCTCAGCCGCGCCGCTGTAATCGCCTCATGGACCCGCTCGTCAGGCACGTTCGATAAGCCCAACGTGATGTTATCACGCAGCGGCATGCCAAAAAGCAGCGTCTCCTGCGGCACATACGCGACCGCGCGGCGCAATTCTTTGAGCTTGATCTGGCGTACATCATGGCCGTCGAGCAGCACGCGCCCCTCATGCGGATCCTGAATGCGCCCGATCAAACTCAGCAGCGTCGTCTTGCCTGCGCCGGTCGCGCCCACAATGCCGAGCGTCGTACCCGCCGGAATATCTAATGTTATGTCGCGCAGCACCCAACTGTCGCCGGCATGCACGCCGACGTTTTCGAAGCGAATCGCGCCCTGAATCTTTGGCGAAATAGGATCAGGCGCATCCATAACTGTCGGGCGGCGCAGAAGAATTTCGCCGATGCGACCCGCCGCGGCGCTGCCCTGCTGAAGCCGCTCGTACGCCTGCGCCAACTGTTGCGCCGCGCTGCTCAGCAGCCCAAGGTACACAATAAATGTGACGTACTCGCCCACCGTCAGGCGATGGTTGAGAATCAGCACGCCACCAACTGCCAGCACCAGCATGGTCGCGAGCCGCACCATGAGGCTCGGCAGCGGCGCAATCGCGCCTGATCGGAACATATACTGAAGATTGCGCTGGACATACACATCGTTGGCGGCCTTGAACGCTGCCACCGAGGGCTGCTCCTGCGCGTAGGCGGTCAGCATGCGCGCCGCGCCGAGGTGCTCCTGCGCGAACGCCGACATGCGCGCCATTTCGCGCTGCACCCGGTCGAATGCCCGCTCCAGCATGCGCCCCAACCGAATCTGCGCCAGCAGGCTGACGCTCAGCATGCCCACCACAATGCCCGCCAGCAACGGGCTGGCCAGCGACATCAATATCACGCCGATCAACAACAGGAACAGGGCGTGCATTGCCATCTGGAAGCCCGCGCTGTAAAATCGCCAGATATACGCAAAATCACTGGTGCCGCGCGACAACAGGTCGCCGGTGCCATATTCCACAATCGTACTGCGATCGAGTTGCAGGATTCGCGCGAACAAATCCTGGCTCATCTGGTAACTGATACCTGCCGCAATCCCGCCGGTCAGCATACGCAGCAGATAGCGGAAAATCGCCAGTGTCGATGCCAGTCCAATCAGCGCGAGCGCATACCACAGGAGTACCATGGGCCGCACGCCGTGTTGCAACTCATCAATCGCCCAGCCAAGCACGGTCGGGCTGAAGGCG
>DASTWM010000233.1:0-6680 GCA_035765855.1 Roseiflexaceae bacterium
TCGCTGCCATGCTGTTTCTCCTTTGGCATCTATGCACAACATCCATCTTTGGACCCAGAGTAAAGCGTTTGCACTGCGCACCAAAGCGCAGCGCGTATGATACGACAACCACAAGTAACAACAGCTACCAATTCTGCACCGAGCCATCACGCCGCCGCAGCTTCGGCGCTTCCCAGAATTTGAAGCTCTGCTGTTTGATATAATCTTCGTTAACGTCAACCCCCAGTCCTGGCGCGTCAGGAACGGGAATAGCTGTTCCTTCGAGTTTCAGTTGCTGCGGGAAAATATTTTCGTCAAGCCCGCGCCATTTTTCGCCCGGCGTTGCGCGCATTTCCAGCCATGCAAAGTTGGGGATGGCAGCGCCGAGATGTACCGTCGCGGCTGTGCAGATTGGGCCGAGCGGATTGTGCGGCATCAGGTCGATGTAGTGCGCTTCGCTCCATCCGGCCACCTTCATGGACTCGGTGAGGCCGCCGACGTTACACACATCGACGCGCGCGAACTGCGTAATGCCGCGCTCGATGTACGGCAGGAACTGCCACTTGCTGGCGAACTCCTCGCCGATTGCGAATGGTACATCGACCATGCTGCGCAGCGATTCGTACGCTTCCGGCGTTTCGTCGCGGATCGGCTCTTCGAGAAAGTCAATTGTGCCGGACGGCATGCGCTGGCAAAACGACGCAGTTTCGGCGACGCTCAGCCGGTGGTGATAATCAATTCCCAGGACTGGCCCAGGCCCAACCGCCTCGCGAATGCTGGTCAACTCCGTCGCCGCAATGCTGATCGACTCGCGCGGCTCGAAGACATTTCCATTATCCCGTGTGGGGCGGCCCGCGCCGATGCGAATGCACTGCCAGCCAAGCTCCACCAGCATGCGCACATTTTCAAGCGTTTCCTCCAGCGTTGCGCCAGTGGTGGTTGCAAAGCATGGAATCGAGTCGCGCTGCTTGCCGCCAAGCAATTGATAAACCGGAACGTTGAGCGCTTTGCCGACAATGTCATGCAGCGCAATGTCGATCGCTGAAATCGCGGCCTGAAGCACGCGCCCGCCCTCGAAGTACTGGCTGCGGTAGAGTTCCTGCCAGATCGCGCCAATCTGCATGGCGTCGCGGCCAATCAAGAACTCCCGATAATGATTGATCGCGCCGACAACGGCGAGCTCGCGCCCGGACAGGCCCGACTCGCCCCAGCCATAGATTCCTTCGTTCGTCTCGACTTTGACCAGCAGTTGATTGCGGTGGCCAACCCATGCAGGATACGGTTTGATGTCGGTGATGAGAAGCTTCACATGTCACTCCGTTGTGAGTTACAAAAGAACGCAGAATTCCTGCTTCCTGCAAATGCTACGCTGTACCAGACAGGGAATTACCAAACGCTCGCAGCGCCCGTTCGAGCGAGTTCTGCATGTGCGCCGCGATGCTCACGCTTGCGGCGGCGGCGTCCCCGGCGTTAATATGGCTGATTAAATCGCGATGCAGGTCGATTACTTCTGCCCAGGCGAATAGCTGCGAGTGCCGCGAAACCACCATGAAAAGCTGCCCGGACATCGAGTTCAACATGGCCTGCAAATGTCGGTTGTCCGCTTGCTGCCAGATTGCGCGATGGAGCTCGACATCGGCATGCGGGAACGTCTCTGGATTATGATCGCGAAATGCTTGCTCCATGGTTTCCAGCGCCGCATTCAGTTGTGCCTGGTGCTCTGGCCGCGTGTTGTGCGCCGCCCGTTCAACAGCCAGCATTTCGAGCTGCAAACGCACTTCATACAGTTCGCGGATATCGCGCTCAGTAAGTTTGATCACGCAGCGGCGATTACTTGCGGTGGATACCACCAGCCCTTCTTTTTCCAATTCTTGCAGGGCTTCGCGAATGGGAACGCGACTGACCTTCAGGGTTGCCGCGAGTTCACGCTCGCCGAGTGGTGTTCCAGGCGGAATGCGTCCGAAGATAATCGATTTACGCAACAGATCGACAACCTGCGCCTTTAAGAGCGTGCGTTCGATGCGGATCGGTTCGCTTTCTGCCTGGTGAAGCAGCGTGCTAAGTGAGACAGTCATCGGCTCATATTTCTATTCTGTATACGGTATACCAATTGTCGCACATGGTATACCGTTTGTCAATAGCTATTTACAGGGACATGTTGGACTTCAGGGTGGCTGATGTTTTCAGTCTGGCAAGCGGTTGTTCAGCGCTGGTGCTGTGGAGAGGGAAACATGCGTACCCGCGTGCATGCTCAACAGCCAGCCACGTATTCCAGCATGGCGCGGAGCGCGCGCTGGTGCGCGCGGTGATAAAAGTCAGTTTGATCCTGTAAGTCGAGGTCGGTCGGCAGCGCGGCAGAGAAGGGAAAGCCCACAAACGCCTCGACATCTTCTGATTCATCGGGGAGCCTGCCATCATGGCGGGCCAGGGAGATCTGACAGCGCTGCTCAAGCTCGTCGAAATACACGCTGTTGGCATGCAGCACGCCTGGCCCTGCGGTGACTGGCGCATGGCAATACAGCGCCACTTCGGGCCGCAGCGCTTGCATCCACAAGAGCGAATCGCGTAATTGTGGCAGTTCTGCGGCGGAATACACCAGCGGAAACGGCGATTCGGCGGCGTCGCCAGCCAGCAGCGTGCGCATTTCGGGAATGTACACGGCAATGTGGTCGGCGGTGTGGCCCGGCGTGGCAAACAGTTCCAGCGTCAGGTCGCCGCCCTCAATTGCCAGCCGCTCCTCGAACAGGACGGTTGGCGACTGGAGCCGCACGCCATCGAAGCGGCCCGGCTGCTCGGCCTGCATGCGGGTGAGCGTCGGCTGCTCATCGCCGGAATGAAAGCGGGCGGCACAGCGGCGGCTCGCGATAATCGGCGCGGGATGCAGCGCGTCCGGCCCGGCGAATACCTGATTTCCCCATGCATGATCCCAATCGGCGTGCGTATTCACGACCAGCAGCGTTCGTCCATGGACAAGGTACTGGCGCGCGATGTCGAGCAGCGCCGCCGCTGCGGTCGGGTTGTGCAACGTATCGACAAGCACGACATAACGCTCGGTGATCACGATAAACACGTCGACCAGCGTGCCGCAGCGCACCACCACGACTCGTTGGTCCCATCCCTGGTTTTCGACAACCGACAGGGTATTATCAGCGTGTGTCATATGCAGCGCTCTCGCAATAGCGGAAACGCTGCATATTGTACCTCAAAAGCGGGATGCTTTAGCGATCAAATTGCCAGCGCGTCGCATCCTTGAGAAACGATGTCCAGCCGAGCGCGACACGCGGCTGCATGGCGTACAATCCGCCTTCGTCCCACTGGCCTGGCTCTGGCGCGTAGCCATCGGCAGCGTACTTCGCGCGGTAGGCCGCGGCGATCCGCTCGGCGAGCGCGCGGTCGGGGCGCTGCACAGCGTGCGCGATACCCTCCGCAGTGAATGCTTCGTTGCCCGCGCTGTCGCTGTCGAGATGCACGGCGATGTGCGGGTTTGCGGCGATGTTGCGCATGCGCCGTGTTTCGGGGCTGCCATCGAAATAGAGCACATCGTCCACCCACACGCCCCACACCGGCGACACATGCGGGCGGCCATTGGGGCGTACGGTGCAGATCCAGTACACTCTCGCCCATTCCCAGTGCTCGCGCGCGCTGCTCCACGGCATCAACGCGCCCTGCGCTTCGGGGCTGATGTATCCCGGCGGCATGTGCGGGCGGCCTGTTGTCGGTTCCACTGGCATGAGGCACCTCCTATGCAGTTGACAAACACATCGCCTTAGTATACATCTGTGCTGTGACAGGGACCGTCACACCGCATTGCAGGTGGTAGTAGATTATGACTATCAGACGCACAGAATAAAGAACAAAGATGAGTAGGTTTTTGTTCTTTGCTCTTTGTTCTATGTTCCGACGCTTATGAAAACACTGCTCGCCGTCGATCTCGGCATCCGCTCCGGTCTGGCGCTGTACGGCGCGGATGGCCGCCTGCAATGGTACCGCTCGCATAACTTTGGCACGGCGACCCGGCTGCGGCGCGGCGTCTACAGCATTCTCAATGACATCGCCAATCTCCAGTGGATGATCTTGGAGGGCGGCGGCAATCTGGCGACGATCTGGGAGCACGAAGCCGAGCGCCGTTCGCTCCATGTGCGCCAGGTTTACGCCGAGCAGTGGCGGCAGCGGCTCATGCTGCCACGCGAGCAGCGCAGCGGCCAGCAGGCCAAGGACGTTGCAGACGCGCTGGCCCGCCGGGTGATCGCATGGTCCGCCGCGCCGCGCCCGACGTCCCTGCGGCATGACGCCGCCGAAGCGATTCTGGTTGGGCTGTGGGGTGTGCTGGAGCTAGGCTGGCTGCCGCAGATTCCTCCTGAATTACGCTGAGCGGCTGCGGCATCACAGGCATACCTCAGTCCAATATGTTACTGCTGATAGCTCAACACCAGGCCGTTGCTGCCGACGATAAAGGCGTGGTTCGCATCGGTCATGCTGACGGCACGCGGCGAGCCGGTCAGCTGCGGCACCTGTTCGTAGCTCCACTGCCCGTCATGGAAGCGCGCCACCAGCGTCTGATTGGGAGTTGCGTTGAGCGCGCCCACCGCAAGGCCATGCTGCTGATCGGCAAAGTACACGTCGGAGAAACCTGAAGCGACGGGCGGCCCCGGATTCTGTGGCGCGTTCGGAAGCGTGGAAAGGCCCGACAGCACCGCTTGCCACGCGCCATTGACGCGATGAATGGCGTAGATTTGCGACGTGCAGATCGCGCATGTGCCAGATCGTGAGCCGACCGCCCAGACGCTCTCCGCTCCGGCGGCATGGATGCTTGACAGATTTGCCAGACAGAGCGTATCGCCACACGGGTCTGGCAATGTTTCCTTCTGCCAGCGGCCATTTCGCACATGCCAGATGGCTGTCTCGCTCGGACTATTGACAATTGCCCAGCCTTCGCCGGGGATGAAGTGCAGACTCGTGATTGCTCCTTTTCCGGTGATGGACGTATCGCGCTGCCATGCGCCATTCTTGTAGTGTAGCAGCACTGGCGCGGCTTGCCCGTCAGCGCCCGGCATGGACCCGGCGGCCCAGCCTTCATCGTTGCTGAACATTTGCAACGTGTTCAGTTGCACGCCCGGCATGGAAGCACCGGGGACCAATCCTGCGCGCGGCACGGTGTGAAGAATGGTTCCTTCGTCGCCAACCGCCCACACGTTGTTATCAGGCAGCGCCACAATGGCACGCAGCGGCTGCTCGGCGCTCCCCATTTGATAGGCATGCCACTGGCTGCCCAGCCGCTCAAAGCGGTAAACCGCGCCATGCCCGTTCTGCTCGCCTGCCGCCAGCGCGGTGTCGTTGTTGAGCATGAACACGTCGTTGAAATGAACGTCCGTCGGCACGCCCACCACCTGCGCCCAGCCGCCTACTGGCAAAGCCACCGCGCGCGCCTCGTTGCCCAGCAGCCCCAGCAGCACCTTGTACGGCTCTGGTTCATTCGGATGCCACTCGAAGCGCGCCCGCTCGAACCACTGCGTCATGTAGATCTGGTTGTCGGTTGGGTTGACTTCCGGGCGGGCCGTGGTAAGCGGCATGCCAAACAGCGCCAGGCTGCGCTGGAAGGCGTTAAGCTGCGGATCGAGCAGTCCGTGGCTTGACCAGTAGCTCTTGAAGCCGCTGAGGTTGCCCTGATCGCAGACGTTGTGGCCGGTTTGCTCGAACCACAGGCAGCCCGGCTGCGGCCCGCTCTCGCGCCCTTCGCTGAACCAGTCGCGCCCAAGCTGGCGCAGACGGTCGTCGCCAATGCGTCCGAGCAGCACGTCGTACGGTTGGGCATGCTCGGCATGAAGCTCGAAGCGCACTCGCTCGAACCATTGCGTCAGGTAACTCTGCCCGTTCTCGCGGTTGATTTCGTCATGGGCAGGTGTGGTCGGGTAGCCAAACACGGCGAGGCCGCCGTTCTGCTCCCAGAATTGCCGAAAGCGCCCGCTGATACACTGCCCGGTTTCGGGGAAGCAGCGCTCGTCGGTTTGCGCGCCCGCTGCCGGAGCAGCAAATGCCAGCAGCGCCAACGCCATGAGCATGGCAACTATCCGCCTGATGTGGAGTGTTCGCATACAGACCTCCTTTGATGCTGATTATGCGCCAATTGTACGTATCTAAACGCGTGGTCACGATGGCATTCGACTCATGGATTGCTGATGGGGAACTGCTACGTACTTGATGAAGCTGATACATAGTTTATTCGTCAACTTACATGGACTTATGCTATAGTACGCTGTACGAATAACGACGTGTGCTCTGCATTCCCGATCCTGGCTACGGAGCGCCGAACGCCACACTGATGTTTGATGTTGAGTTGCTGGATGTGAAGTAGAATTTGAAACCGCCGATGAATACCGATGAACGCCGATAAGGAATATGGTTGCGCAGACGAACGAAGATCGTGTGAATCTTGATCGGATCACAAGAATAATTACTGGCTGTGCCTACACGGTGAGTAATAAGCCTGGCAGCGGCTTTCTTGAAAAGGTGTATGAAAATGCGCTTGCTCATGAGATTCGCAAGCATGGATTAGCAGTCGTACAGCAGCATCCCATTTCCGTCTATTACGATGATGTTGTCGTAGGAGAGTATGTTGCGGATTTATGGGTTGAGCGCCAGGTTATCGTTGGGTTGAAAGCGATAAAAGCGCTTGATGATATTCACATGGCACAATGTATGAA
>DASTWM010000234.1:0-4793 GCA_035765855.1 Roseiflexaceae bacterium
GCCCAGTCGAGCGCTTCCCCCAATCGCCCCTGCGCGAGCCACACCCGGGTCTTCAACGCCGCGATCGGACGTACATTGGGGGAAAAGTCACTCATGTACAGCTGGTCTGCCTCGTCGAGCAACGCGAGAGCGCCGTCCAGATCGCCCTGCGCCTCCCGGATGCGCGCCATCGCGACACGCCAGCGGTAGCGATTTTGCGGAAATCCAGCGTGCTCACCCAGCTCTTTGCTTCGCAGCAGATGCTGCGTGGCAGTCTGCAGATCGTTACGCTCACGCTCAAGGTCACTCATGCCCACGTAGATGTCTGCCGTTCCTCGTAGCAGTGGCCCGGCCTGTGCGTCCGCAAGCTGCAATGCCTGCTCATATGTGCGCATCGCCTCACGAAGGCGACCTTGGGCGATCCGTATCGCACCGAGGGTGATTGCGCCATTGATTGCGTCGGCGATGTTTCCGGCCTTTTGCAGACTGGCCATGCCCTCGGCATACGTGCGGTGGGCCGCCTCAAGATCGCCACTCGTCCAGAATGCGAGGCCCAGGAACCCGGCTGCCCCTCCGCGCGTCTGATGATCGTCCGAAGGTGCAAGATCGAGCGCTTGTTGGGCATATCTCACGGTCGCTGGCACATCGCCCGCAGCCAGGGCCATTCCAGCGCGGGCGATCGCGATCGACCCCGGAAGTCGGCGAAATGCCTCATCGTCCATGACAACCATCGCAGCCACCCTGGTGTCCGGTTGCGTACGCATGTCCGCCGTCGTCTCCAGCCACTTCTCGGCGTCACGCAGGCGTTCGCGGGCACCATCGAACACGCCGCTCGATAGTAACACATGGGCATAGGCAACGCTGAGCACGGGCCGAGCATGGAGTACCTCGTCGGGGAGTGCTTTGAGCCAGCCAAGCAAGGTGGCGTCCTGTCTGCTCTGACGTATGGCTGGCCATGCCAGCTCGACCAGATCCGCCGCATGCGCGAAATCCTGGGCGGCCAGCGCGTGACGGATCGCATCGGCCATTTCACCATGCTGCTCATACCACATACTCGCGCGTCGGTGCAGCATGCCCACCAGATCGGGCTGCTCCTCTCCCAGATGTGTAGCCAGCACATCGCCAAACAGGTGGTGATAGCGATACCACCGGCGCTTGTCATCCAGCGGCACGACAAAGAAATTGCCGCGATGGAGGGTCTCCAATCGAGCGCTGCCGCCCTGCAGGCCACTCACCGCATCGCACAGCGGGCCATACAACCGCTCAAGAATCGACGTCTGGAGTAAGAAGCTGCGGATCGTCTCGGGCTGACGCTGCAGCACCTCTTCGATCAGATAATCCATAATGTAACGGTTATCGCCAGCAAATGCTTGGACGAACTGGCTCATGTCGTCGCGCCCGCGCATGGAGAGCGCGGCGAGTTGCAGGCCGGCAATCCAGCCTTCGGTACGGCTTTCCAGGGCAGCTACATCGTCGGCCGAGAGGTCGAGATCCATGACCTGCTTGAGAAATGTGGCGGCTTCGGCGGAGGTAAAGCGCAAATCACTTGCGCGTAATTCGGCCAATTGGCTACGTGCGCGCAAGCGGGCCAGAGGGAGTTGTGGATCTTCGCGGGTGGTGATCACCAGGTGCATGTGAGGTGGCAGGTGATCCAGCAGAAATGCGAGGGCAAGATCAACCGGCCTCGCATCAATCACGTGGTAGTCGTCAAGAACAAGGATGAAATATTCTGGAATGGTCGCGATGTCATTGAGCAGCGTGGTCAGAATCGCTTCAGGTGGCGGTGACTGTGGGGATTGGAGCACATTCACCAGCCCTGCTCCGATCGCCGGCGCAACCGTCTGTAGCGCGGCAACGAGGTAGGTCAGAAAGCGGGTCAGGTCACTATCCGCTTCATCCAGCGACAACCAGGCTATCTGCCGATCGCACCCGGCGAGCCATGTACTGACGAGGGTCGTCTTCCCAAAGCCAGCAGGGGCTGAGATGAGGGACAGCTTGCGGTGTAGGTTCTCGTGCAGCTGTTCGATCAGGCGTGGGCGCAGGACCGCATTCTGGCGCGCCGGCGGGATATAGAGTTTCGTCGTCAAAATGGGTGTTGGCATAGGCCAATTATACCATTCTTGGTTCCGCCGATGTCATCGGGAAGCAGGCGTTGTGCGCCGATGCGGCGCAAGGAAGAGTGCTGGAAACCGGCACTCTTCCTTGCGGCAAACCTCACGATCAACAGTATGCCTTCTGGTCCAAGATGGCTATATCACCTATTGGCGGTCTGGCTGAATGGTGCGCCGCACGATAGTATAGCTGACAAAGGTAATGACGAGCGCGCCGACGATGAGCACTGCTGCGACGACAAACGTGAGCTGCATACCGGCCGCAACCGCCTCAGGACGCGCTGCCATACTGCTGGCCGTTGCCGCGCCGAGCGCGAACCCCGCGCCCATCACGGATGCGCCGGTGATCAGCCCGAGATTACGTGACAGGTTGAGCATGCCGGACATCACGCCTCGCTGCTCCGGGCGACTTGGCCGCGTGGAACAGTGCATAGCTAGCGGTAATCACGACCAGCGTGGCGATATAGCCCAGAACGCCGAACTTCATCGGTATTACTGGTAGAGTGGCGGAGCCAGTTGCCATGCCGATCAGTCCAGCGATGGTCATACCACGTGCGCCAAACCGATCCACGACGCGGCCAGCCAGCACGCCGGTCAGCGCGGCAACAATCGGGCCGGACGACATGACCAGGCCGACACGAGCTGCGTCGAGCCCCAGTGCGCCGGAGAGATAGAACGGACCAACCACCAGCGTCGCCATCACCACCGTCGTGACGAGCGTGCTCATCGCAAAGCCCGCGCTCAGGAGCGGATTGCGGAACAGCGCCAATTGAATCAGCGGCGCTGCGGCGTTTGCCTCGGCGAGCGCGATCCCTGTGATGCACAAGTCCCCTCGTTGGTTGACGACGGTCGCGACCGTGACGGATCGCACTCAAGACCAGCGTCCGTTCAAGTGTCGCAGCCATTGACCAACCCACTCCTCATCGCGCATTCAAGTCAAGCACGACCGCTAAATACAGCCAGCCTTCCCTTGTTGGTAGATACGTAATATCGGCCATCCACACCTGGTTTGGCGCATTTGTCTGGAACTGCCGCGCCCGCAGATTGGGCGCGATGGGCTGGTTGTGACAACTTTCCGTGGTGCGTGTCGCTCGCCGCTTGACTCGTGCCACCAGGCCGGTCGAGCGCAGCAAACGTGCGACTCGCTTCTTCGAGCAGCAAATGCCCTGCGCCTGTAAGGTTGCTTGCACCGCGCATTTTTCAGGATGTCGCGTTCCATGCACAGCAGCGCGTTTTCGCGCCGCTGTCGGGCAAGCTCGGCCTGATCCGAGCTCGCAGCTTTAGCAGTTCCCTGTTCCGGCACCTGCTGATGCAACCAGCGGCGCAGCATTTGGACATCGGTGCCGAGATCGCGCGCACCTTGTGTACGGGAAAGCCGCTGTTTGGTCACCAGCTTAATGGCGTCCTCCTTGAACTCGTCAGCGTACTTTGCGTGCTGACATCTAGACACTGCGCTTCGTAATGGCATGCTACCACTCCAGGTGTCCATGTGAGCGGGCCAACTTCAGCTGCTCGCATTATACGGACGATGGGCCGTATCTATCCCGATACGGCCCATTGCCGCTGCTCCGTTGTGCCATGTCCAGCTCAAGGAGTGGTACATGGCAACGATGTGATGACTTATCGCTTGATGCAGTGGACACTTATCACTCAAGTTCGGCTGTCCGCCTGACATACAACTGGTCCATCCAGCGTAAACGCTATAGGTAGGGATCATTGATGACAGCGTCTTTATGTGACGTATTGAAGTAACCTAACCTTGTATATTCAACCCGAATATGAGCGATCAGTTACCGATTCTGTTCATCCACAAACTGCCGGTAGATCTGCTCAAATGTCCGCACATCCGCCAGCGTGTCGGGGGCCGACGACTCGAACGGCGTACCATGCACCACCGCGTCGATGAAGTGCCGCATCTCCTGCTTGTAAGACCACGTCCAGCCCTCGTCAGGAAACAGCTCGGTCTGGCTGCTGCCCTTGCCTTTGTCGGAGCGATACACCTCGACCGTCGCCGGGACGTTCCTGAGCAGCAGCGGCGGGGCGGCGGTCCGCACCCAACCACGCTCGAAGTAGATCTGCGTCTGCTCGTCCCATCCATGGTACGCGACTGAGCCAGATTCAAGCACTGTGCGCACTCCTCCGACATCCATCACAACAACCCCCGACAGGCCATCGCTCGGGTCAAGATCGACATACTTGACCGTGACATCGTCGCCCGCGTCGAGCAGCCAGCGTACGAGGTTGATGTTATGGGTATACTGCTGCAGGTAGCCGATGTAGCCGCGATAGAACTGCTCCGGCATCCATGCGGGAAGCACCGGATCAGTTGGCGGAACTGGCTCGTCACTCCGTTCGGCCACCGTGTCGTTGCCGGCGATCCAGTCACCACAGAAACCATGATTGCGAACGTACCGCAGCGCCCCCAGCTCGCCGCTTGCCCGAAACTGATCGACCAGCGCTTTGACCTGGCGATTACCGCTGTCGTAGCGCTTCATGTAGCCGACCATGAGCCGCTTGCCGCTCTCGCGCTCGGCCTGCACAATCCGCTCGGCCTGCTCAACCGCGACGGCCATCGGCTTTTCAACAAATACGTCCTTGCCGGCGCGCAGCATGTCAATCGCCAGTTCGCCCTGGCCAGCATAATGACCGGAGATCGCGACCGCCTGAATGTCGCGGTCTGCCGCAAGCTCAGTGTGGCTACGG
>DASTWM010000235.1:0-3612 GCA_035765855.1 Roseiflexaceae bacterium
CGCCACATCTCCACCACCGAGTTGATGCAGGCTGCCGAGCAGATCGACGATGGTCGCCGCGCCAAGCGTGGGAATCGCAAGGTAGAATGAGAACGCCGTCGCCGCCCGCCGGTCCAGGCCGGACCACATGCCACCGACAATCGACGCACCCGAGCGCGACACGCCCGGAATCAGCGCGAACACCTGCGCGATACCAATTCCCAGCGCCTGAAGCGGCGTGATCTGCTCGACCTCGTGCGTCGTTGGGCGGCGCGGCCAGCGCTCGACCGCGATCAGCACAATGCCGCCGATGATCAGCGACCATGCGATCACGGTTGGCGAGGCGAACAGTACGGCCTTGATCCACTTACGCAGCAGCAACCCGATCACCGCCGCTGGAATAAACGCCAGCACAATGCCGAACCAGAAGCGCTGAACTGTCCGGCTGGATGGCAGCGCGCGCGCCTGCTGGAGCAGATCGCGGGCGTAATAGCCGATGACTGCCAGAATCGCGCCGAGTTGAATGAAAATCTCGAATGTGCCGCCAATATTGTTCTCGAAGTGCAGCAGGTCGGCAGTTATCAGCAGGTGAGCGGTCGAGGAGATCGGCAAGAATTCTGTCAAGCCTTCGACGACGCCAAGCGTGATGACCTGCCACCAGGTATGTATCGCTCCGTTACTGAAGATCAAGCCAAGCGCCAGCACCAGAACGGTGACAACCACCATGACAAGTGCGCCGGGTGTGCGCCGCTGCGGGGATGCAACGGCAGGCGAAGTTGAACGAGACATGAAAGGTAAAGCTCCTTTTGATGTGCAACTTTGTAGGTATCTACTTCTTCAGTATAAAGCATATTTGTGAAAAATGAATGAACAATAATGCCTGACTGACACGTTTACGCCCATTGTTCGCCGCTAATCGGCAATTACAGCACGTCATTGTGCTGTCCCGACTATTTTGGGACATGTCCCAAAATCTTGTGACACCTGCCTCATGACAGCGGGACGTTGACACGCTACACTGTCTTTCAAGCAATACGTACTACAAGCAAAGGAGGCATACATGGTTCTGGTGTGTATGATGATTTGATGATTTCAAATGACTTGACATTCGGCATATAATAGATGCCATCCCCACTTCTCTGTTCTGTTGCGGCAGTACTTCCCGCCATGCCTGTACGCAGTGTTTCGTATATTGGCAACCCATAGACAAGGAGGTTGCGTCATGTCTACTGGAATGAATGATCCCATGGCTGTGGTGCAGGCGTTCAATGACGCTTGTAATCGCGAAGACCTTGACGCGGTGACGGACTTCTACGCTGACAATGCAGTCATCCGCATACTTCCGCCACCACCCTCGCCCGACCCCGGCGTGTATACTGGCAAACAAGCGATCCGAGGCTGGTTCGAACCACAATTCCATGGGTTCCACGTTGACTCACGTAACTATCACGCGAGTGGCAGTACCGTGACGTGGGATGCCAGCGTGACCCATGACATGATCCGGAAGATGGGGATCGACACCTTCGATGGGACGGTACATGCCACGGTGCAGGACGGCAAAATAACGGAGTTCACCGTGGAGCAAACCCCTGAAAGCGTTAGGAAGATCCAAACGGCGATGCAGCAGCAGTCCGGTGCTGCCCAATCGAACGAACCGGCGTAGGCCAGTCGCACACGGCGAACCGAATTGTATAGGCCATATCCTGCAAGGTGTGGCCTTTTTTGTGTTAACCGTCCGATAACTCCAAACTACGGCGCTGTGCTTTACTTCCGCACGCAGCGAGACCGATTCCGCACACACTACACAATTCCCAACCGCTTTCCCAAGAGGCTTGGGATATGTCCTAAAAACATATGACACCCGCCTGGTGACAGCAGGACTTCCGAACACTACACTGTTTCCCAAGCAACACATCGCATGAGCAAAGGAGGCACACATGGTTCTGGTACGCATGATTTTTCAGTTGAAGAACCGTCAAGCGCACGAAGCGGTCGCCGCCATGAAGCAGGCCGCGCCTATGACGCGACATCATGGGGCTGGCGGCTCCAATGCGGCTGCTCACCGCCCTGATGTGAATGTGTCCAACAGTGCGCCGCCCTTTTTCGTCGAACTGGTACTCTGGCATCGTAGGTAAAATAGCGACAGCCGCGAGCCTGATTCCTGCTATCGCTATCATGGCGCTCCTGCTCTGGCCCAAGCTCACGCCCGTTTCCCGTAATGTATAAGGAGACAAACCATGAACCGTCCGAAGACGTATACTATTGCGGCGATCTTGCAATTCTTGTTTAGCGTCTACGCTGTTGTCACTTCCATCCCGCTGCTTGCCCGCGGAACCACTGTCACTGAACAGGCTGCCGATTCGCCTCCATACTTCATCGTTATGCTTGGTTTTATTGTCGCAGTACTCGGCATCATCTCTGCCTATGGAGTCTGGCGAAATCAAAAATGGGGTGTCATTCTGACCATTATCCTGCGCGCATTGGACAGCCTGAGCGCACTGCCAGGACTCCTGTTTGCGCCGACACTCTACTGGAAAATTCATTCTTGGTCTGGAGTGCTTATTTCGATCATTATTATCGTCCTGCTGCTGTGGCCCAAGCCTAAGCTTGCACCTGTTTCGCAGAATGTATAAGGAGGCAGACCATGAACCGTCCGAAGACGTACACCATCGCCGCAATCCTGCAATTTCTTCTCAGCGCAATGAATGGTGTTGGCTCCATCCCGTTTCTCATGCGCGGGAATGTGACAAACAGCGCGCCGCCCTTTTTTGTTGAACTTGTGCTTTTCGCTACCGCAATCCTCGGCTTTATCGGCACTTATGGTATCTGGCGGAATCAGCGGTGGGGCGTCATTTTGACGATCATTCTCTGCATTCTGACCGGTTTGGTCAATTTGCCCGGCCTGCTCTTCGCACCTGGCGTCCTGGGCAAGGTTGCGACGGCAGCGAGTCTGATTCCTGCTATCGTCATTATCGTCCTCCTGCTGTGGCCCAAGCCTAAGCTCACACCTGTTTCCAACAATGTTTCATGAAGTCAGGCGTGGTATACTTGAGTATGGCACCTGTGCAGCGCAATTCAACTTCGGCCTTCCCGCAGCTTCTAGCCTTGATTGGCCGGAGGCTGCGCGGCATGGCAGTAGTTTCGAGCGACACCCTTCTTAGTGGCGGACTGCGCTATGGCCTGCTCACCTTCTATGTCGCCACGATCTATGTGCTGGTGTTATATCTCGGTGGAGTCACGCAGAATCACATCGTAGTTCCATGGTGGTTAGACCTGCTCGCCCTACTAATCATCGTGCCAACGTTCCTACCCGTGCATGGCTTCCTCCGGCGCAGCGTCAACCAGCTTGTCTATGGCCAGCACGACAACCCCTACGCTCTACTATCTAAGCTCAACCAGTACATGGATGACAGCGCCGCGCCCGATGCGCTGTTGCCGACACTAGCCGCCACGGTGGCCGCTACGCTCAAGCTGCCCTACGTCGCTATTGAAACTGAAGTGACGGCTGAACGTCCTGCCGCTACCTATGGCGAGCCACCACGTTATGCCGAACTGACGAGCATTCCGCTGACCTACCGCACGATTATGCTTGGCACATTGCATGTCAGTTCGCGTGGCCCCCACGAACACCTC
>DASTWM010000236.1:0-21847 GCA_035765855.1 Roseiflexaceae bacterium
TTGGCCGTCGAGGTGGCGTTGGCGGTTGGCACGGGCGTGTCGCCGGGCCTGGGTGTCTTTGAAGGCGTTGGCGTGTCGGTCGGTGGCTCGCTGGTTGGCGGCAGTGGTGGCTCGCTTGCGGCACCGCCGAGCTTAACGGCAAACACATTGCCGCCGCTGGCCGCCGCGTCCAGCACCGCCGTGGTCGGGAAGTTCGACGACTTGGTGTAGCCCGTCAGGTACACATTGTTGTCGCGGTCGAGCGCGAGGTAGCCGCCGTTCTCGTCGTCATTCCCGCCGATGAATGTGCCGTAGCGCAAATCGGCGTTGCCCGCGCCGGCAGGATTGAGACGAGCCATGAAGATATCGCGCGGGCCGCCGCTGTAGCTCTGATCGTACGCATTGGATGTGGTGGGGAAGTCCGCCGACGAGGTTTCGCCGCCAACATACACCTGCCCATCACTACTGACCGCCAGCCCGTTACCTTTGTCGTTGTTCGCGCCACCCAGAAACGTGCTGTACGCGAGGCTGGCCGTTCCCGAAGCTCTGGTGTTGATCATGGCGACAAACGCGTCGTCGCCGCCGTTGTATGATTGATCGTACGCACCACTGGTGGTCGGAAAATTCGCCGATTGCGTGTCGCCGGTGACATACACATTGCCATTGTCGTCCACCGCTACGCCGGGACTGCCAAAATCGTCGCTTGAGCCGCCCAGAAAGGTAGTGTAGAGCGCCTGCGAGCCGCTGGCGTTCAGCTTGGTGATGAAGAGATCATCATCGCCACTGCCGTTGTAGGCGCGGTCGTAGGCGTTGCTGGTGGTGGGCAGATCGGCTGAGGCGGTTGTGCCAAGGATGTACATGTTGCCAGCAGCATCAACAGCAGTCCCGTCGCCACGGTCATAATCCGAGCCGCCCAGGAAGGTACTGTACACGCGATTCCCGCTGGTATCAAATTTCACGGCGAACGCATCGCGCCCGTTGATAGCATTGTTGATCGCATTCTTCACCGGGAAGTCCGCCGACGATGTCGCGCCGGTGACGTAGGCCGCGCCGCTCTGATCGACGGCGATGCCAAAGCCACGGTCGTCACTTTTGCCGCCGAGATAGGTCGCGTACACGCGCCCGCCGGTGCTGTTGAGCTTGGCTACAAAGGCATCAGAGTCGCCGTTGAAGCTGGTGTCATCGCTCGGCACGCCTCTGGTCGGAAAGTTCTTCGATTCGGTGAAGCCGGTCACATACGCCTCGTTGCCGCGCACTGCAATGCCTGCGCCCTGGTCGATGCCGGACCCGCCGAGAAATGTCGCGTAGTTCAGCACGGTGCCGCTGGCGTTCACCTTCGCCACAAAGGCGTCTTGCCCGCCGCTGAAGAAATCGCCGGTCGTGCGCGGAAAGTCAGCCGACTCGGTGAAGCCGGTGATATACGCCGCGCCAGTCGCATCTGTGGCAATGCCGCCGCCGCGCTCGTAGCCGTTGCCCCCGAAGATCGCGCCGTAAATCAGATCTGTGGTGTCCTGCGGCGCATCCGACGCGCGCGCGTTTGCTACCATGCTGAACGGCGCGCTGATTGTGTTGCCCTGCACCGCAGGCGCGGCCTGAACAGCTGCCATGGGCGCGCCATCGGCGGCGACAAGCTGCACCAGCGGCAACGTGTACGCGCCGACGCTGGTCTGAAGCCGCAACGCATCACCCACTAGCGCAACATCCGCGCCATCGACCTCCAGGCGCACGGCGCGCGGGTCAGCACCGGGATGCATGATCATGCGCTCGATCAGCCGCCCGTTGGCGCTGGTCAGTTCCAGGTCCATGTTGGGATATAAATTGGTGTACCGGATGCCGCTCCAGACCGGCACATCAGCATGCCAGTCGTTCGCGTCATCGCCGAGAAAATAGGAGATGTGGCTGCCCTGCTCGTTGAACGGCTCGATCTGTGCGTTCGGGTTGGCACCGGCAAAGCGCACGCGCAAGGCCACGCCTGGCGTCGGCTGCCGTGCATCTGTTCCCTTCGCCGCAGGTGATTGCCCGAAGGCAGTGAACCAGAGTGAATCATGGGTGGCAAACAGCGTGCTCGCCGCGCCATACGCTTGAAAGCGCACGTCGTCGGCAAATTGACCAACGTTTTGGATGAACAGCAGCGGCGTCGTTTGCCGGGCAGCAGTCGTGGGCATGACGGGGCGCGGGCGAGCCGCCGCCAGCAGGCTCCCAAACGAGAGCGTTGCGGCAATCACAAGCGCGCTCAGCAGAACAAACCAGGATGTCTTCATGGACGTTTCTCCTTCCAGGGCAACAGCCGCGCTACGGCATGCCCTCATCCCAGCGCTTATGCGCCAGCCCGCCTAAACGGCGATGCCTGGAATGAGGGCATGCGAGCACATCTTGATCGTTGATGCATTGAACCAGTTCAGGACTCTTACGGATCTTTGCCGGGCGGCGGTGGCTCTTTCGGCCCGCCGCCACCACCACCGCCGCCGCCACCACCACCGCCGCTCTTCTTCTTCTCGGTCGGCGTGGGCGGAACAGGCGTTGCCGTGGGCGGCGGAACAGGTGTCGCCGTGGGCGGCGGCACGGGTGTGTCGGTCGGCGGAACAGGTTTCGCTGTGGGCGGCACGGGTGTCGCAACTGGCTGGCGCGCGCGAACCGTCGCAGCGGCAGCTTGTGCCTGCGCGGTCGCCCTTTGCCTGGCCGCCGCTTTCGCCTGCGCCGTGGCCTGATCATGGGAAGCCGCTACTGCTTCGGCGGTTGCCGCCGCTTGCGCGTTAGCCGTGGCGGTCATGTCGGCCTGCGCCGTGGCGCTCACTGCCGCCGTGGCGCTCTGCACGGCCTGCGCCGTGGCGCTCACTGCCGCCGTGGCAGTAATATCCACAGTCGGCGTTGGCGTATTCGTTGGCGTAGCGGTATCGGTGGGCAGCGGCGTTGCGGTGGCCGCGGCGGTCTTGGTCGGCTGCATAGTGGCCGTGGCGGTCGGCACGACGGTTGCGGTATTTTGCGCGCCGGCCTGCTGGATACCGATCCAGCCCAGGCCACCGCCGCCGCCAATCAGCACGGCGGTCATCACAACCGTGCTCCACGACGGCCATGCGCGCATGCGCGGCACGCGGACTGGTTCCGGCCCGTCCAGGCGCTCACGAACGGGCATGGAAGGCGCGCTCACGAACGGTGCCGGTGGCGCGGACGTGGCCTGCTCGGCGGCACGTTCCAGATCAGCGGCGACCTGCTCCAATGCTTCAGACATCCCGGCGGCGCTCTGGTAGCGATCTTCAGGTTGTTTCGCCAGCGCGCGCAGCACCACGGCCTCGACTGCTTCGGGCAGATCCGGCACGAAGCCGCGCAGTGGAGGTGGTGGCGCGTGAACATGCTTGTGGAGCAGCGCCATGGCCGACGTGCCATCGAATGGCACCTGGCCGGTCAGCATCTCGTACAGCACCACGCCGGTAGAATACACATCGCTGCGCGGATCGAGCGGCTCGCCGGTGGCCTGTTCGGGCGACATGTAGGCTGCCGTGCCAATGATCAGGCCGGTGTTGGTCAGCCGCAAATCATCGCGCGTGAACTTGGCAATGCCAAAATCGGCCAGCAGCGGCCAGTCCGGCGCGGACATCAGCACATTGGCGGGCTTCACATCACGGTGAATAATGCCGCGCCCATGGGCATGATCGAGCGCGGCCAGCAGCAGGCTCGTCAAACGCAGCGCCTGCACCGGCTCCATCGGCGCGCCCAGCATGCCATCGAGCGTCGCGCCGTTCTCCACATAGCGCAGCACCAGGTACAACAGGCCTTCATGCTCGCCGTATTCATAAATCGGCAGAATATTGGGGTGCTGAAGCTGCGCGACCAGCCGCGCCTCGCGCTTGAAGCGGGCGGCGAATTGCGGATCGCGATTATGCAGCAGCACCTTGATTGCCACATACCGATCGAGCGACGACTGGTACGCTTTGTAGACCGTTGATGTGCCGCCGTAACTGATGATCTCAGTAAGATGATACTGACCGAGGTGTGACCCCGTTAATTCATGCATGAAACGAATCTCTCGCTTGGTGTTTGGATGCAGTACTGTGCAAGCACAGTGCCACAAAAGCACGTTTTCGCCACCAGGTTTGAGATGTAGGGTGCAGCAATGAAGGAAGAATGAACGATGCGGTGGTGGTGTGTCGAGATATAGATTTGAACGAGTGCGTTAGAACGCTTTTAATTATAGGTGTACAATGGACAAAATGGGTACTGCGAAGCTGACGAATACGTGACTATTTACTGAACTGATGACAATGCTTTCATATATCATAGTAAGGCTGGTGCAAAAAGCAATACGTTGCCATGATCTTTTCATGAACCAAACGTGATCTACGTGCTGCCTTTGCCCATGCTGCCGCGCCCGGCTCAGCGCGCGAAGGCTTCGGCTGCCGTCTCAAACGCCACATCCGCATCGAGCCGGAAGCCAACCCGTGGCACCGCCACCACATCGGGCGCGGCGTGGCCGCTGGCATCTGCCGCCGCACGCAGATTGCGGCGGAGCTTTGCCACGCAGGCATTCAGCGAGTCTTTGCACGTCGCATGATCATACTGCTGGCCCCACACCGCCAGAAAGCAGCCTTCGCGGGTGCAAACCGTGCCGGGATGGGTCGCAAGGTGCAGCAGCAGGCCATATTCAAGCGGGCTCAGTTGCGCGGGCGTGCCGTACACATGAACAGCGCGGGCCTGCTCGTCGATGGCGAGCGCGGGCGCAACGTCATTCGGCTGCACCATCAACGTTTGCTCCGGATCGGAAAAGTGCAGCACAACTTCGTCGGACCCGAGCCAGATCTCATCGCCGGTGTTCAGTTGCTGGCCCTGCGCAAGCCGCTTGCCGTTGACAAAGGTGCCATTGGCGCTGCCTTCGTCAAACAGCATGTAACGATCATGCTGCACCTCGACGCGCGCGTGCAGCCGCGAGACAATCGGCAACGCAATGCGCAGCGTGCATGTATCCGACCGGCCAATTGTGGTCACATCCTGGCGCAGCTCCACCGCTTCTTCAACGTCATCCACGCGCCGGTAGACTAAAATACCAGGATTGTTTCGGGCCATGCGTACCTCATAGAACGCATGCAAGAAAGCAGTTGGCGCAGATTATGCCTGTTAGCATCTGTAGTTTGCAATCAAAGTCTGCGTTATGACAAAACTGTGATGTATGAATTGTAGCATGCCTAACGGTGAACGGCAACGAATGCACGACTATGAAAGATTTAATTGGCGCGCGACTTGGCCCCTATCACCTGCTGGAGGTGATACGCGAAAGCGGTATGTCGACGGTCTACAAGGCCTATCAACCATCGCTCGACCGGCCTGTGGCGGTGAAGGTCATGCTCTATCACCAGGATCCGCAGTTTGCCGCCCGCTTCAAGCGCGAGGCGAAAGCGATCGGGCAGTTGGAACACCATAATATTTTGCCAATCTACGACTACGGCGAGCAGGACGACCTGTTGTATTTCGTTATGCAGTACGTCGAGAATGGCGCGTCGCTCCACACCATGATGGGCGCGCCGATCGATGGCGGGCGCGCGATTCGCATGATCAGCCAGGTGCTGGCCGGGCTTGACTACGCGCATGGGCGCGGCGTCATCCACCGCGACATCAAGCCTTCGAATATTCTGACACCGCTGCCGAACTGGCCGCTGCTGGCCGACTTTGGGCTTGCCAAGCTGGCGAACGAGAAGCAAAGCCTGACCATGCCGGGGCTGGTCATGGGCACGGCGGCCTACATCGCGCCCGAGCAGGCCAACGGCGAGCCGGCCGACGCGCGCACCGATCTGTATTCGGTCGGCGTGGTGCTGTACGAAATGCTGACCGGGCGCGTACCATTCGACGCGCCGACGCCGATGGCGATGCTGAAGATGCATGTGTACGAACCACCGCCGCCGCCGCGCAGCCTCAATCCCAACCTTTCCGAAGCGATGGAGGCCGTGCTGCTGCGCGCGCTGGAAAAAGACCCGGATGCGCGCTACCAGACCGCCCGCGAAATGAGCGAGGCGCTGCGACACATGACTGGCCATATCGAGCACGTTCAGGCGAACGCGCAGCATGCCCGGTTGTACGAGGCCGGCGTGCAAGCCTTCGCCGAGGCGTCGTGGGACCGGGCGATCGAGCGGCTGCGGCAGCTTGTGGCGCTTGAGCCGCACTATGAGGATGCGGCTGAATTGCTCAGAATTGCGCAGGACATGCAGCAGCAAGGCCGTGTCGCCGCCCGGCAGCAACTTGAGCGCGTGCGGCAGCGGCGGCGCGAACAAACCGCCACTATGCGGCAGGCGGCGGCAGATGATTCCACGCGCACGACTATTCAGGCAGGTTCCATGGCGCGTGTGCGGCGCGCGCTGCTGATTGGCGCGATCGTGCTGGCTGTGCTGGCGGTCGTGGCGCTGGTGTGGTTCTTTCTCGTGCCGCAGCTCTGATCACGCGGCGCAGCATGCCGTTTGACAGCCGCTATCCAGCATGCTATACTTATCCGGCGCTTGGGGGTGTAGCTCAGTTGGGAGAGCGCTACAATCGCACTGTAGAGGTCAGGGGTTCGACTCCCCTCACCTCCACCAAGCTCTCATGGGGGCGTAGCTCAGTTGGGAGAGCACGACACTGGCAGTGTCGGGGTCAGGGGTTCAAGTCCCCTCGCCTCCACCACAAAGCTCTGCGGTATTCGCAGGGCTTTTTCTTTTGCCGCGCTTATTGTCCGCGCTCATCCTCGGTCTGGCTGCCACTGGGAGAGGGAAGCTGCAACAGCATGTCAAGAATGTGTGCAAGCTCCGTGGTGCTGCCCGGCACGAGCGGCACCACGCCCACGCCGCTGGCGTATACCTCCGCTCCTCCGCGACCGGGGAACAGCAGCAGTGCGCCGCGCGTCGCCCGCTGGCCTGCCACGCCAATCGCGCCACGGTAGGTGTAGGCGTCAGACAGCGCGTCAGGCGGCACGTTGCGCCCGTCGGCCTGCACGCGGTATTTCGCGTCGAGCAGCAGCACTTCGCGCGCTGCGCCGGGCTGCTCCACTTCGACCGCGAGGTCGGGTACATGCGTGAAGCGATCCAGCGAGTGTAACGACGATGAATGATGGACGATGGACGATAGCATTTCCTTACCTGCATGCTGCGCTGCTGCCGACTGGCGACTGGCGACTGCCTTTCCAGCAGGGCGGTAGCGCGGCTGATAGCGCAAAGTCAACGTTTGTTCGCCATGCGTTATGACGAGCAGTGGCGCATCTTCCACCAGATCGACCGTGGCGACCAACTCCTCGTCGGGCGTGGCGCTGCGCATGGCGACGAGCCGCTGCTCCTGCACGGCCCCGCCGCTGTCGAGCAGCGCCTGCGCAACCTTCAAGGCGCACCACACTTCGTACAGGCGCGGCAGATCAGCGATTGGGATGGCGCACAGCGGCGTATCGAACGCGAGGTACGGATGCTGGCGGAGCGCCTGCCACATGCGGTACACCTCGCGATAGTGCGGGTCGCGTTGCAGCAGCGGCGAAGCGCCACGAAAGGACGGCAGCGGCTGCACGGCGGCGAGAAACGGCAGCCCGCGCAGTTCGCGCAGCGTGTGGGCCGCCGCCACACAACCGTCCATGATCTCCTGCGCCCGCGCAAGGCGACTGCTGCCCGTGCCGATTAGCGCATTGGTGTTCTGGAGCCGCGCTACTTCGCGTTCAGCTACCTGCCCGATAAAACGCGCCCGCCGCCACAGCGTTGCCAGAAGCTGCCTGAGCAAACGATGTTCGTAGGTGTCGTAGGACACGGCGCTGCGCGCGGCAGGCACCATGCGCGGCAGCAGGCCACCGCCGGGCCGCAGCGCTTCCTGCAATTCCATGGCGACGCCAGCAGGCGCTTCGTCGAAGGTGCCGCGCGCGAGGTTTGGCAGCGCATCGTCATCCAGACGCGCCGCCTGCCCAAGCGGGATGTTTGTTGTCGTGCCGCGCAGGTGCTCATGCGGGCGCTGCGCGATCCACCGCACGGCCCGCTCGAACGCCGGGAGCCGCATGGCGAACAGCGCGTAATATTCCTCCAAACGGCTGCGCTCCCACGCAGCATGGCGCGCGAGGGTTGCGCCCTCCGCGCCCGCGCCAAGCGTGTACGCCAGATTGCAGGCCACCCGCTGCACATCATCGAGCAGCAGTTCGTAGTGCTCCTGATCGAGCTTGCGCGGCGCGACACGCAACGTCCATGCGCGCTCGGTCGTGCCTTCCGGCGCAGTGCGGGCGAGCGTAGCGCGGTGCAGACCGACTGCCGCGCCGGGGTTCCACAGCCAGCGCCATGTCGTGTCGCCAGGACGCAAAAACGGCTCCAGCGGCTGGCCGTCTACGGCGAGCGCGAGCCATGTGCCTGCTGAAGCAGCGCACGCAAATTCCACCGGCTGATGCTCGGTAATCGTGGGTAGTTCCTGGATTTGATCGTCCGAAAAAGCGATAATCATTGTTTATGGAACGAATTGTGCAACATGAGCAATAAAACGCATGCGATGGCCGTGTTGGTAGTATAGCATGGCGATACGCACACGCGCTTGACACGTTGCAGAGTGTTTGTTACCATGGACCTGGTTGGGGAGTAGCCACCCTGTATATGGGCTGAACAATCGTCAAGACGGAGCACGCTCCCGGTTGTTCACTGGTGTTGCAGACACTACGGCGAGACCACCACGACACATTGTGTTGTGGTGGGTTCTCGCCTTTTTTTATGCACAAATACCCGGGGTGGACGATAGCAACCTGGTCATCATCACCACGTACGAGCGCGTCAAATTATAAGGAGCTGCCATGTTTATTTATCCTTTTTGGATGTGGGGCGGGTTTCTGCTCTTCATCTTTGCCATGCTCGCGATCGATCTCGGCATCTTTAACCGCACTGCGCACACGCTTTCGTTGAAAGAAGCCGGCATATGGACGGCGGTGTGGGTCACGCTTGGATTGATCTTTGGCGGCATGCTGTACGCGTGGCAGGGTCCGACGCAGGGGCTTGAATACCTCACCGGCTACCTGCTCGAATATTCCCTCAGCGTCGATAATATTTTTGTGTTTGTGCTGCTCTTTACATTCTTCCGCGTGCCGTCGCAGTATCAGCACCGGGTATTATTCTGGGGCATTCTGGGCGCGCTGCTCATGCGCGGCACCATGATCCTGCTTGGCGCGGCGCTGCTGGAGCGCTTTGAGTGGATTATCTACCTGTTTGGCGCGTTCCTGATCTTCACTGGCGTGCGCATGGCCTTTCAGGGCGATGAAGACGAAGAAGTTCACCCCGAAGGTAACGCGCTGGTGCGCATCTTGCGTAGATTTATCCCGATCACGTCAGAATATCATGGGCAGCGCTTCCTCATTCGCGAGGCGGGCAAGACCATGGCGACGCCGCTGCTGGTGGTGCTGCTGATTGTGGAAAGCACCGATCTTGTTTTTGCGGTAGACTCGATCCCGGCGATCTTCGCCGTCACTCGCGACCCGTTTATCGTCTTTACATCGAACGTATTTGCCATACTCGGGCTGCGCTCGCTGTATTTCCTGCTGGCAAGTGTGGTCGATAAATTCCACTACCTGCGGGCGGCGCTTTCGGTGATTTTGACGTTTGTGGGGATCAAAATGCTGCTGCCAGAGATCTCGTATCTCGTCAGCGGGGTAGAATATCATATTCCAATTAGCCTTTCGCTGGGCTTTATCCTCGGTGTGCTGGCGCTGGCCGTTCTCGCGTCATGGATTCGGGCGCGCCGCCTTGGTGGCGACGAAGCGCCCGAGGACGAAGACACCGCTGCTATGTTGAGAAAAAAAGCAACCTCGCATACGCCGTAGCACTAGTAAACAAAACTGGAAAACATAATGAATTGGTCATTTCGTATCGCGCGGGTGTTGGGGATAGATGTCAAGGTTCATGTTACATTTTTCCTGATTCTTGTGTTGGGCGCGGTTCAGTGGGGGCTGCCGTATGGAACCACCGGAGCGATCTTCGGCGTCCTGCTGATGATTCTGCTGTTCGCCTGCGTGATTCTGCACGAACTTGGCCATAGCGTAGTAGCCCAATATTTTGGCGTGCCGGTGCGCGAGATCGTGCTGCTGCCGGTGGGCGGCGTGGCGATCCTGAGCCGCAACATCACCAAACCAATTCACGAACTGCTCGTCGCGGCGGCTGGCCCGGCGGTCAACGTTGTGATTAGCGTGGTGCTGGGCATCGTTGCGCTGGGCAGTTCGCTGCTGAACGGCGGAGTTGACGCATGGCTGCTGCTGCTGCCGGGCAGCAACATGGCACCCTCATTTACAACGCTGATCCAATGGCTGCTGGGCGCGAACGTTCTGCTGGTGCTGTTCAATCTTATTCCGGCCTTCCCGCTCGATGGCGGGCGCATGCTGCGGGCGGTGCTGGCGATCTGGATCGGCTTTCCGCGCGCAACGCGCATCGCGTCGGCAATCGGCCAGCTCATCGCGATCGGGCTGGGCGTGGTGGGCGTCCTGACGGGCAATTTCGTGCTGGTGCTGGTCGCCGTATTCATCTTTTTCGGCGCGGGCCAGGAGAACAATGTCGGCCAGGCGCAGACTGTGCTGGCGACGCTGCGGGTCGGCGATGCCTACAACAAGCATGCGCTGACGTTGAACATCGGCGACCATGTGAGCAAGGTCGTGGATTATATTCTCACCAGCTACCAGCCCGATTTTGCGGTCATGCAAGGAACCAATCTGCTCGGCATCGTGACGCGCGAAGATGTACTGCGGGCGCTGGCCTCCGACACGCGCGACCTGTACGTGACTGGCATTATGCGGCGCGAATTCCTGAAGGTGAACGCCGACAAGACGCTCGACGAGGTAAGCCAGATCATGGCGGAGCAGAATCAGCGCATCGCAGCCGTTTACCAGGCGGAACAGTACCTCGGCCTGGTCAGCATTGAGGACATTTCGGAGGCGCTGGCGGTTGCGACGTTCATGCAGCGGCAGCAGCAGTTGCGGCAACAGGGCGAAGCGAAGGCGGAAGGCAGCTAATTCCATATTTGCTGATAGCAATTGCATCTGCCGTACCCTCACCCTCGCTCCCTCTCCCACGGTGAGAGGGATGTGGCAGCAGCCGCAGGGTGAGGGCATGGTGCAATTGCTCCGTAAACCGCTATAGTAAGTAAGAAATAGGGCTTCTACGGGGCAGGTATTCAACCTGCCCGTGTTGGTTGGCACCTAATCTCCCGATGAGCCGCCTGAGGCTTCGATGGGCGCGCGCTGGCCGCGCCGCCGCGCGCGAACGATGAACGCAACGAGCAACAGCGGCACTGCGAGTGGCAGCACCAGCACGACCACCCAGATCCCCACCGTAACCACTGCCTGCACAATCACCGTCAAGGTTGAAAATGCCTGATCTGCTGTCTTGCTCGGGTTGAACACCGGCTGTGGCGTGGGAACTGCGGTTGGAACTGCGGTCGGCATGGGCAGCGGAAGCTGTCGAATTTCGACGCTGATCGTCGAATACGCGGCGCGCTGCGAGAGAAAGTTCATGCGGCCTTTGAGCGTGCTGATCTGCCCTTCGATTTCGGTAAGCTGGGCATTGACCCGCAGCGACTCCTCGACCGACGTGGCCTGCTTGAGAAACTCGCGGATGCGCGCCTGCGTGGCCTCAAGGTTGGCGATCTGGCTTTGCACGTCGACGAACTCCTGCGTCGCATCCGTGCCGCTGGCCTGTTCGCTCAGCACATTTTTGACTGACCCGCGAATGCGCTCCAGCGTCGCCTCGAACTGATCGACTGGCACCGCAATCTTCAGAATCGCGCTCTTCTGGTTGGCCTGCGGGTAATCGGTGCGCGTTTCCAGCACGTAGCCGCCGACCTGCGCGGCGGCTGTGCCGATTCGGCTCAGCGCAATGTCGACGTTTTCCGCTTCCACGGTGAGATCAGCATTTTTGATAATCTTGCGGTTGGCATCGCCCGTGATGGGAGCATCGTTCGGGAGCGGCGTGGCGGCCTGTGATTGCGCCGCATCCGCGGGCGCGTCGCTCGACTGATTCTGTGTTGCGCCGCTGGCCGCGCTGCCCGGCTTTGTACCCGCAGATACTCCGCCAGCCGGGCTGCGCGTCGCCGCTGCCGCGCCCGGACGGGCTGCCGGAGCCATACCATGCGCGTCAGACGATGTGCCAGTGTTCGGCGACAGTGCTGCTGGCGCAACCTCTGTCGTGGCGGGGGCCGAACTGCCGCCGCAGCCTGCCAGCAACAGCATGGCGAGGAGCAGCACAGCACATGCGCGGAGTGGATGCGTTCGACTGCTTGACCGTGGCATGAGAACCTCCTTACGTCTGGGGAATTTGCGTTGTATCCTCAAGACGGACGAAGGTTCTGCTTTGTTCCCAACCAAAAATAAATGATTTCTGCTCATTTACAACAGTGGCATTAGTAGGCTTCTGCGCGTTCGGCATCGCGCTGCTGTGCAGGCAGGAATGGCACCGCCAACACAGCGGCGACAATGCCAAGGGCGAGAATTACGGCCCCTACCCCGAAAGGCACCGCCCCACCAAACCGCGCATACAGCAGACCAGCCAACAGGGGGCCAGCAATATTCAGGAGCGAGCGAATCGCCTGATTGCCGCCCTGCACGATGCCCTGTTCGCGCGGCCCCGCCGCCGCTGAAACCAGGCCGCCCAGCGCTGGCTCAAGCAAGCCCGAGCCAAAGGCAAACATAAATATACCAACCAGCATGAGCAGTGGTGATGGAACGAGCGCGACCGCGCCCACCAGCAGGTAGCTCACGATTTCGGCGATCAGGCCAGCTATCGTCATCTTCACCGGGCCAAAGATCGGCAGCAGCCGCCCTGCCACCACACCCTGCATGATGATGTCCGTGCCGCCGACCAGCAGCGAAACCAGACCGATCTGGCTCGGTCCCCAGCCCAACTTCTCGATTGACAAGACACCAAATTCGGTGACAAACAGTGCAAACGGGAAGGCATAGCACATGCCGACCACCAGCAGCCAGCGCAGCCGAACCATGGCGAACAGCTTGCCGATTTGGCCAATCGGGTTCAGATCGGAAAGGCTGGTTGTGTGGCTGCGATGCTCGGCAGCCAGGCTTTCCGGCATAAAGAAGTAGCCCCACAGCGTATTCACCAGGCAGACTCCCGCCGCGATAAAGAGCGGAACGCTGTAGCCGAAGTGCGCCGCGAAGCCGCCGAGCGCCGGACCAATGATGAAGCCGACGCCGCCCATCGCTCCGACCTGCCCAAAGACCTTGCCGCGCTGCTCCGGCGGCGTCACGTCGCCGATGTACGCGAACAGGATGCTGATGTTGCCGCCGGTGAGCCCGTCGATGATCCGGCCCAGGAAGAGCACCCACAGCGCCCCGCCGATCCCGAAAATCACGTAGCCAATTGCCGACCCCAGCAAGCATAGCAGCAGCAATGGGCGGCGACCATAACGATCGCTTAACGCGCCCAATCCCGGCGCGGCGATGAATTCACACAGCGCGTAGCATGCCGCCAGCCAGCCGACGACCTGCGCCAGGCTGGCGCTGTTACCCAGGTATTCCTGGACGATGAACGGCGCAACTGGCATGATGACTGTGAAACCAATCGCATTCATCAGGACCGTGGCGATAAGAAATGCCAGCACGTTGCGGCTGGGACCGGCGACGGCTTCCGCCGGTGCTGCTGTCACCGGGTCACCTGTTTCCTCGTGATGAAGTATGTCCATTGTGTTCTCCCGATCTTTCTACGAAAAGGAACGAAGAACAAACAAACAAGAAGCACGACCCATGAACGGAGTTCAGTTGTCTTTTGTTTATCTGTTCCTGCTTTATGTTATAGAGAACAAACGGACATGCTGGAATTACCCGGCGGGGTAATCAGGCGGGTAATCGAGTTGGAGGACGATCTGCGGTTCAGCGGCCCTCGGATGAACTGGCCGCCGCTCTGGCTTCCATGCGGTTGCTGACGCCTAATTTGCGGTAGATATTCTTGAGGTGCGCCTTGACGGTGTTGACAGACACGACCAGTTCGCGCGCGATCGCTGGATTGGAATACCCCCGCGCCAGCAGTTGCAGCACGCGCCCTTCCTGTGGACTCAACTGATCGTCAAAGGCCGGGCCAGCAGTGACATTGCTCGGCTGGCCTGCGGCAAAGGCATGCAGAATCTGGCGGGCATAGGTGCTCAGATACTTTTCACGAAGATCGGGCAGCATGCTGTGCAACAACTCGGCCACGGCCCGACCTTCATCCAGAAAGAGCCGCATATAGCCTTCAGTGTGTGCCTGCACAAGGACGTTGTAGAGCAGTTGGCGCGCTTCCTCGGTCTGGCGCAAGGCGGCATGCGCCAGGGCCAGCAGCACCTGGGTTTGCAACACGGCACGCTGGCTTCCCCCGCTCTGAATAGCGCTCAGCGAGCGTTGCAGCAGTGGCAAGGCTTCGGCAGCCTTGCCCTCGGCGAGCAGCAGCCGCGCATACATCCGCTGTTCCTGCTCGTGCTGAAACACCGATTGGCCAGGCCATGGATGCATAAGCGCGACCAGGCCACGCGCGGCGCTAAGATCGCCGCTGCTGAGATGGAACCGGGCCTGCCACACGCATATATCGCGGTAGGTGGAGTATTGCGTCGGCGTTTGATACGTTTGGGCGCGCTCGCGCAGTTCAGCAAAGCGCTGGCGGGCCGCGTCGATCTGCCCCAGCGCCCACTCAACGCGCGCCAGCACCAGCACACCGGCCAGATGAATCTCGTAAATATGCGCGAAGTGCTGGCTGAGGTCAACCGATTCCTCCATGCGCCGGTGCGCCAGCGCCAGATCGTTCCATTCGTAAGCTATTTCGGCCAGCGCGTGCAATGAGCGCGCAATATCGTCGGTATCACCCTGCTCCCTGGCCTCGGCCAGCACGCGCGCAAGCTGCGCCTCAGCCGCATACAGTTTGCCCTGTTCGAAAAAGACCCAGCCCAGCATGGCGCTGTTCGCGCGAATATAGACAGGGTTGCCCATTCGCTCACAGAGCGCCCATGCCGCCCGAATGAATTGCTCGGCCAGATCCAGATGGCCGCTGTTGATCTCCTGGAAACCAATCGCGTTCAGGCTAATGCTGCGCCCGCCCAGATCATCGGCGGGCAGCAGATCCAGAGCCTTTCTTGCCCACACTGCTGCCGGGCCGAACTCGCCGCGCTGGCGGAGGATCATGGAGCGGAAGGCGCATACCTCGCCCAGGCCAGCATGATTGTCCATGGCGCTGAATCCCTGCTCGGCCCTGCGCAACAGTTCGTCGATCTGCGCGGCTGCCGCCTCCGTGAGCGGCTGCATGTCGAGCGATGAGAAGAGCAGGGCTGTCGCCTGCACGAGCAGCAGGCGTGGCTGCGCGGCAAGCACCTCCACAGGTATCTGGGCCAGCCACCGGCGCAGCGTGTGATAGCCCGGCTGCATGACATGCGGCCCGCTCACCAGCGGGTGCGTTCCGACGATCTGCCTGATCAGCGTGGCCGCCTGCGCCATGTCGTCGGCCTGTAAGGCCGCCTCGACCGCCTCGGAAGGCATGTTGTGCCGCTGGTACCAATCTGCGGCCCGCCGCGCCAACTCGCGCAGCGCGCCCGCACCCAGGCGACGCCTGGCTTCCTGCTGCATGGCGGCGGCAAACAGCGCATGGTAGCGATACCAGACATTCGCCTCATCGAGCGGCTCAAGCAGCACGTTGCCGCGATCCATCTGGCTCAAAAGTGCGCCGCTGGTCTCCCGACCAGTGACAGCATCACAGAGCGAAGCATTCAGCCGCGCGAGCATGCTTGTCTCCAACAGGAAGCGCTGCACACTTGCCGATTGCTCGTTAAGCACCTCGCTGACGAAGTATTCCTGAATCGAGTGATGCGTTCCGGCAAAGCTGCGCAGGCTCGACTCAACCTGCTGCTGATCCGTCTGTCCTTCCAGCGCGAGCGCCAGCAGCCGCAGCCCGACAGCCCAACCCTCGACGCGCGTTTCCAGCACATCGATCAGTTCGCGCGTCAGCGGCAAGGGGGCCGTTTGCTGGAGAAAACAATGGGCTTCTTCGGTTGAAAATCGCAAATCGCTCGGGTCGATCCGGCATAGCTCTCCGGCGGCGCTCAGGCGAATGAGCGGGAGCGGCGGATCCTGGCGGCTGATAATCACCAGGTGCAGCGTGGTGGGAAGGTGATCCAGCAAAAACATGAGCGTTTCGTGAATCTGCGGTGAGGTTATCACATGATAGTCTTCCAGCACCAGGATGCCAGCGTTCGCATGCGCTAATTCGTTGAGCAGCGCCGTGATTGCTGCTTCAAGCGGTGATTGCTTGAACGGCAGGTGCGGCGGGAGTTGCAGCAGTTCGACTGCCGCGCTGGTCACATGCGGGCCGAATTGCTGGCATGCGGTCATGAAGTAGCGCCAGAAGCGGCTTGGATCGTTATCGCCTTCGTCGAGTGAAATCCATGCCACATCCTTCATGCTCTCGGTGAGCCATTGGCGCATCAGCGTGGTCTTGCCAAAGCCAGCCGGTGCGCTGATCAACGTCAACTTGCGCGATAAGCCCGCGTCCAGCTTTGCCAGCAGGCGGTCGCGCCTGATCAGTTCCCCATGCAAGCGCGGCGGCTGTAACTTAGGAATGAGTAAGGGCGCATGCGGCGACGTAATGAGGGCCGACGTTGGGGCGGCGTCCTGGCGGGCGGCGGTTCCGTTTTGGGGAACAACATCGGTCTGTGTTGCCGCGTGTTCATGGATTGGAGCCGGCGCGCTTGTATTCAGCGCCGCAGCGATCTGCTCTAAATGCGCCGCTGCCAGTTCGATCGAGCGACCGGCATAGCGCTTGACGATCTGCGGCCCCTGCCGCCGGTAGGCATACCAATAGCCCGCGCCGCCGCTTTTTCGCGACTCTTTCAGCAGGTTCAGTCGCCCGGCCCGGCCGTGGAAGGAAAATGATCGATGCGCCTCGAGCCAGTTGAACCAGTCAGCTTCAGCGCCGTCAATCGGCTGGCGCTTGTCGGCACCGCGCTCGATCAGTTCATAACGATTGTGGTCCGGCGACCAGACCAGCGCATAGGCAGCAGCTTTCGGCATGACTCTCGCCTCAGTCAAGTGTTCCCCAACGGAAGGATTATAACCCGCTGAGAAAGCGCGCGCAAGTGTTCCCCAAGACGAAACCTATAGGAGAAGGGTGAAGGCTGAACGGCGCAAAGACAGCCATGACAGACCGAGCCGCGATTACATCGAAATCGAGCCTTTGCGGAAATCGGTCTTGCCGAGAAGAGTATTCACCAGCACGGGCCTGCCATCGGCGGCATGCCGCGCCTGCGCCAGCACATCGGCGGCAAGCTCCGGGTCGTCAAGTTTGAAGCCCATGCCGCCGAATCCGTAGACCACGCAGTCGTAATCGGTGTAGGCCAGCGTGGTCGCCACATCGTCCTGCAAGATGTCGATCTGCTCGCGGGCAATCTGCGTCCAGCCGGCGTCGTTGCCGACAACTGCAATCACTGGCACATGGTGGCGCACAAACGTGTCGAACTCGGCCAGGCTGTAGCCCGCCGCGCCGTCGCCGTACAGCAGCCACACCTCAGATTCGGGGCGGCACAGCTTTGCGCCAAGCGCGAAGCCCGCGCCCACGCCCAGCGTGCCGAACGGGCCGGGATCGAGCCATGAAAGCGGGCCGGGCGGCTGCACAATGTACGAAGCCGTCGCCACGAAGTCGCCGCCGTCGGCCACAAAAATCGCGTTATCCGGCGCGGCAGCCGCAATCTCACGGCACAGGTGCAGCGGATTGACGCGGTCGGTCGGCACGAGCGCCTGCTCGGCGATCTCGGCGTTGCGCGCGGTGTCGCGCTGCCGCAGTTCCTGGAGCCAGTCGCCCCAACGCTCATCCGACGGCAGATAGGCCGCCAGTTGGCGCAAAAACCAGCTTGGGTCGCCGAGCACGCGAACATTCGGCCGCCGGTTCATCTTCAGATCGCGGCGGCTGCGGTTCGCAGAAACGAGAAATGTCGTGCGCGGGATGCTGCGCCCGTAATCCAGCCGAAAATCGCACGGCACGCCCGCCAGAATCACCAGATCGGCATCTTTCAGCGCCTGGCGGCGAGCATGGCGCATGTGCAGCGGGTGGTCGCGCCCGAGCAGGCCACGCGCCATGCCGGAAAGATACACCGGCACGCCGATGTGTTCCACCGCCGCCGCGAGGTCTGTCACTGCCGGGACGCTGAGCATGGCCTGGCTGCCGATCAACATGAGCGGCCGTTTGGCTTGCTGCAGGCGCTCGGCCACATTCAGGGCGTAAGCGGGACTCGGAATCGGCACGCCGGTCAGTTGCAGCGGCGACGTTTGAATGTGTTCTTTGCCGGCAAACAGCCGCCCGACATGCCAGCGCAGGTATTGGCGCGTGAACCAGCCGCCGAGCGACCGCGTCGGCGCTTCGACGTTGTAAAGCGCGCGGACCGTCTGTTCGTCATACAACAAATCGATTGGAATTTCGACAAATACCGGCCCCGGCACGCCGCGCTGCGCCTCCGCAAAGGCGCGCTCCAGCGTCGGCACAAGGTCGCGGATGTGCCGCACCGAGCGCGACCACTTCACAACCGAGTCAAACAGGGCAAGCTGATCGATGTCTTGCAGCGCGCCGCGCCCCTTCAACGCCGTAGCCGCCGCGCCGCCAATCAGCACCACCGGCGACTGTGCCATCTGTGCATTTTTGACGGCGGTCAAGGTGTTGGTGACGCCCGGCCCGGCGGTGACGACCGCCACACCCGGCACACCCGACAGCCGCGCCACGGCATCGGCGGCGAACACCGCATTGACTTCATGGCGCACGTCGACGACACGGATGCCGCGCTGCTTGCAGCCAACCAGGATCGGCGCAATGTGGCCGCCGGTCAGCGTAAAAACGAACTGAACACCTTGTGCGCGGAACACCTCCGCAACCCAATCGCCGCCGTGCATTGCCCCCCCGTGACTGCCATGTGAAAGATGAGCCTGTGCGTGCCACACCGCCGCGCGGCATGTGCCTATCAGTGTACCACATGCACCTCATGGCGAACAACGCCGCGCCGCCACGCGTCATGGGTGCAGCGACAAACCTTTCACAACCGCATCCACTGCCTTGCGCGGCGCGCGCAGCGCCATGCCCGCCAATTGCAGATCGGCGCTGGCGACCGCCCGCACCGCCGCGCGATTATCGTCGTCGTTGCCAGTCGTAAACAGTTCCTCAGTGAAAATCGCGCACGCAAGATCGCGCGCCATGGCACGCTCGTAAGACGCGCGAATCTGTTCGGCAGTTGCACAAAACACCAGCACCGGCTGGCCGAACATCGGCAAATACTGCTGGCCGGAGGCGTCCGCATACGGTTCGCCCATCGATTCTGGGTTTGTCGCCGCGATGCCGCTCACCAGAAAGGTGGTCATGTTTAATTTTTGCCAGGTCGGCAGATCGTCGCGCACGATCACCGCAATTTTCGTCTCGAAGCGCATAGATGCTCCTTGTATGTGAGGCGTGAAGCTGGCATGATCATCTGCTGCTATGATAGCACCTGAAACAGTCATCGAACATCGCTCATGGAATGAAACGGAGACAGCTCATGCAGTATCGCTCATTCGGACGCACCGGCGTGCAGGTCGCGCCGTTGGCGCTTGGCACCTTGAACTTCGGCATGCCCACGCCCAAAGATGAAGTGGCCGCGATCATTGGCCGCGCGCTTGACGCGGGCATGAACATCATCGACACCGCCGACAGCTACAACAACGGCGACAGCGAGCGGGTGATCGGCGCGGTGCTGGCCGAGAGCGGGCGGCGTGACGAGGTGTTTCTGGCGACCAAAGTTCACTTCCCGGTCGGTCCCGGCCCGAATCAGCGCGGCAACTCGCGCCTGAATGTCATGCGGGCATGCGAAGACTCGCTGCGGCGCTTGCAGACCGACCACATCGACCTGTACCAGGTGCATCGTCCCGACCCGTGCGTGCCAGTCGATGAGACGCTCGGCGCGCTGACCGACCTCCAGCGGCAGGGCAAGGTGCGCTACGTCGGCTGCTCGACGCACCCGGCATGGCAGGTGATGGAGGCACTGCTGACCAGCCAGATGCGCGGTTTTGCGCGTTACGTCAGCGAGCAGCCGCCGTATAACCTGCTCGACCGGCGGATCGAGAACGAACTGGTGCCGCTCTGCCAGCAGTATGGCCTGGCGATTCTGCCGTGGGCACCGCTGGGGCAGGGCGTGCTGGCCGGGCGCTACGCCAACGCGCAGAACGTGCCCGCCGATTCGCGGGCGGCGCAGCGCGGCGGCGTGTACGCCGAGCGCGTCACGGAGCGCGGCATTGCAGTCGGTAATGAGTTCGTGGCGCTGGCTCGCGAAGCTGGCATGCCGCCCGCGCTACTTGCATTGCTGTGGGTCAAGGAGCAGCCGGGCATCACCGCGCCGATCTTTGGGCCGCGCACGCTGGAGCAACTGGAGCAGGTGCTGCCGATCCTCGACATGACGCTCGACGAGGGGCTGCGCGCGGCGTGCGACGCGCTGGTGCCGCCGGGCAGCGCAGTGGTCGATTTCTTTAATTCGGCGGCGTGGATGAAGATGCATATTATTCCATGATCATGCGCAATAATGTCGCGCTGGGAGAAGCCAGATAGCCTTCGGCAGAGCGGAACTTGATTATTTCTTCGTGAGCGTTCTGGCGCTCGATGAACGCCAGAACGCTCACGAAGTTGAGGAATAGCGCTCCTGCTATCTGCGTACGTTGGCACAAGCAAACCTCGCCTGCCTTCAACAGCCACGTCACTCAAGACATGGCTGTTTTATTGAACCTTCAGGAACCTTCCCGAACCTCATACAAAAGGTGTAGCACTAAATACAACTTTTGAACTACTCTGACCCGTTGACACCTCTAAAGGTTTCATGATATATTCTTCTCACCTCGAACGGAGCGGCGAACAAGCCAGCACGAACGAGGAACACACGCGGGGTTGTAGCTCAACGGGAGAGCAGCGGCTTTGCACACCGCTGACGAAGGTTCGACTCCTTCCAGCTCCACTATGCGGGGACGTTAGCTCAACAGCAGAGCACCTGGCTGTGACCCAGGGGACATCGGGGCGGCACCGGTACGACCTCCCAACATTCATCCGCAGGCCGAGAAGCGAGGCGGGCGTCTGCAAAACGCCTGAAGCGGGGGCGGTACCCGCGCGGATGTCCATTGCACCTGAACAAATGAAGATACACGCATTTGTTGGAACGATGCGGTGGCGGCGCGCAGCCGTCACCCACCGTGGAGGATTGCCAGAGCAGTAATGGGTGCCGGTGCTAACGGCGAGCCGCCGCGCGAGCGGCGCAAGCGTGCAATTCGCTTATCCTCCTCCATGGAAGCGCAAGCCGACGGGCGACGGCAGCTGTCTCGAAAACAGCCGAGCGACAAGCCTTGCGCGTTCAACTCGCGCCGCTTCCTCCATTTCTCACACGCGTCGGGGCGCAGCGGATGGGCCGCGTTCCCCGCCGGGCGTTGGGCTGCTCGTCGGCCCGCGCCCGGACCAGATTGCAACGAGGTGTGGTGTAGCCTGGCAACATCCCGCACCTGGAATGCGGAGATCGCTGGTTCAAATCCAGCCGCCTCGACCACAGGTCGGTAGTGTAATGGCAAGCATGTTCGTCTCCAAAACGAACGGCGCAGGTTCGAATCCTGCCCGATCTGCCACCGGGTCACACGCGTTATGTCATCTGTCGGCCAAACTGGTCATGATCACACGGCGCGCGTCACCCCCTTCTCGCCATCGCCTAATGGAAAAGGTGCCGCTCTGCGAAGGCGGAGACTGAAGGTTCGACTCCTTCTGGCGAGACCAAGCGTAAGAACAAAAAGAAGAGCGAGAACAAAGAACAAAGAGGAATGACATGTCCTTTGTTCTCTCTTCTTTGTTCTTTGTTTTTCTACGTCCCAGTGGTGAACTGGCTATCATGGCTGCCTGTCGAGCAGCAGTAAGGGGAT
>DASTWM010000237.1:0-3654 GCA_035765855.1 Roseiflexaceae bacterium
GAACGCTATGCTATAATCCTTCGCGCTGCCTTTCGGAGGTTTTACCATGACGCCATGTGTCTACATCGTAACGTTGAACTGGAACCGCTGTGCCGACACGCTGGCGTTTCTTGAGTCGTGCGCGCAACAAACCTACTCCGACATACGCACGCTCGTGGTTGATAACGGCTCTACTGATAGTTCAGTCGAGACGATCAGCGCGCAGTTCCCGCAGGTCGAGCAGATCGCGAACGGGCGCAACCTCGGCTTTGCGGCGGGCGCGAATGTGGGGCTGCAGCATGCGTTGCGCCATGGCGCGGACTACGTGTTCCTCGCCAACAACGACACGACGCTGGCCGCCGATGCGCTGGCGGTGCTCGTCAGCGCAGCCCAGGCGCACGACGCAGCCATTGCCTCGCCAGCGATCTTCTACGCAAGCGCGCCGGAGCGGGTGTGGTGGCTGGGCGCGCGCCGCCGTCCGTGGCTGCTGGAGGTCGCGCCGCTTGCCACACATGGCTCCGAGCCGTTCACGGTGGATTTCGTGACGGGCTGCGGCATGTTGATCAGCCGCCGCTGCCTGGAAACAGTGGGCATGTTCGACGAGCAGTTCTTTATGTATTACGAAGATTCGGACTACTGCCTGCGCGTGCAACAGGCTGGCATGCGCATACTCGTCGTGCCGCGAGCCCGCATGTGGCACAAAGTCGCCACATCCAGCGGCGGCAGCGATTCGCCCAGCGAGCGCTACCACATGGCGGCGAGCAGCGTGCGCTTTTTCCGCAAGCACGCGCGTGGCCGCCAGTGGCTTGCCATCGTGCCGTACCGCGCCGGAAGCGCCGCGCGCACGCTCACGCGGCTCTTGAGTCATCGGCGCTGGGGGGCAGTGCGGGCGTACATGCGCGGGCTGTGGGATGGCGCGCGAGGCTAAGCAGGTTCTTCTGATGATTGGCTTTGTGCGAATTGCGCCGACAATTCACGCGCTCGTTGCTCGATTTTCTCCCAAAACGCCTCATCATCCGGGCCACCCGCCTCATCAAGTACGGCGCGTGCAACGAAAACCGGTGCGCTAGTACGGGCAGCCAGTGCCAGGGCATCGCTTGGCCGCGCATCTAACGTAGCGGTCTGCTTGCCCTGTGTTAACACGATTTCAGCATAAAACGTGTTCTCTGCCAATTTGTTGATGACAACGCGCTCGATCCGCGCGCCGAGCGTTTCAACCATTCGTAGCGCGAGGTCATGCGTCATTGGGCGTGGCATCTGGACCTGTTGCATTGCCATCGCAATTGCTGCGCCTTCAAATTGACCAATAAAAATCGGCATGATAAGCTCATCATTCTGCACGCGCAGGACGACAATGCGCGCTTCATCGTTCACCGGCGACTCGCGTACATCCGCAAGCGTTGCCTCGACAAATTCTGACGCTTCCATGATTTTTCTCTTTCTACGATCAGGCTTCAACACATCTTGAGCAATCGGCGCCAGCGTTTGCCGCAATTGGCTGCGGCCCTTAAACAGCCGTCCTTTGACCGTGCTGACCGGAACGCCAAGCAATTCGGCAAGTTCGGCATAGCTGTAGCCTTCCAGATAAAAGCGCACGACCACCTCGCGGTTGACCAAAGATAGCTCGTTGAGCGCGGCAATAATGGCATCGTGAACCACCCGCGCCTCGTGTACATCCTCTGGCGTTGGCATGGCGCTCGGCATGACCTGCCATGTGTTGTCCGTCAGCGCATCAAGTGAGAGCGGGCGACGACGCCGCAGGCTCATGCGGGCCAGGTTTGCGGCAATGGCGTGCAACCACGCGCCGAAGCGTGCTGGCTCATGCAGGCGACCGATGTGCAGAAACGCTTGCAGCACAGCTTCCTGCGCGATGTCCTGCGCCTCCGGCACGGAGCCAAGCAGACGGGCGCACAGCTTCAGCACGCTGATGTAGTACCGTTCCGCCAGCATGCTGAACGCTTCGCGCTCGCCCGCCAACACGCGCGCCACCAGGGCCGCGTCGGGCATGTTGTCGTTGGAAAGATGCATCTTGCTTATAAGATGCAGAAGTGGGGCAAAAAGTTATCGAGAAATCTTAGACAAGCTCCATGAAGCGAAGCCTACAAGCTGTCATTATGTAGCCTTGTTCCACTGCTCCAGCACCGGCAGCAACCCCGGCAGCGCGTCGATGATCGCGTCCGGCTGCACATCGCCAAGCGGAAACTCATTGTTACGCTGCCACACCGCACGCATGCCGACCGCCTGCGCGCCGAGGATGTCCTCGCGCGGGCTGTCGCCGACAAACACCGCCTCCTCAGGATGCGCGCCGAGCGCCTGAAGCGCATGTTCAAAAATGGCCGCATGCGGTTTCCACATGCCTGCATCGCCCGAGAAAATGGTATGTTCAAGGTATGGCAGCACGCCAAGTTCGCCCAAATCTTCGAGGTGCAGTTCGGCGGGCCAGATCGTATTCGAGATCAAACCAATGCGATAATCCTGCGCTTGCAGCGCGGCCAGCGTCTCCTTCGCGCCGGGCATAAGGCGCAGACTCTCACGGATGGGCCTGGCGTAGCGGCGGGCGGCCTCCAGCAGCGCGGCCTCATCGAGCGTCCGCGCATCGTGGTTCGCGCCTGCTGCGATCCAGTCAACCGCCCGCAGATTGATGTGGCCGCCGGTGGACTGCTCCCAGCCCTCAGCCAGGCGGCGGAACATGACATCTACAAACACATCCTCATGCGAGGCGAGCGGGTGGCCCTGCTCAACAAGGTATTGATAAATGCCACGAATGCCGGGCTCCTCAGACTCGCGCCAGGAACTGGAGTCGGACAGCCGAAAGTGCAGCAACGTGCCGCCCATATCGAAGATAACCGCGCGAATCATACAAACCTCCAAAGTGTTCAGTCGCCAGTTCCTAGTCAGCAGTTGAAACTCCACTGCCTACTGCTTATTTTGCGCCGCCTGCACAATCTGTTGCAGATACGCCTGCCATACCTGCCGATTTTCAAAGGTAATGCGCTTGACGCGCTCGATGTCGCCGGTCTCGGCGGCGTCATTCGCGCGGGCCAGCGTCTCCTGAAACGAGCGCGCCAGGTCGGCCACGGCCCGCCGCATTTCGCCGTTCATGGCGCGCTGCCGCTCCAGCTCGGTTTCCAGATAACGAATGACGCGCTGCGCCTCTTCGATGGTGGTTATATTTTCATCCATTGTTCTTTTGTTACTTGACGACGGACAATAGACGCTAAAGAACTATCGATCCTCCATCGTCGGTCGTCCTATGCGCCGAAGCGCCGCTGCCACAGCCGATACAGGACGGGCATGAACACCTGGTCGTAAGCCGACATGTAGCGCACAATCTGCCCGCCGAAGCCCTTCTTGAAGCGATACACGCCGAATAATTCATCATTGCGCGCCTCCGCTTCCAGCCGCTCGCGCTCGGCCTCGTCGGTCACCATGGCGGCCTGACCCAGCGCGTCCGGGATGCCCCAAAAGTCATACAGGCGGCAGCCGCGTTCGCGCGCCCATTGGAGCGCCTGCCACTGAATGGCATGCTGCGCCCCACTCTTGAGTCCTTCGGGCGTGGAGCCGCTGTACAGGTACAGCCCTTCGCCAGCCCACGCCGCCACCAGCGCCGTTGCGACGGGCGCGCTGCCATGCTCGGCAATCAGCAGCAGCGCAGCATCGTCGGCGCGGAAAATA
>DASTWM010000238.1:0-5087 GCA_035765855.1 Roseiflexaceae bacterium
CGGCTGATCAGTTGGCTGCGGCGTCGGCGGGCTGTTCGGTGTATTGCCAATATGCGCGGTCGGCTGCTCCTGCGATGCGCTGTTCAGCGGCGTCGGTTTATTATTCTGGCACAAGATAAACACATCCTCCCTGCCGGTATGCACGTCATACGACGTACCGTTGTGGCTAAACACGATTAAATAGCCCGGCGTCACAATTTGCGGATACATCATGCCAGCCTGCGGGCAGCCGATTGCACCGTCCGGCCACTGCTTCGCCTCGGTGCTTTGCACCGCCAGCGCGTCCTCTTTCACGCCAAGGTGCGCGGCCAGCCGGGCGCGCGCTTCGGCCAGCATGGCGTCTGGCGTTGCGCCGGGCTGCGACGCCTCGACGGTCGGCGGCACGGCGGTTGGCATGACGGTCGGCGCAGCGGGTACGCTCGTGGGCGGCTGCGTGGCTGCGCCACTGGTTGGCGCGCCGGTGTCGGGCGTGGCGGGCTGCACCTGGCCGCATCCGGCAAGCAATGATCCGAAGATAAACAAACCTAGCACTATTTTACGCATGGCGGGCTCCCTGTTACAATACGGACTATCTCTTGGACGTTCTGTGTTTCGCAAAGGTTCCTGTACGGTGTGTGACCATGTATGGCTTATTATATTGAAGATCAACTGACTACGTCGGTGCTTGGCCCACGGCGGCCAACCATCAATGACTATTTTTTATCGTCGTATACCTTGTCGATTTACGACGGTTGCGAGTTCGGCTGCCCGTATTGTGACGGCTGGGCGTACCGCGTGCGCCCGTTCAACGAGACGGTGCGGATCGCGGTGAACCTGCCGGAGATTCTGGCAGAAGAGCTTGAAACCGTGGATCGCGGCGATCTGATTGGCATCACGGCGCTGACCGATCCCTATCAGCCCGCCGAGGCCACCCACCGGCTGACGCGGCAGGTGCTCCAAATTCTGGCCGATCGCGGGCAGCCATGCCTTATTTTAACAAAAAGCCCGGCGGTGCTGGAAGATCTCGTGCTGCTGCAACGCATTCAGCAGCAGAGCCTGGCCGTGGTCGTCTTTACCATCCTGACGACCGACATCAACATGTCTGACAAACTGGAAGACAAAGCGCCCTCGCCCGCGCTGCGGCTCGATGCAATCGCGCAACTCAAGCAGGCTGGTATTCCGACCGGCGTTGCGTTTGTGCCGGTGATGCCATATGTCAACGACACCGATTACGTGCTGTCGACCACGATACGCGCGGTGGCCGGGGCAGGCGCTGATTTCATGTGTTGGGATTATCTGCATATTCCGAGCGAACGCCACCGGGCGCGCATCAGCGACACGTTGGCGCGGATCGGCAGCTACCCGCCGAGCTACTATCGTGATTTGTATGGCTCCGAGCCGCTGCCTGCCGCGCTCTACCGCGCCGAACGCGACCGCGATATCATGGCGCGCTGCGATACGCTCAATATTCCAGCGCGGCTGCCGCACCAGATCTACGCGGGCAAGCTCAAACCAGAGAATGAGGCCGCGCTGCTGCTGAAGCACACCGCCTTCCGCGACGCCACGCAGGGCCGCCAGCATGCCGCCGCGCATGCCCGCGCGCTGGCCGAGGCCGTGTATCGCGGCGAAGCCAGCGACGAACACCTGCGCACCAGTGGCCTGTATCCCGACCTGCGCGACATTTTGCAGGGACGGGTGACAAGATGACGGGGTGAAATGATGCGGCGGGGTTCTCCGCTCTCCGTTCTACGCCCTTCGTTCTCCGTTCTCCGTTCTCCACTCTCTAGAGGAAGCCATGCGATTGCTACGCATTCTGCGCTGGATTCTGCTTATTCTGCTCATCCTCGTGCTGCTGGTCGGCGGCGGCGGCTACCTGTGGCTGCGTGGCGCGCTGCCGCAAACTGCTGGCACGATCACAGTCAACGGCATCAGCGGCCCGGTTGAGGTGCTGCGCGACACCGACGATGTGCCGCACATCCGCGCGAACAGCGAGGCCGACGCGCTGTTCGGCCTGGGCTACGTGCATGCCCAGGACCGGCTGTGGCAGATGGAGTTTCAGCGGCGGATCGGCAACGGGCGGCTCTCAGAAATCCTTGGCGATGCAACGCTCCAAACTGACAAATTCCTGCGGACACTTGGCGTGGCGCGCGCCGCCCGCAGCGCGTGGGCCAGCACCGACCCGGCGACGCAAGCTCTGGTCAACGCCTACGTCGCAGGCATCAACGCCTTTATCAGCACGCACCATGGCCGCGAACTGCCGGTCGAGTTCACGATTCTCGGCTTCGCGCCGGAGCCATGGCAGCCCGAAGATGTGCTGGTATGGGCCAAAATGATGGCCTGGGATCTGGGCGGCAACTGGAGCAGCGAGCTGCTGCGCGAGCAACTGATCGCCAAACTGGGCGCTGACAAAACGGCTCAACTCATGCCGCCCTACCCTGCCGATGGGCCGATCATTTTGCCGCAAAGCGCCACTGCCAGCACGACGAAGGACGAAGGACGGAGGACGAAGGCGGCAGCTCGGTCAATTCCGTCGTTCGTCGTTCGTCCTTCGTCTCCAGCCAATGATACCTATGATCAACTGCTCGCAATCAACACCTTCATCCAGACCAATCTCGGCCTGAGCGGCAAGGCAATCGGCAGCAACAACTGGGTAATTGGCGGCGGGCGCACCACCACCGGCAAGCCGATTCTGGCGAACGACCCGCACCTCGGCGCGCAGATTCCGTCGATCTGGTACCTCGCGCATGTGACCGGCGGCAAACTTGACGTGATCGGCGCGACCATCCCCGGCCTGCCCGCTGTGCTGATCGGCCACAACAAGCGGATCGCATGGGGCGTGACCAACACCGGCCCGGACGTGCAAGACCTGTACATCGAGCATGTGAACGACCGCAACCAGGCTGAGTTCAAGGGCGCATGGGAGCCGATGCATGTCGCGCAGGAGGCTATCAAGGTCAAGGGCCAGCCCGACACGACGATTCAGGTGCGCCGCACGCGCCACGGCCCGCTCATTTCGGATGTGCTGAAGGACGCCAAAGAGCCGCTTGCGTTTCGCTGGACGGCGCTGGACGACAACGACACGACGATTGCAGCCTACCTGAAGATCAATGCTGCGCTGGAGTGGTTCGACTTTTCGCAGGCGCTGGAGCTGTACAAAGCGCCCATGCAGAACTTCGTGTTCGCCGACTTCAAAAACAACATCGGCTACTACGCGCCCGGCGCGCTGCCCATCCGCGCGAAGGGCGACGGCACGCTGCCGGTGCCGGGCTGGACCGGCGAGTACGAATGGACAAGCTATGTGCCGTTCAAGGAACTGCCGCACGCCTATAATCCCGAGGAGGGCTTCATCGTTTCAGCCAACAACAAAGCCGTGTCAGATAGTTACCCGCACTTCATTTCAAGTGACTGGGCCGCGCCGTACCGCGCCGAGCGGATTGTGGAGTTAATCAAGAGCAAGCCCAAATTATCAATTGACGATGTGGCCGCCATGCAGGCCGATGTGCAATCGGCGCAGGCGCGCGAGATTCTGCCGTACCTGCTGCACGCGAAGGCCAATGGCGAACGGGAGCAGGCGGCGATCACCATGCTGCGCGGCTGGGATGGCACGATCAGCGCCGACAGCGCCGCCGCGACCGTGTTCGAGGCATGGTATCAGCAGATTCCGCCGCACGTCTTTGCCGATGAGCTTGGCGACGAGCTGTGGAACAGCTATCGCGGCGACAAAGATTTCATCGCCACGGCGCTGCGCAACACGCTGCAAGGCACCGGCGCATGGTGCGACAACGCGCACACGCCGGTCGTCGAGGACTGCGCCACCACGCTGGGCGCGGCGCTCACCGCCGGGCTGGCGCAGATGAGCCAGGCGCAGGGCAGCGGCGACATCACCGCATGGCGCTGGGATCATGTGCATCGCGCAATCTTCCCGCACGAGCCGTTCGACAAGGTGGCGGCGCTCAAGCCGATTTTCAGCCGCAGCATTCCGAACGGCGGCGACGGCTTCACGGTCAATGTCGCGCCCGTCGAACAGGACGACCTGTACAATCAATCTCATGTGCCATCGTACCGGCAGATCATCGACCTGAAAGATTGGGGCAACTCGCGCTTCATGCACACCGTCGGGCAATCGGGCCACATCCTGAGCGGCTATTACAGCAACCTTCTGGAGCGCTGGCAGCGGGTCGAGTACATGCCGATGCGCTTCGACAAAGACGCGCTCAACGCGGCGGCGCGCAACCGGCTGGTGCTGAAGCCGAAGTAAAGGAAGAACGCGTGTTGCGGGATTGAACGCCACGAGCCGTTCGTTTATGAACAGTTTCCGAATAATCGGATTTTCCGTAGCGGCACCCCTCGTGGGTGCCGCGCGATGCCCGCACGAGCCGCGCGATGCCCGCAAGCACGATGCCCACAAGCAAGCACGATGCCCACAAGGGGCATCGCTACGATACCATACCCGAATAAGGAGCCGCCATGAACATTTCGTTGCACAAGCGCGTGGCCGTGATCACCGGCGCGGCCAACGGCATCGGGCGGGCGACCGCGCTGACCTTTGCGAACGCGGGCGCGGCGGTATCCGCGTGGGATATGGACGAACATGCCGGGCAGGCGCTGGCGCATGAGATCGCGCAGGCGGGCGGGCAGGCGCTGTTTATCAACGTCAATGTCGCCGCGCAGGAACAGGTGGCGCGCGCCGTCGCCATGACGCTGGAGCGCTTCGGGCGGATCGACATTCTGATCAACAACGCCGGCATTACCCGCGACGCGCAACTGGTCAGAGTCAAGGACGGCCAGGTTGTCGGCAAGATGAGCGAGGCCGACTTCGACGCGGTGATTGGCGTGAACCTCAAGGGCGTGTTCAACTGCACGCAGGCGGTCGTGCCGACCATGATCGCGCAGAACTACGGGCGGATCATCAGCGCGGCGTCGGTGGTGGGCGTGTACGGCAACTTCGGCCAGACCAATTACGCGGCCAGCAAGGCGGGCGTGATCGGCATGACGCGCGTGTGGGCGCGCGAGCTTGGCAGGCGCGGCATTACGGCCAATGCGGTCGCGCCGGGCTTCATTGCCACCGACATGACCGCCGCCATGCCGGAAAACGTGCTGAGAACGAT
>DASTWM010000239.1:0-4257 GCA_035765855.1 Roseiflexaceae bacterium
ATTTAGCCGTTGCCGACCCGCGTGAGCAGCGAGACCGGGAAAATCGCCAGCACCGCCGACAACCGCAGCCCCGGCATGCCATCAACTGTCTCGACCACGAGCGTTTCGCCAGTGAACCAGTTACGATAGCGTCGTTCGGCCAGATCCTCTGGCAGCGGCAGCCATGTGTCACCCCACACGTCACCCAGCGGCGCGCGCTCCGCGCCCCCCGTCAGCCCGACGACGAGCCGTGGCACGACCACCAGCATAGACTCGATCTCATAGCTGCGCGCGAACGCAATCGCATGCGCCGCCTGCTCGCCCTGCACCTCCAGCGCGTGGTAGTCGCCCATGGCAAAAAGATCAGGATGCTGGCGGCGGAACTCAAGCGCCCGTTGGGTCATGTACAGCTTGATGCGGCCATCATGCAGGGTACGCAGCAATTCGTCGGTCAGCGCGCGCAGCGGCGTTCCGTCCGGCTGCTCGGCCTGAGCCACATGGTGCAGCATTTCGCCGAGCAGGTGCTGGCGCAGCGCGTAATCGACTGGCCGCCGGTTGTCGGGATCGACCAGGCTCAAATCCCACATTTCCGTGCCCTGGTACAGGTCCGGCACGCCCGGCGAGGTCAGTTTCAGCAGTTGCTGCGCCAGCGAATTGAATTGGCCGAAGAACGCCACTGTGTCAGCCAGATGCATGATCGATTGGAGAAACGGGTTGCTCTCTTCGCTGTTCATGACCCCGCGAATGAAGTTATTCAGCGCCGCGTCATACTGCTCATCGGCGTTGATCCAACTGGTGTGCTCCTTAGCTTCTTTGGTCGCCTTCTGCATGTAGGCGATGATCCGCTCGCGGAACTCGCCCCATGCCTCTTCAGCGGGCGATAGCAGCCGCGACGCGCCTTCCGCGCCCGCATGCGGATTGAACGGCCACGCGCCGATCAGCGTTTGATACAGCAGGTATTCATCGTTCAGATCGGGCGCAGTTTCGTCCTCCGTTTCGGTGCGGTGCGGCGCGTTCAGTTCGCACCATTGATCCAGCGCTTCCCGCCACGCATCCGGCATTTCAGACAGCACATCGATCCGCGCCCGCACATCCTCGCTGCGTTTGGTATCATGGGTCGAAGTCGCCAGCATGGTGTTCGGCCAGGAGCGCTGGTTCGCCCGATTGCGGTCGTGGAATGCGGCAGGCGTGCTGCCAAACTGATCAGGATGCCCGCCGACCTCGTTTAGCGACACCAGCCGATTATAGCGGTAGAATGCCGTATCTTCCACACCCTTTGCCATGACCGGGCCGCTGACCTGCTGGAACTTGCGCACCCAGGCGATCAGTTCTTGCTGGCCTTCTTCATCGAAGCGATCAAGGTTGCGCAGCAGCAGCGTGTCCCTGATAAACTGGAACAGGGCATTCGCGGTGCGCGGATTGCGGCGCTGCGCCTTGGCGACGGCCACTTCAATAAAACGGCGGTCGCGCGTGGTGACTGTTTCGGCATCGGTGATGTAGGTGCGGTACACCGGCAGCGCGGCGATCACTTCGCGCAATGCAAACGTGATCGTGTCGAGCGTGAAGTCGCGGTAGCGCCGGTTGCGCTCAGACATACGCTCAAGCTGGTGGCTCAGATTGTAGATCTCGCTGGTCATGGAAACCAGCATGATCATCTTTTTAGTGCTGTTGACCATTTCGTTGAACGACAGCGCGCGCTCGATAAAGCCGCTGTAGATCGCGTCGAAGGCGCGGGCGTTCTGCCGGTCGATGAACAGCCCGTTCAAATCGTTCAGAAAATCGTAGCCGGTGGTGCCGTAGGCCGCCCAGGCCAGCGGCAGTGTCTCGCCCTCGCCAAGAATCTTCTCGGCGACCACATACAGCGGCCACTGCGGCGAGCATGCCGGGTCGCGCCGCAGTTCGGCGGCATGCCACTGGTGCAACTGCTCGCTAATCTGTTGCGCCAGTTCCCCGTCATCAACGTGCTCATCCTCGCCCGGCGGCAATTGCGCCTTGACCAGCCGCAGCACATACTGCTCTTGCAGTTGCCACAGATACCCGTCCGGATCGTACAAGCCGTCGATGTGGTCAATCCGCAGGCCGGTCGCCTTGCCCTCGGCCAGCAGCCGCAAGATGAGATCATGCGTCGCCGCGAACACTTCCGGGTCTTCCGGGCGGATCGCCGCCAGATCGTTGATGTCGAAGAACCGCCGATAATTAATTTCTTCCGCGGCGACCCGCCAGAACGCCAGCCGGTACGCCTGGGCATTGATGAGTTGATCGAGCATGTCGAAGCTTTTCGGATCGCCGACCGTGCCGTTGAACGTTGTCACCGTGGAATCGATCGCGGCGCGGATGGTGGTGCTTGAGTCATACAGCGCCGTCAGCCGGCGTTTAATGATTTCCTTCTCGCGATTGCGCTCGGCCACACGCAGCGGATCGGTTTCGGTGCGATTCGGCAGGTAGTTCAGCGCCGTGAGAATGCTCTGGTATTCCAACAAATCTGTATCTTCAGCGCCCAATGCTTCGACCAGCTTTTCGAGCGGATATTCCAGAATTTGGCTGTACGTTCCCGGCGCGAGCGGCAGGCGCATGCTGTGATACATAATCCAGAAGGTTTTATTATCGCTGTCGATCGCATCCGTGGTTTCGTACACGAGCCGCAGTTTCCCCGACTCGAGCACCTGGCCGTATTGATCCTCAAGCACCGGCAGCAGCACTTTGTTGGTCAGTTCCGGCTTCACCGTCTGCCATGAAATATCGAAGAACTTCGCGTAGACCGAGCTTGGCCCGTTCTCCAGCACATCCATCCACCACACGTTGGTCTCATCGCCAATGCCCATGTGGTTCGGCACAGTGTCGAGCAGCAGGCCCATGTTGCGCTGCCTGAGCGCCGCAACCATGCTGTCGAAGTCTTCCTGGCTGCCGAGCGCGGGGTTGAGGCGCGTCGGGTCGGACACATCGTAGCCATGCTCGCTATCCTTGCGCGGCTGCAAAAGCGGCGAAGCGTACATATCGCTCACGCCAAGCACATCGAGATACTCGACCAGCGCCTGCGCATCGCGGAAGGTGAACGATGTATTAAATTGAAAACGGTAGGTCGCCCGTGGAATGCGCGCCTGCGCAATCACCTCCTGCACGAGCGGTGCCAGTGTTGAATCAGTATCAGTTACATCCATAAGTCTTCATCTCTCCACAGTATCATTTCAACTTCAACCCGCTAAAACATGCCTATCATACACCATGACAGGACAGCAGCGCCCCACTTCCCGCAGCACGCTTCGCTTCGGAAGCGCCCTGCAAGCAGCGGGGCACGCCATAGTGAACTAATATGCTGTTTTATGCGTCCGCGTACGTTTCTTCTTCGTCATGCGCGGCGTTGCTGTGCTGAATCAGCAGCACCAGCGAGCGCCCCTTCAGCGGATAGCTTGTGCCGGGCTCGTGCATGCCGGTCGTCGTCGGGTTCGCGGTGTCGACCAGGACATCCCAGTGGTTGTCTGGCAGCACCTCCGGCAAGTAGAACGGAATCTCTTCGTAATGGGCATTGAACAGCACCAGCAACACGTCATCATACACGCGCTGGCCGCGCACGTTCCATTCACTCATGGCTTGCCCGTTGAGCAGCATGCCCAGGCAACGAACAAGATCGTTGGTCCACTGATCTTCGTTCATCTCGCCGTTATCAGGCCGCAGCCACACAATGTCACGAATATCGGTGCCATGGATGCGCCGCCCCTGAAAGAATCTGCGGCGGCGGAGCACCGGGTGCGACTGGCGAATCTGCACCAGCTTGCGCGTGAACTCCAGCAACTCGCGGCCCGCATCGTCGAGATACCAATCCACCCAGCTGATCTCATTATCCTGACAATAGGCGTTATTATTGCCGGCCTGCGTGCGCCCGCGTTCATCGCCGCCGAGCAGCATGGGCACGCCCTCCGAAAGCAGCAGCGTTGCCATGAAATTGCGCTGTTGCTGCGCCCGCAGCGCGTTGATCGCCGGATCGTCGGTCGGGCCTTCCACGCCACAGTTCCACGAATTGTTATGGCTTTCGCCATCAGTATTGTTCTCGCCGTTGGCCTCGTTGTGCTTCTCGCTGTAGCTCACCAGATCGCGCAGCGTGAAGCCGTCATGGGCGGTGATGAAGTTGATCGAGGCATACGGACGACGACTGTTGTGCTGGTACAGGTCGCTCGAACCGGACAGGCGGTAGGCTAATTCCGCAACCTGGCTGATATCTCCCTTCCAGAAGCGGCGCACGGTGTCGCGGTACTTGCCGTTCCATTCCGACCACAGCACCGG